>NZ_JSFF01000003.1:0-280476 GCF_000773485.1 Shewanella sp. ECSMB14101 | reverse complement strand
TTTTTAGTCCCCGCTTATCCGCGATGAACCTAAAAAAAGCCGGTGATTCACCGGCTTTTTTTATCCCTTACGAACGATTTCCGCGCTTAATGTTAATCCGGCTTTTTATCACGCAGCTTAATATGGTCTCTCAGCTTTTGTAACCTATCATCAGCTTTGGCGTATAAGGTATCTTTCGGGTAATCCTCAAACTCAAAGTCTCGCTCGCCAGCCGGCAGACCCGTTAAGATCTCTACAGCCTGATTGACATGCTCGATAGCCCAGATAGAAAACTCACCCTTAGTAACCGCGTCAACAATATCCGCACGCAGCATCAAGTTTTGCACGTTGGTGTGGGGAATGATGACCCCTTGTCCTTTATGGCGGCCCTTTATCTTACACACATCGAAGAAGCCTTCGATTTTTTCATTTACGCCACCAATAGGCTGCGCCTGACCAAATTGGTTCATGGAGCCAGTGATTGCCACATCTTGGCGCAGTGGCACCTTGGCAAAAGCAGACACAATGGCGCATAGCTCAGCCATAGAAGCACTGTCGCCATCAACGCCTGAATAGTTTTGCTCGAAGGTGAGGTGGGTCGTCAGTGGGATTTTATCTGTTTGTCCAAAAATAGACGCAAGATATGCGGTTAAAATCATCACCCCTTTAGAGTGGATCTGTCCGCCAAGTTCTACCTTACGTTCTATATCAAATACGGCACCTTCACCCAAAGAAACGCTTGCCGTGATCCGGCTTGGCGCGCCAAACTGGTGATCCGATGTAGCAACCACAGACAAGGCGTTTATCTGGCCAATAACACTGTGTTGGGTGTCGATAAGTGTCGTACCGTTGATAAAACTTTGCATCACATGATCCCTTAGCCTGCACACCCTCAATTCATGGTTATGCAGTGCCTGCTCAACATGGCTGGCCCGGATCATATTGGCATTACTGGATTTTGCCACATAATTTGACTCTCGCAGCAAGTTAGCAATGTCGGCTGAGTGTAGTGACAATTTGTTTTGTGCATCGGCCTGACGTGCACTGAACTCTATGATGCGTTTAATAGCGTTGCGGTCACAGTGCAACATATTATTGCCCTGAACTATGCTCGAAATAAATTTTGCATACTGAACTTCGGACGCATCAGTGCGCGGCATTTCATCTTCAAAGTCTGCGGTGACTCTAAATAGCTCTTTAAATTCAGAGTCATAATGTTGAAGCAGTTGATAGGTTTGATAGTCACCAAACAGAATAATCTTAACGTCCAAGGGGATAGCTTCAGGGTCGAGCGAGATGGTACCTGAAAGGGTGACTTCACGTTCTAGCGAACTGAGGCTGAGCTTTCTTGAACGCAGAGCGCGTTTCAAGCCATCCCAAACATAGGGTTGCTCTAACACTTTAATGGCATCTATCATCAAGACACCACCATTGGCCTTATGTAGGCTGCCAGGACGAATGAGAGAGAAATCAGAGAAGATAGTACCTTTATAGGTCGCGTTTTCAATATATCCGAAGATGTTATGGTAGTTTGGGCTCTCTTCAATGACGATCGGCATCGGGATATCGCCATGATTTACCAACACATTGACTTGGTAACGCCGCGGCATCTTCTTTTCTAGTGAGGCGTAGGAGAGGGCGATCTGCTCATCATTCTGCTCTAGAAAAATATCCAAATTATCAATAATATCTTTATGCATATCATTGAGGTGGCTCTTAACCTCTACTATATCTGTGTAGCGCTCCTTTAAGGGCTCAAGCAGATGTTGTAATACCTCCTGGGCAACTTCTTCGTCATGCTTTTGTTGTTTGTCTGAATAGCTTTCCTCCCAGGCAGTAAACTTGCGTACCACTTCGCGTAGCTTGGATTCGAGACTACCTATATTCTTTTCGAGCTTAGCTTGCTCTTTTTCGCTAAGGGCGGCAAAACTCTCTTCAGTGTGAGGTTCTTCACCATTCATCGCGACCAACTCATAGCTGCCTTGAGCATTAATGGACAGACTAATTTGCTTCGAGGCGGCTTCTTTGGTGATTTGCGTCAGTGCTGATTCTTGTTTGTCAGCCAGCTGCGCTTTTAGTTTTTCAGCGCGGGAATAGTAAAGCTCATTGTCGAAAGCCAGGGGGAGGGCCTTTACCAACCGCTTCATAAGCTGCTCGATATCAACTTTAAAACCTTGTGCCTTACCTCGAGGCAACTTCAGCACCTTTGGGGTCCGGGCATCATCGAAATTAACCACATAGCACCAATCGAAGAGCTGATGATGGCCATTGGGATCGTATCTATCGAGATAACGCATCACCATAGTTCGTTTACCTAAGCCATTACGACCTATGGCATAAATGTTATAGCCTTTATCTTTCATCGACATGGCAAACTCAACGGCTTGCTGCGCGCGCTCTTGGCCTACGATTTCGTTAAGTGGTGTTAACTGTTTGGTAGATTTAATATTGGGATCGAGTAGAGCAAGTGTCGAAAATCGGTATAGCTTGTCACTGGCAAGAGGAGAGATAGACATAGGCGAGAGCCCTCATATGACAAATATTAAGCTCAGTGTAGGCAGCTCATTTTTTAATTTACAATCATTTTTTATGTTGAATGAAAGATTTAGCGCATCTAATGAGTTGTTCGCTCAATATGTAACCAATGCTGCCGGTCCAGCGATTAATTTTTCAAATCCGTTTCATTCAATATGACAAATTTGCATGTAAGGTTAAGGCTCAAGTAGATTCTTTTGACTCGCACATCGCCAATAAGTTGGTAAGATAGCGCATGTTGCTAAGCCAACTATACTCTTTGTTATACACAGGGACCGTGAAGTTTAAATAATAAGAGATCCTGATATATGCCCCATGACGTTCCTAATCTAAATCCTGATCTACTCCAGTGGTTGGCTAATGATAGTTACCTACTTCAACTTACACTGGGCACCTTGCCTGTGCCCATCTTTTATAAAGATATAGAGGGGGTTTATCTGGGTTGTAACAGTGCATTTGAATCATTTATCAAGCTCACGAGAGAAGAACTGATCGGTAAGAGCGTCTATGAACTCTTTGATGCCGAATTGGCTGACGTCTACCAGCGCGCCGATCAGGCATTATTTGATAAGCCTGGTGTACAAATCTATGAGAAAGAGATTAAAACTCGAGAAGGCGATGCGGTTTATGTTCGTTTTCATAAGACAAGTTTTAACGACAATCAGGGTAAAGTTGCCGGGCTGATCGGCGTTATTTTCGATATTACTGAGCAGAAGGCTCTCGAAGCTCAGTTAACACACCATGCCATATATGATGATTTAACCCAGTTTTATAACCGCCGTGAAGGCATTGCCATAGGCGAGCGCCTGCATCATGCCTGTAGCCAACAACAGGGAGAACTGGGGATCATTCTTATCGATATCGATTTCTTTAAGCAGATTAACGATACCTATGGTCATATGACAGGCGACGAAGCACTGCGCCACATCGCCACCATTTTGAAACAGCAGCAAGATCCGCAGGATGTATTGATGCGCTGGGGTGGTGAGGAGTTTGTCGTTCTGGTTAATAGACCTTGTGGTGCAGAGCAATCCTTTAAGACGTATCTCTATAACCATGCGCAGGCTTATTGTGATGCCATAAGACAAAATCGTTTTCAGGTAGGCGATGATGTGCTGGAAATTACTTTTAGCTGTGGGCTAAGTATCTTCAAGCCAGGCAAGCACCTGAACCAGATGTTACATGACGCAGACACTGCCTTATATAGAGCCAAAGATGCGGGGCGTGACAATGTCAGTTGGTAGTAATTGCTCCCACATATCGTATTTAACATAATATACATTGTGCGCACTTCTGTGTGAGGAGATTACTAAATCGATACAATAGATGCTGTAACAGCCTCTATCGGGTAAATCATACCTTATCAGTGAGTACACAAACTTTTAATGCTTATCGTTTGGTATCTGCGAAAATAGTAACGGCATACAGCGACTATCTTCAATATCGAGTATCGGTCTCACTAGAGATCGTCTGCAGTTATTTACCATTTTTTGTTGAGTAGCTCATTTAATCTTATTTCTCGACGCTTTTGTTGATAAGGCCCATGACAACTAACCGCTATTAATCCCTATAGCGAACTATCATTTCATTGAATATCGTAAACCAGCCACCTAAGCCACGAACTTATTTGAACATTTTGTGATTCTGACACGCGTTTCTACGTAAAATCTGAGTGGTAATCCCCCTAGAGATATAATTTCATGCACGTAGCGACGCGCTATATATGAAGGATTATTTTAGATGCCAGTAAGAACCGTTTTATCTAACGCTTAGCATGACCTTATGTTAGAGCCCAACAACATTTCATGATTAACACTGTTTTAGTGCGAACCGCTGTAAAACAAGAATTCTGTGCAAATCCTGAGAGCAATGAATATCGGAAAGCATTGAATTATTGCGTGCCAATCCTTAGCCGTAATGCCAAGATTTATCATAGGTAAACGCAATGCATAGGTAAACTCAGTGGCAAGGTTAAGCGCGCTCGTACAGATAAAAGCAACCCTCATAAGCGATTTGTTGCGAGCACCATTACTGGCGATACATAAAATGGCCCACTGCATGATTCAAATCTGGCACGTAACCTTGGGCACCTAACCTTGATCACGTTGAACCAACAGATAAAGCAATGCTAATAGATTAGTGCTAGATGCACATAAACTCGGATTTTATTGAAATGCCGATAATGAGACTTATCGGCATTACTTGAATCAAAATAATGACACTCGGTCATCATTAAGTTGTGCCGTTATTTCTTTTCGTTATTTTGGTCAATCAATCCCTGCCAATCTGTCCATGGGCTTATTCGCAGCACTTTGATGCCTTTCGGCTTGCGAGGTATGTAAATATTGTGACGTTGTGTCAATACTCTCGTGCCCCGCATCAGCCTGAACATGAGATAAAGGCCTTCGATTCAGATTGATATCATGAGTTATCCCCGTATGGCGGATATTGTGAACGGTCAATTGGCGCATGGATTCAGCATCTTGGATTAATCCATCATTTTCAGCGCTATTGGCGGCCTGTTCAATGAGATGCTGAACCTCTTCTCTCACCTGTCGGATCCCCAAGTTTGCAGTGACCAATCCAGCGTCTCGGCCACGACCGGCAGCCCTGTGTCTTATAAAGATAGGGGTTTGTTCTTGATAAGTCGGCAACTGAGTCAACCCTAAATAAGCTCGATACGCTTTTAACGCAGCCAATAGCTCATTTGACAAGGGTATTTGACGCGCCTTACCCCCTTTACTCTTTGGTATATGGAAATGCCAAATCCCCGTCTGCTGATGCTGCTTAAACTGCCCCATGATGGGACTGTAACCCGCTCGCGCACTGACATCGGAAACCCTTAAGTAGCATCCGTAAATCAGCTTAATAAGGAATAAACTCCGTTGGTGCATTTCTGGGTTTTGCTTAGCCAGTTTTTCAACCGTAGAGATAACGTAGGACCACTGCAACTCAGAAAAAGCGAGTCCACCGCCCTCCTCTTCGCTCAGTTGAAATTTGCGTTTGTGCGCAAACTTGGAGTGATTCATCCAGGCTTGGGCAGGATTACGTTCGCAATAATCTTCAGCCATAAGAAAGCCGTAAAAGGATGACAATATAGCCATCTTGGTTTTTAAAGCATTGTCACTTAATTGATAAGGTTGGTTTTTCTTACCGACAAAGGGTCGCCAATTGGGGTTAGGGATTCGGGTCTGAGTTAACTTATCAAATTTGAACTGAGCGACATTAAAGTAACCTATCAATGCCGTTGGCGGTGATTGGCAGTAGGCCACAAACCTATCCATATCTCGACGAGTCACGTTCGCGGGTGAAACCTGGCACACGTCGAAGCACCAATGCAAAAAGCTGGTTATTTCACTTCGAAAACTCTTGTAACTGTTTTCATTATCTCGCTGAGCAAAAAGCAGATCACTCGCTAATTCGTAGACTAAGGCCGCATCTTCTATACCACCCATGGCTAACGCCGTAATATGCTGATTGATAATGGGGTTGCCAGCATCGATATGCTCACTGGACTCAAAAAGAGGCAAAGTCTGCAATCGGATATACTCCTGTGAAACGACAAAGCGATGTAAGAAAAGTTAGTCCGGTCTAACTATAACAATTATAAAGAAAAAAGCGGATGATATATTTCTGCTCTATGACTGGCGCAAGCTATAAGCCAATATCTAATCTAGCATCAAAGACCATTTTCTCTCCTATTGAAGCGTCTAATGGACGCTATAACCACTTATGATAATGAAATACCTCCAAGTGAGTAAAAAATTACTAAATACCTAAATTGTTCTGTAATTTTATCTAGTTTCCCAGCCAAATGTAGCACCAGTTACTACACTAATAACTAAGATCAAGTGAGTTAACCAATGAGGGAAACGGATGCTGATTGATATGGCAAAAAAGAGTCCACTGTTTTCTGGTAAAAAGAAATCAATCGAAGCAGAATCTGGACCAGCCTGGCGCATACTGATAGTCGATGACGAGCCCGATGTTCATACCGTCACTAAACTCGCTTTGTCACGATTTAAACTCGACCACCGTGGCATCGAATTCATCAACGCCTATAGCGGTGAAGAAGCAAAACGCATTCTACTAGAAGAGCAGGACGTCGCCATGGCTTTCATTGATGTCGTCATGGAAAGCGATCACGCCGGCCTCGAGTTGGTTAAATGGATTAGGGAAGAAAATAAAAACAAGAACATCCGGCTTATCCTTCGCACAGGGCAGCCCGGTCAAGCTCCAGAAGAAGATGTGATCGTTAATTACGATATCAATGACTATAAAGCAAAAGCAGAACTTGATTCGCGAAAGCTTATTACCAGCGTCTATTCCGCACTGAGAAGTTATCGGGATATCATGGAGATTGAAGCTGCGAAGATGGCTCAAATTCGCTACCGGGAAGGACTTGAGCGTGTACTTAAAGCAACCTCCGGCCTGTTTGAGCTGCGCACCTTACATCACTTTGCCGATGGGCTATTAACGCAAGTCGCCAACCTACTCAACCTTAACAACGAAACCTTACTGCTGACCTGTAATGCTATCGACGCCATGAGTCAGGATCTTAGCCCTGACAAATTGCACATACTGGCGGGCACTGGACAGTTTGCCGCACACCATGAACAAGTGATTCCAGAACCCATTGAAAAGCTGTTAAAGCGTGCGTTAAAAGAGCAAACCTGCTTATATGAAGATAATCTTTTCGTGGGCTATTTTCCTGCAAAAAGCGGCTGGATTAACTTGCTCTACATGGACAATATTCACGCCATTGGCGACCTTGATAAAAAGCTTATCGATATCTTTGCCATTAATGTGGGGGTTGCGTTTGAGAACCTGTTACTCAATAAGGAGTTGGAAGACACCCAATCTGAGCTTATTTTTAGGCTGGGTGATGTCGTTGAGAGCCGTTCAAAGGAAGCTGCAAACCATGTTAAGCGGATGGCCGAATATTGCTATCAGCTGGCAAAGCTGGCAGGACTGGACGAGCAGCAGGCGGGGCTGCTAAAGCACGCCTCCCCCATGCATGACATAGGTAAAATTGCCACGCCAGATTCAGTGCTATTAAAGCCCGGAAAACTAACGCCTGAAGAGTGGGAGATCATGCGCCAACACCTAGCTATTGGACACCAAATTCTCGGTAAGTCAGAACGTCCAATCCTAAATGCCGCAGCGATAATTGCATTACAGCATCATGAAAAATACGACGGAAGTGGCTATCCTTCTGGCTTAAAAGGAGAAGAAATTCATATCTTTGCACGAATCGTGGCCATTGCCGATGTTTTCGATGCCCTGTCTCATGAGCGCTGTTATAAGCCTGCGTGGCCAATCGAAGAGGTGATTGAAGAGATCGCTCGCAATGCTGGCAGTCATTTTGACCCCAAGTTAGCGCACCTCTTTATCGATAATATTGAAATATTTAATAAGGTTAGGCTGGCACTGAGTGATAAAAACTAAGTATACCTTAGCCACTGATAGACTGCGTTAAAAGCGGGTGTCAGTGGCCTCTACTTAGCTATCGGCTAAAAAATCAAACATAACCACCTTGGCTTCACCTTGGATTTTAAAGCTAGCGATAAGTCGCCACACCATATAATCACTGCTGCATGAACCGTATATTAGCGGACCTTGATAGGTGTTTTTACCTGTTTGGCTTAACTTAACAGGGATAACCCCCATAAACATATCTCTTCCTTCTACCCTTACCGATAACTCTTCTAAAGCGACACTGCTGGTTAAGGTCACCTGCAAGGGCTTTTCACTAGGGGTATTTTCTGGCGAAATAGCCAATGAGATCCGCTGCCCGCTTAGCTCTCTGTCGCAGGTCTTTTGGCTAAAGTCGCATAGTGTCTGGTCAATTTCAAAGGGAGTTTTGGTAGCGTTTTGGTCAAGCTTTGGTAATTGTTTTTCTGATGGTTCGCAACCACAAAGCAGCAAAGTAACAATAAGTCCGGCTAAACGCCATAAATCAGGGGAACGCCATTTTGATAGCACAATTATTAACCTTTTGAATCATAGTGTTTACATTCTATCCAGGTAGTTTGATCTGGATCAATAATGGATGCCGCATAATTCCTATCTTTTTTGATATTGCTCAAGTATCATTGCGTTACTCGGCATTAATTTGCGTTAATGTTGTGTAACACATTGACACAGTCATGTTTGTTTCGTAGGGAAACAAGCCTTTGATGTCATTTTACCGGGTAAAGTGCCACTTTACTCAAACAATAAGTATAAGTAATAAGCAGTGGAAGCAATATGATGAACCATTCCCAGCCTCAAGGCGCTGATTACAATTACACTGTTGTCCGCCAATTTGCCCTTACCACAGTATTGTGGGGCATTATTGGTATGACGGTAGGTGTATTGATCGCGGCCCAGTTAATCTGGCCACAACTTAACTTCGAAACTCCCTGGCTCACGTACAGTCGTCTAAGACCTCTGCACACCAATGCCGTGATTTTCGCGTTTGGTACTTCAGCGTTATTTGCAACATCCTATTATATCGTCCAGCGTACCTGCCAAACCCGCCTATTTGCACCTAAGCTAGCTGCATTTACATTCTGGGGATGGCAAGCCATTATTCTTTCAGCCGTTATTACTCTGCCGCTTGGTTTAACCAGCAGTAAAGAATACGCCGAATTGGAATGGCCTATCGATATCGCTATTACCATAGTATGGGTTGCCTATGCCGTTGTGTTCTTTGGCACAATCGTTAAGCGAACCACGTCGCACATCTATGTGGCAAACTGGTTCTTTGGCGCCTTTATCATCACGGTAGCTGTACTGCATATCGTTAACTCTATGGCAGTACCTGTCAGCCTGTTCAAGTCATACTCATTATACTCTGGCGCCGTCGATGCCATGGTGCAATGGTGGTATGGCCACAACGCCGTTGGCTTCCTGTTGACAGCTGGTTTCCTAGGTATGATGTACTATTTCGTGCCTAAGCAAGCTGGTCGTCCTGTTTATTCTTATCGTCTATCTATCGTTCACTTCTGGGCATTGATTGCACTGTATATCTGGGCGGGTCCGCACCACCTACATTACACTGCGCTACCAGACTGGACACAATCACTGGGTATGGTTATGTCGCTGATCCTATTTGCACCTTCTTGGGGTGGTATGATCAACGGTATTATGACGCTATCTGGTGCTTGGCATAAACTTAGAACTGACCCTGTACTGCGTTTCCTTATCGTTTCTCTCTCTTTCTACGGCATGTCGACCTTTGAAGGTCCAATGATGGCGATTAAGACAGTGAACGCGTTATCTCACTACACCGACTGGACTGTTGGTCACGTTCACTCAGGCGCGCTAGGCTGGGTAGCTATGGTTTCAATCGGTTCACTTTACCACCTTATTCCTGCGGTTTACGGTCATGGCCGTATGTACAGCACTCAGCTGATTAACGTTCACTTCTGGTTAGCGACAATCGGTACCGTTCTCTACATCGTTTCAATGTGGATTTCGGGTGTTATGCAAGGTCTAATGTGGCGTGCAGTAAACTCTGACGGAACCTTAACCTACAGCTTCGTTGAAGCTTTGGAAGCGTCATACCCATTCTACTTTGTCCGTTTCTTAGGTGGCCTGTTCTTCGTCACAGGTATGCTACTAATGGCATACAACGTGTTTAAGACAGTAAAAGCACCAAAAGAATCGTTGCCAGCACTAGCTGAAGCATAAGGAGTAGATTTGATGAAATTTAATCATGAGATAGTCGAGAAAAACATCGGTCTGCTGGGTATCTTTACCGTGATTGCCATCAGTATTGGCGGTTTGGTACAGATCACTCCCCTGCTTTTCCAAAAAGACACAACAGAGCCAGTTGATGGGCTACGTCCTTATACTGCACTGGAGCTAGAAGGTCGCGACATCTATATCCGTGAAGGATGTGTTGGCTGTCACAGCCAGATGATCCGTCCGCTGCGTGCAGAAACTGAGCGTTATGGCCACTACTCTGTTGCCGGTGAATCCGTTTGGGATCACCCATTCCTATGGGGCTCTAAGCGTACCGGTCCAGATTTGGCTCGTGTTGGTGGTCGTTACAGCGACAAGTGGCATGAGGTTCACCTGTTGGATCCACGTGCAGTAGTACCACAATCAAACATGCCTGCCTTCCCTTGGCTAGCTGATAACGTCCTCGATGGCGAACTCACAGCTAAGAAGATGGAAGTGTTCCGCGGTTTCGGTGTGCCTTACACTCAGGAAGAGATCGACAATGCCAAGAAGGCTGTTGAAGGTAAAACTGAGATGGAAGCAATAATTGCATACCTGCAGTCGCTAGGTCACGCACTGAAATAAATTGGAGGCATGAATATGGATTACGGCACAGTACAAGGGATTATTACCATTGTTGTCATGGTGACGTTTGTCGGTATTTTTGCATGGGCTTATAGCGGTCGTCGTAAGGCTCAATTTGACGAAGCCGCTAACCTTGTTTTCTCTGATGAAGAGAAAAGCAAGGACTCAGGAGAACATAAGTGATGATGAGTAGCTTCTGGAGTATTTGGATTACCGTACTCACAATTGTGGTAATCGCGGGATGTTTCATCCTACTGTTTGTTGTCTCTAAAAACACTACCGGTGTTGAAGAAGGCAAATCAATGGGTCACAGCTTTGACGGTATTGAAGAGATCAATAACCCACTGCCTAAATGGTGGAGTTATATGTTCTACATCACGATCGTCTTTGGTGTGGTTTACTTAGCGCTATATCCAGGTTTGGGTAACTTTAAAGGTTTCCTTGGCTGGTCGAGCTCAAACCAAAGTATTGGTACCGAACAAGGTATCAAGGCTGACTCTGCCGCTGCCACTGAACTGGCTAAGCAAGAGAATCGTTGGGTTCAATACGATAAAGAAGTTGAGAAAGCTAACGCTAAGTACAGCCCAATTTTTGAAGCTTATTTGGCTACGCCCCTTGAAGAGCTAGTGAAAAATGAAGAAGCTCTGAAAGTAGGTGGTCGTTTGTACCTGCAAAACTGTGCACAGTGCCACGGTAGTGACGCGCGCGGTAGCAAGGGCTTCCCTAACCTGACTGACGGTGATTGGTTATATGGCGGTGATTTGGCTACCATCAAAACCACTATCATGAATGGTCGTCACGGCATGATGCCTCCGAAAGGCGGTTTACCTATCGAAGACAGCGAGCTTAAAGGTCTTGCTGAATACGTAGTGAAACTTGCCGGTCAGGAGCATGACGAAGCGCTAGCGGCCCAAGGTCAGGCGTCATTCATGAAAGGTTGTTTTGCCTGTCATGGCATGGATGGCACAGGTAACAAGTTTATGGGTGCCCCTAACCTGACGAATAACATTTGGTTATACGGTGGCAGCCGTGGCGTGATCCAAGAAAGCATCAAAAATGGGCGTTCTGGTGTGATGCCAGCCTGGAAAGATGTCTTGGGCGAAGAGAAAGTTCACGTCATCACAGCATATGTTTATAGCTTGTCAAACAAGTAATTACATTTAAGTAACACCAAGGCCTCGAGACAGATCGAGGCCTTTTTTTTAAGTGCCATAAACATCATTTAACGGTAAGATATGGCCAACAAAAATAACAGGTAGTACCCATGAAAAAACCACAAGCTTGGTATAAACAGTTTTGGCCTTGGTTTCTGATTATTTTGCCGCTTTGCGCCGTGTTTGCCAGTGTTAACCTCATGCTTCTCGCGATCGAAAATAAAGACTCTTTAGTGTCAGAAGATTATTACAAAGATGGCAAAGCCATTAATATGGATTTACGTAAGATCAAACATGCCAAGCAATTGGGGCTTCAGTTTGAATTACAACTTAGTGACGACGAGATCACCCTCACCCAGCACGGCGGCGAGCCTTATGCTGCAGCGCTTAATGTCGAGTTTTATCATCCTACCCTACAAAAGAAAGATTTCGCCCAGGTTGCAACCGCTGATGGTGCTCAGGTCTATCGCATTAAGCTGGCTAAGCCCATTACAGGCAGCTGGGAAGTCAGATTAGAAGGTTTTGATCGGTCCTGGCGCATCCAAAAACGTCTAGAGCTAAAAGATAACAATCAATATTGGTTAAACTAGCCATTCATGGACTCGTTAAACTGTTTTCACTGTGGCGAACCCGTGACCACGGGTCGCCAATTCGAAACCCTTATCGATGGCGTATTGCAGCCTATGTGTTGTCCTGGCTGCCAAGCCGTGTCAGCCGCTATCATAGACGCTGGATTAACTAACTATTACAAATATCGCACCGAGCCTGGTAGCAAGCAGACCGCCCTGGTGCCCGAAGAACTCAGTAGCTTCTCGGCATTTGATCTCGCAGAAGTTCAGCAAGATTTCGTCCATCAGGGCAACGAAAGTGCCAGCACTTCATTGACCATAGATGGTATTACCTGCGCCGCTTGCGCCTGGCTTATCGAGCACAAACTGCAACACATAAAAGGGATCAACAAGATCTCAGTTAATACCACAACAGAACGTGCTCAAGTGAGCTGGGATCCTGAGGTAATAAAACTGAGCGAGATCCTACTACAAATAAGCCAAATCGGTTATCAGGCCGCCCCATATCAGGTCGATGACCAAGAGATCCAAAGTAAGAAAAATAGCCGCAAGTTTCTGTTAAGACTGGGGCTAGCTGGATTTGCCACCATGCAGGTGATGATGTTTGCGTTGGCACTCTATTCCGATTACTTCACCGACCTTGATGTGGAGTTCAGAGACTATTTCCGCTGGGTGAGCATGATTTTCGCCGCGCCAGTGGTGTTTTACTCCGCACAGCCTTTTTATTTCAGCGCGCTTCGCTCTATGTTGTCGGGGCGTCTCAATATGGATGTATCGGTTTCTATAGCGATCTGTGGAGCCTATATTGCCAGCTGCATAGCAACCGTTTCCGGCGACGGCGAAGTTTATTTCGAATCCGTCAGCATGTTTACCTTCTTTCTATTACTTGGGCGCTATTTCGAACAAAATGCTCGCCAAAAGGCTTCCATCAGTTCCAACAACCTGCATAAACTCATTCCTCTGACAGCCAATTTGCTCGATGAACGAGGTGAGCAATCTGAAGTCCCTGCAAAACGCCTTAAGACTGGCGATATCATCATGGTAAAGCCAGGGGAAGTGATAGCAGCCGATGGTGACATTATCGAAGGTTCAAGCTGTGTCAACGAGGCCATGCTGACAGGCGAGCAGATGCCTGTGACTAAGCATTTAACCAGCCAGGTGTATGCTGGCACCATCAATGTCGACCACCCTATAAAGGTTGTGGTCACCGCGACTGGCCAGGACCAATTAGTAGCCGAAATCATTCGATTACAAGAAGCAGCGTCGAATAACAAGCCTAGAGTGGCCCTCTATGTCGATACCATTTCTAACTATTTCACCTGGACCATTTTAGTGATCGCCGCCCTCACCTATCTGGTGTGGAAACACTATTGGCCTGAAGATGCCTTTTGGGTAACGCTTTCTGTACTTGTTGCTACCTGCCCTTGTGCCTTGGCACTGGCGACGCCCACGGCGGTCACCTGCGCAACCGGGCTCTTCACGCGCTTGGGGGTTGTCGCCCGTCGTGGTGGCGTGTTCGAAAAACTGCCTAAAGTCGACCAGGTGGTATTTGATAAGACAGGCACATTAACTTGCGGCAGTCTGACCTTAAACCAGACTCACCTTTTTCATACCATGAGCCAAGCAGAGGCTCTAGCCATTAGCGCTGCCATGGAATCACAATCTATCCATCCCATCGCTAAGGCATTTGCCCCTTTTTATCGCCAAGATTGTCAGGTGAAGGAGAACCGATATATTGCCGGCTCAGGTGTTCTGGCAAAGGTTAATCAGCAGCAATATTACTTAGGTAGCGCCGCATTTATTCTTGAGCAAACCCAAATTCAAGCTGCCGACAACCTAGCAAATGTCTATCTGGCGACTCAAGATCACCTCATCGCTGGCTTTACGCTTAGTGATACCGTAAGAGACGATGCGAAGGAAACCGTAGACACGCTAAAAACGATGGGAATTGCCACCTGTATAGCCAGTGGCGATACAAGCGAGCACGTTGAGCAGGTCGCTCACGAAGTTGGCATTACTGCGCTCCATAAAGGTCTTAAGCCCCAAGATAAACTGACGCTGATTAACCAGCTAAAAGATCAAGGTAAGCGAGTGGCTATGTTTGGCGATGGTGTTAACGATGCACCAGTGTTAGCTGGCGCCAATCTCTCGATTGCCATGGGTAGCGGCACTGATATCGCCAAAAACAGTGCCGATCTAATTTTGCTCGGAGACCAGCTGTCTCGTTTTCCACAAGCGGTACGCATCGCCAAAATGACAGAGCAAATCATTAGGCAGAATCTGTTGTGGGCACTAGGATACAACCTGCTTATCATTCCTTTAGCGGTAACCGGACACGTGTTACCCTATATTGCTGCGATTGGCATGTCGGCCAGCTCATTAATTGTGGTTGCCAATAGCCTAAGACTACTAAAGGTTCGTTTATGAGTATTATCTATGTACTGATCCCCATTGCCATGCTGTTTGTGCTGGTTGCCGTAGGGATCTTTTTCTGGGCCGTAAAATCTGAACAGTTTGACGATCTTGACCGTCAAAGCGTCTCTATCTTGTTTGATGATGACATTAAACCCAAGACAAATAGCCAGCAAGACGAGCAGCAACCGCATTGATTGACTTCACCATAACCGGCGCCTTTTTAGTGGGGCTAATGGGGGCTGGCCACTGCATCGGTATGTGTGGTGGTTTAGTGGGCGCCTTCTCTCAGCAGCTTCCCAGACGAGCCTCGGATAATATTCTGCTTGGTCAGCTTAAGTTTATCCTCAGCTATAACCTTGGCCGCATCATTAGCTACACCTTAGCCGGTGCCTTAGTGGGTGGCTCAGCAAGTTTACTTTCA
This sequence comes from Shewanella sp. ECSMB14101, assembly GCF_000773485.1. NCBI lineage: Bacteria > Pseudomonadati > Pseudomonadota > Gammaproteobacteria > Alteromonadales > Shewanellaceae > Shewanella > Shewanella sp. ECSMB14101. The sequence continues at coordinate 265,108 of NZ_JSFF01000003.1, read as the reverse complement.
ACTCTGTTTAGCCTGGACGCCTATTTAGTCAGCATGCGCGTATTTGCTGGTGTAATGATGATCATTACCGGTCTCTATATTGCACAAATATGGGCTGGCGTGGTGCAGATTGAACGAGTAGGCAAGTGGCTGTGGCGCTTGATAAGCCCGGTTGCGAACAAATTGCTACCTATTACTGATTTAAAACAGGCCTTCGCGGCAGGATTATTGTGGGGCTGGCTTCCGTGTGGCCTGGTTTACAGCACGTTAACCTGGGCCGTTGCGGCGAATTCCGCACAGCAAGGTGCCCTCATAATGGCCGCATTTGGTCTAGGTACCCTACCCGCCTTGGTCAGTGCAGGGGTCGCGGCGCGCTACTTCGCCCAGTTGGTTCAACAACGCAAAGTCCGCATATTTAGTGGGCTTATTCTAGTAAGCTTTGGCATACAAACTTTGTATATTGCATTTGCACAGCTAGGCTAGCTGTGACTATTAAATTAGTTTAACATAAGCCTAATTGTGAAATTCGAGAGAGATTATGACAGATAATATTAAAAGTCGTCGTTCGGCTAGTCCCGGATGCGCCATTCATTGTCATGACTGCAGCATGGGCACTTTATGTATCCCTTTCACGTTGAATAATAACGAGCTAGATCAACTTGATGAGATCATAGAACGTAAGAAGCCAATACAAAAAGGCGAGCAGATTTTTAAGTCTGGAGACTCACTGAAATCTCTCTATGCGATCCGTTCTGGCACCATAAAAAGTTATACCATCACAGAGCAAGGTGACGAGCAGATCACGGGCTTCCATCTGGCCGGTGACGTGATAGGTTTTGACGGTATCCATTCACAGACCCATCAAAGTTTTGCCCAGGCATTAGAAACTTCAATGGTTTGCGAAATTCCTTTCGATACCTTAGATGAGCTCTCAGGGACCATGCCAAAACTCAGACAGCAAATTATGCGTCTGATGAGTAATGAGATCCAAAGCGATCAAGAGATGATCTTATTACTGAGTAAGAAAAATGCCGAAGAGCGATTAGCCGCTTTCATCAGCAACCTTGCCAATCGTTTTGGTAGCAGGGGCTTCTCTCCCAAAGAGTTCCGTCTCACTATGACGCGCGGAGACATAGGTAATTACCTTGGTTTAACCGTAGAGACCATCAGCCGCCTATTAGGCCGTTTTCAAAAAGCAGAATTGATTGAGGTAAAAGGGAAGTACATTACCATAGTCGATTTTGACTCACTCAATAAGTTAGCTGGCAACAATAAGATAGGCCGCTGATTTAGTCGATTTTGAGGGCAAATTTGATCTAAAACAAAGCAATTTGCCCTATATCGACCATTATTTAAGTACCACATCAGATAAAGGAAAAATCTATGAAGGACTATCATAAAATCCTTGTTGTAGTGGATCCAACAAGCGATAAGCAATCTGCCCTCGCCAGAGCTGTCGAACTCGCCTCAAAAAACCAAGCGTCTATTACCGTATTTCTCTCCATTTTTGATTTTTCCTACGAAATGACTTCGATTCTTTCGGGTCATGAACGTGAAGCGATGCGTCAAGGTGTCATTGCGCAGCGCCGTGCTTGGCTAGATGATATTCTCGTCAATTACAAAGAAAGCGGTGTGACGATAGACAGCGAAGTGATCTGGCATAACCGCCCCTTTGAAAGCATCATCTTGCACGCTATTGCAGGCGGTTATGACCTCATCGTTAAGGGCACTCATGAACATGATAAACTCAAGTCGGTGATCTTTACGCCAACAGACTGGCATTTAATGCGTAAAGCCCCTGTCCCAGTCCTCTTGGTGAAAGAACATGACTGGCCAGTCGCGGGTAAAATTTTATGCGCGATCAACGTGGCATCTGAAGATGACGATCACCAAACCCTAAATGGCAAGATTATCGAACATGCGATAGATCTGGCGAAGAAGTTTGACGCTCAAGTTCACCTTGTCAACGGTTATCCTGGTACACCTGTAAACCTAGCAATTGAACTTCCCGATTTTGACGCCCATACCTATAGCGAAACTATTCGCATGCAGCACGAGCAACGTGTTTGCTATCTCGCCAACAATTACGGTATCTCCAGCGATTTTTGTCATATCAAAGAGGGCTTGCCTGAAGATGTGATCCCTGAACTTGCCGAGCAACTTGACGCTGAATTGGTCATTTTGGGTACTGTCGGTCGTACCGGTTTTTCAGCTGCCCTTATCGGCAATACCGCAGAGCATGTGATAGACAGCATCAACTGCGATCTGTTAGCCATCAAACCAGACGGTTATAAGTCGCCACTCGAAGCGGATTGATCCTCCGGGCTATCTTTCTTTAGCCCTGATGTTTACGCTATACTACGCGCCCAGAATTTTACGATACTAGGCGCGTTTTTTATTATGTCTGAAGAAACCCTCTCGAAAAAGCAGTTAACTCGGCTCAACAAACTTCAAAAGCGCTTGCGCCGCGAAGTCGGCAGTGCCATTGCCGATTACAACATGATAGAGGAGGGAGATACCGTCATGTGCTGTCTTTCCGGCGGAAAGGACAGCTACGCCATGCTGGATATCTTGATTAATCTTCAGCTTAGAGCGCCAATCAAGTTTAATCTCGTGGCTGTCAACCTGGATCAAAAGCAACCCGGCTTTCCCGAAGACATTTTACCGGCCTACCTAGACAGTCTGAAAGTGCCTTATCATATTCTGGAAAAGGATACCTATTCTATCGTCAAGGATAAGATCCCAGAGGGTAAGACTACCTGTTCACTATGCAGTCGTTTGCGCCGCGGCACCCTCTATGGTTTCGCACAGAAATTAGGCGCCACTAAGATAGCACTTGGTCATCATAGAGACGATATTATTGAAACCATGTTCCTCAACATGTTTTATGCAGGAAAGCTCAAGGCGATGCCGCCTAAGCTACTGTCAGACGATGGTGCCAACGTAGTGATCCGTCCCCTCGCCTACAGCCGTGAAAAGGATATTGCCGAATATGCCGAGCTAAAGGCATTTCCTATCATTCCCTGTAACCTGTGCGGTTCGCAGGAAAACCTTAAGCGCGCTGCCGTCAAAGAGATGCTTAAGAGTTGGGACAAGCAGTTCCCCGGCCGTATCGAGACTATCTTTACTGCCATGCAAAACACCAGCCCATCCCAAGGTGTGGATAGAGACCAGTTCGATTTTGTCTCTCTAAAGCAAGATCCCAACGCGCCGATGAAAGGTGATGTGGCAGAGTCTGATCTCCCTGCGTTTGACTTCCTGGATCTGGCCAACAGCGGTCATATCGATTTGGATGCAGCAAAACGCAGTAGCGACGCATTAAAAATTGACGTAGTCAGCACCTATGTTCCCTAGCAGTTGCTAAATGTAAAAAGCCCTCGTTATGAGGGCTTTTTACAATACACTGACTATTCAAACACAAGGATTACTCAGTGACCCAAGGGCTGATCACCTTAGGCACTTCGCTAAACGAGAGGCTCTCAAGTGATGCTATTGAATCGCTGGATAAACGATAATTTCCGTTTACCGTCTCTACCTTATCATCGAGCGTCACCTTGGCTTCGCCTGCAAATTCAATACTTAGCCCTGCAATATCATTGGCGAAATATTTCATTGGAAATCCCTGCATCTGCTTAAGCAGCTCATTCATCTGGGTAGCCAACTCATTCAACGCTGGTTGTGAATAGTGTTCGCTAGGCGATTTAGCCCTTATCTGCATCGCTACGCCACATCGGGTAACGTCATTTTTCATCTGTAGATTGATCAAGGCACGCTCTGACTTTAATGTCTCGTCAAAGGGAATATAGAGGCGTTGATCTGCCGAGATGGTCAAAGGATAATGACGCTTCTCGGTGGTGATCGAACCCTGCTCTATCAAGCAACCGTTCGCTTTAGGTACCGAAAATGCGATATCAATTAGCGAATAATTCCCCTTATTCATCTGCTTCATTCTTTGATAGAAGCCCTGGTATTCTAACGAAATGGGCGTTGCCTGAACAACACTGGTTGCCAATACCAAGCAACTAAACAGCAGGCCTTTCTTCATGATTTTCCACCAAAAATTGATTATTATGACGTAACATGTCAAGTAGCTCTTCGATATAGGCTTCCTGACGCTCAGAATAGTTCATTAGCCCATAAACCAACTTCTCTGCGCTAACGGGTTGATTTTGAGCGCGTAGATCGGCTCGAATGGATCTTAATAACGAATAAGCCGCGTTGGAATTAAGATTACGCATATACGATCCAACAGAATCTTCGACGCTCTTAAACACCGCTACTTCATGACTAAGCCCTTCACTACGCGATTGTGGCACCAATCCACAGCCCTTCTTAAAACACCACTGACCGAAAAAGTTCATGCCCTCTCTAGCAAAGCGACTACTCCCCCATCCTGTCTCGTTAGCCGCCTGGATCAACACCAGATCTTCGGGAAGGGTATCGACACGCTTTAATAGCTCATCCAGGGTGTTAAGAGTGGCGCTGCGCATCGAATATTGATACTTACTAGCCAACTGAAGAATACGATAATCTTCCGCCTCAGACAGTGGCTGACTGTTCTGTAGGTGCTGTCTGGATTGCAGTAAAAATTTGCGTTCGTCACTAATGACCGCATTATGATGACGAATGGCGGGTCGTAGAAAATCGAAAAAGGCCTGTTTTTTTTGCGACACATCGGAGATCGCCTGAAAATCGGGTATAGCACTATACTGACTCCGATTCTTCTGTATTGTGCCTGGTTCCTGAGAGTCATCCTGTTTTCCCTCAATCAGAAACAACTTCACTGCCAAAACAGCGAGTGCCACAATACCTAGAGATAATATCAACTTATTGATGTGACCTGTTCTCAAATTCTTCTCTCTCGACAAATACTCTTGGTCGGCATTATATGTTATCTAAGGCATGAACAAAACCGCTATACCCATGGAGGGATTGGGTTATAATGCTGAGAGATAGAATGGGGATTCAGGAAGGAACAACCCAAATGCGCGATAGTGCTATCAACCAATTTCATAATGTAGTCGCTATAGGTGGCGGCCATGGATTGGGCCGAGTTTTATCATCACTCTCTTTTCTTGGCCCTAAACTCACCGGCATAGTAGCGACTACAGATAATGGTGGTTCAACGGGACGTTTACGTGAACAACAAGAATGTATAGCTTGGGGCGATCTGCGTAATTGCCTGTCACAACTTGCTAGCCGTCCGTCACTGGGCTCACAACTGTTTGAATACCGCTTTGGTGGCAGTAGTGAGCTGGCCAATCATAACTTGGGAAATCTGGTGCTAATGGCACTTGACGATCTCTGTGTGCGTCCCTTAGATGCCGTTAATCTTATCCGTGGCCTACTCAATATCGAGACCAAGGTTATTCCAATGTCAGAGCAACCCACACACCTAGTGGCGATTCAGTCTTCTGGAACACGGATATTCGGTGAAGTTGAAGTCGACCAAAGCGGTGAAGCGCCCATAGCACTTTCACTCGAACCTATGGTGGATGCTACTCCGGAAGCCTGCGAGGCAGTCAAACATGCCGATCTGATCATCCTGGGACCAGGCAGTTTTCTCACCAGTATAATGCCACCTCTACTACTTCCTAGACTGAGCCGGTCTCTGCATGCCTCCAACGCCAAAGTTATTCTTATCGACAATCTCACCCAAGAACCGTCTGCTGCAGCAAACTTTAGCTTAGAGCAGCGCCTTACTTGGTTTAAGCAAGTGTTAGGCAATAAATCAGTGGATCATGTGCTTTGTCACGGCGATAAGTATCTCAGCAAGGGCATTACTACCTATTATCCGCTGCGCAGTCGGCACCATCAGGCACTCCACGACAGGCAAGCTCTGGCTGATGCCCTATCACTGATAGTCGAACCAGAGCGACTCGGCGCACTGGCATAAAATACCGCCCTAAATGCCAAGGTATAGGAATAGCAGTACTTAGGCATAAAAAAGCCACAATCTCATTTTGTGGCTTTTCTATTAATACAGTTGTTTAAACTAGAGCACTTTAGCTATCGCACTGCAAATGGTATCCATATTGGTCCTTGTCATACCTGCAACACTTATGCGGCCAGAACCAACGATATAAACACCAAACTCCTCTTTAAGACGTGCAACCTGATCTTTGTTTAGGCCAGAGAAGCTAAACATGCCGTTTTGCGACGAGATGAAGCTAAAGTCTTGCTGAACACCTTGTTTAGCCAGGGTTTCAACGAAAAGCACACGCATCTCGGCGATACGTTCGCGCATTTGGGTTAGCTCTTCCTCCCATAACTGGCGTAAATCTGCATCACCAAGAATAGTCGCGACAATCAAGGCACCATGGGCAGGTGGGTTTGAATAGCTACTGCGTATCGTACTCTTAATCTGGCTGAAGGCGCGCTTAGCCATCTCTTCATCTTGGCCAACCAAGGTTACTGCGCCTATACGCTCGTTATAGAGACCAAAGTTTTTCGAAAATGAGTTAGCAACCAAGAGTTCAGGTACCTTACTGGCGACAAGTCGCAGGCCCTGAGCGTCCTCTTCCACCCCTGCACCAAATCCTTGATAGGCAAAATCAAATAAAGGCACTAACCCCTTATCAACACATAGCTGGGCGATCACTTCCCATTGACTGATATTAAGGTCAATCCCTGTTGGGTTATGACAGCATCCATGCAATAACAGCAAATCACCGCTACTGGCCTGCTCAAGGCTAGTGAGCATGGCATCAAAATCGATGTCATGACGCTCGGCATCATAGTAGCCATATTGTTTTACCGAGAGCCCTGCAGATTGGAAAATATTGTTGTGGTTTGCCCACGTCGGATTACTGACCCAGATGGTACGAGCTGAGGTGTTTCTAACCACAAACTCGGCGGCGACACGAAGCGAGCCTGTTCCGCCGGGCGCCTGGGCAGTAACCGCTCTTTTTTGAAGCAAGACTTGATGATCACTACCAAATAAGAGTCCCTGTACAGCCTGATTATAGGCGCCAACACCATCGATACCCAGATAACTTTTACTGGTTTCTGTTTCGAGTAGCTTCTGCTCCGCTAATTTTACGGATTTTAATATCGGGGTTTGGCCTGATTCATCTTTATAAATACCAACACCTAAATTAACCTTATCTGCGCGAGGATCGGCCTTAAAAGCATCTGTAAGACCAAGAATGGGATCTGCGGGAGCCAGTACTACCTGGTTAAAAATCATGATGGTGTTCCTAAACGTAATCATATGAAGGGTTCCGGCTAGTTATACCATTGTCTTAAGCCCCTTCATAGCGGATATTTTTCAATATCAACATTTTTCTTAACGCCTATGGATTAATATAATATTTATAGCAAAATGCCCTATTAGTTTAGTGAATTATTAGAATATTTACCGATTTACAATACAATCGACAATATGAGATCGGCGTCACATCATAGTGTAAACTCGCGAATTAATAAGGAGAGATCTATAAGGTGCGATGTGTGAAACATTAAGAATCGAACATATTTTGGATACAAAAAAGCCTCACTAAGTGAGGCTTTTTTGTCATCAATTGATGGTACCCGAGGCCAGACTTGAACTGGCACGCTGTTACCAGCGAGGGATTTTAAATCCCTTGTGTCTACCGATTCCACCACTCGGGCATAGTGTGTTTTACCGTAAGTTAACGTTAAAACTAAAGGTGGAGGCGCGACCCGGAGTCGAACCGAGATCGACGGATTTGCAATCCGCAGCATAGCCATTCTGCCATCGCGCCTTATTTGAAGCGATTTGCGGTAAGTACGCAAATTTGGAGCGACATATCGGGTTCGAACCGATGACCTATACCTTGGCAAGGTATCGCTCTACCAACTGAGCTAATGTCGCAACTGAAACGCTTTAGACAATCAAGTGATTACTAGTGTACTTTCCCCTGACTGCGGAAAGGAATTCTACCGATTTAACAAAAAGAGTCAACGCAAATTTAAGAGATTAATGGCCTTTGTCGCATCGTTTGCTGCAATAATCACCTGAGTGTTTTTTTGTTAAGCAGATTCATTATGTTATTGATAAAAAAATACCCTGGGCTAAGCCAGGGTATTTCTATAAGCACTTAAATTTAAGCGGCTGGCAGAGACTGATAGTTAAGTCCTAACATCTTCTGCATTACACCAACGACCTGGCAGCTATAGCCAAATTCGTTGTCATACCAAACATAAAGAATAGCGCGATTACCATCAGCAATAGTCGCTTGAGAATCAACGACACCCGCATAACGAGAACCAACAAGGTCCGAAGAAACAATTTCGGTCGACTCGGTAAAATCAACCTGGTTTTGAAGTTCAGAGCTTAACGCGACATTGCGTAGGTATTCGTTGATATCGTCTTTGCTGGTTTCGCCATTAAGGTTAAGGCTAATGATCGCCATAGAAACGTTTGGCGTCGGTACGCGAATCGCATTACCGGTTAACTTACCCGCCAATACAGGAAGCGCTTTAGCCACAGCTTTAGCGGCACCAGTTTCTGTGATCACCATGTTTAGCGGTGCGCTACGACCACGACGGTCAGCCTTATGATAGTTATCAATCAGGTTCTGATCGTTGGTGTAAGAGTGGATGGTTTCCACGTGACCATTGACGATTCCGTATTTATCGTTAATCGCCTTAAGCACTGGAGTGATCGCGTTAGTCGTACAGCTTGCGGCCGAAACGATAGTATCTTCATCCAAAATATCGTTTTCGTTAACACCGTAAACGATATTCTTAATCGCACCTTTAGCCGGAGCAGTTAGCAGTACCTTAGCAGCACCCTTAGATTTCAGGTGTAAACCTAGGCCATCTTCATCTTTCCAGATACCAGTGTTATCAACCACCAACGCATCATTAATACCATAACGGGTATAGTCGACTTCATCTGGCGAGTTAGCATAGATGACCTGAATATAGGTGCCGTTTGCGATGATTGCGTTGTTCTCTTCGTCGACCTCAACTGAACCATTAAATGGACCATGTACTGAATCACGACGCAGCAGGCTGGCACGCTTTTCAAGATCGCCCTTACGACCACCGCGCAACACGATAGCGCGCAGACGCAGTTTGTTGCTAACACCTGTTCTTTCGATTAGCAGGCGCGCGAGTAGACGGCCGATACGACCAAAACCGTATAGTACGACATCGCGAGCTTCTTGGTTGTCTTCATGGTCAATTGCAGACGCTAGCTCGTGGCTCATGTAAGCTTCGATTTGGCTAGCATCTTTGTGCTCACGCCAGTAATTAACCGCTAATTTACCGATATCCACTTTACATTGCTTCACCGCAAGCTTGCTAAGCGCTTCAACGAAAGGAAAACTTTCACGTAATCTGAGTTTGTCACCCACATGACGACGTACTAAACGGTGTGACTTAATGATCTCGATAGTGGAAGCATTAAGAAGTGGCTTACCGTATAGAACGACTTCTACACCTTGGTTACGGTATAACTTACCCAGTAGAGGCTGCATTGCCTCAGCCATTTCAAAACGTTCTTGCCAACTTTGTAGGTGTTTATCAGCGGTCATTTACAGATCCTTTATCTCACTTTCTACTAGATTTATTGTAGAAATGTTTGAGTAACAAAAAGAAAAGACCAATACTCTATTATTATCGGGCGTCAATCCCGTTATTGGTCGGCGCCATTGTAATGAAAAGTCGGCTTACGATCTAGTAAGATATTTTCTCTAACTATGTAATATTATTAGATAAAATCCTGTGAGGATATGCGTTTGAGGAAAAATTTTGTAATCATTACACCATTATTGTCGATTTTAGCGATTTTTGGCCTATTTGGCTGCGATAATGGTGTTAATACCGCCACGATTTGTAAAAATAATCCTGAGCTTTGTGATGACCTGCATCGTGATAGCTGGTGCCGATACGAAAAAGCCGACTTAATTCAGAAGCGCTACGCCCTGAAAAACACCCCTCCCCCCACAGGTAAGCAGATATACCAGCACCTAATTCATCTTGAGAACTACAATAAGTGCATAGAGTTGGCAGCCGGTGTTCAACATATCTTGCATCCCGAACGCACCAACGACAGGGTGCGAGCCTTTGGTATTAGTGCCCAGAACCTGGCGCAGCTGCGAGAAAGCACTAAAGACGATCCCGATATCTATCTCTCCTATTACCACTGGCTACGTTTAAACGATCAGGCCGCGCTATCGAGAGTCATTAAAGCGCAACAAGCCGGAGCTATTGATGATTTAGACATTCTGGCCAGTCTTGCTTCCTACTATCAAAAGTCCGATCTCAATAAAGCTAAGGCGCTCTATCTTCAACTATTAGATCGCACAACACCAGAAGGTTTTAATCCTGACTGGCTGTTAGGGCTAGCCAGCATCTACCACCAGCAAAATGACTTCGAAAAAACCTATCTCTTTTCAAAAGCCAACGTATTGATGACGCGCAACACGGCGTCCAATGCCAAAATGAATGCATTGATTAACGGCGATCAACAAGTGGCCATCTTTTTAGACCAACAAGCAGAAAACCTAGTGGAACATCTGCAAAAGGGTGACTACGCTTCTAGTGATATTCGGGCACAATTGAACAGCTCGTCTTAATAAGGCAGTGGTTTCCGCCCCGGCAAAATGTTTGCCACTAGTATTTTTTTTACAGAAATGGCCCCTTTTTTTGTAGAAAACCTGATCTTTGTAAAGAAAACAGCAAAATTGTTAAGCTAACTTACCGATAAATCCCGATATTGCTTGACGATAGCTGTCAATTTGGTAATTTTACTACCAGATATTTTTATACATTTACCTGAGGGATATGAGATGACTATCCGCGTAGCAATTAACGGTTATGGCCGTATCGGTAGAAACGTACTTCGCGCGCTTTATGAAAGCGACAAGCAATACCCAATTCAAATCGTTGCCATCAACGACTTGGGTGACGCTTCTATTAATGCACACCTAACCAAGTACGATTCAGTTCATGGTCGTTTCAACGCTAAAGTTGAACATGATGATGAAGCTATCTATGTCAACGAAGACAAAATTCAAACCTTCTCAGAGCGCGACCCGGCAAAACTGCCTTGGGCTGAGCTAAATGTAGATGTGGTGTTTGAATGTACTGGTATATTCACTTCTAAAGAAGCGGTTCAACCTCACCTAAATGCTGGCGCTAAAAAAGTGATTATCTCAGCTCCAGGTAAAAACGTTGATGCGACTGTGGTTTACGGTGTTAACAACGAAGTGATCACCGCTGATATGACTGTGATCTCTAACGCCTCATGTACCACTAACTGTTTGGCCCCTTTCGCTAAGCCGTTAAATGATGCAATTGGTATCGAGTCAGGTCTGATGACCACTATCCACGCTTATACCAATGACCAACGTTTGTCAGACGTTTATCATACCGATCTACGCCGTGCTCGTGCCGCTGCTATGTCTATGATCCCAACCAAGACAGGCGCTGCCGCCGCAGTAGGATTAGTTGTACCAGAGTTGGCCGGTAAGTTTGACGGTATGGCGGTTCGTGTACCAACGGTTAACGTATCATTGGTGGATTTATCCTTCATCGCCGCTCGCGACACCAGCGTAGAAGAGATCAACGCCATCATCGAGAAGGCTGCAAGCGTTGCGCCAATGAGCGAAGTGCTGGCAGTAAACAAAGAACCTTTGGTTTCTATCGACTTTAACCACAATCCATTCTCTTCTAACTTTGACGCTACACAGACTCGTGTAAATGGCCGTCTGGTTAAAGTCATGGCGTGGTACGATAACGAATGGGGCTTCAGTAATCGTATGCTAGACAATGCCGTGGCATTGATGACAGCTAAGTAAAAAGCGACCAACTAAAAAAAGGAGCCTAAGGGCTCCTTTTTTGATCCTACCGCATTATCAAACAGTACGTGCCATAGCATCATCTAGGCTATCGACCGAATGGGTAAGATAGCCCAGCAAGATCTGACGCTCGACCTCTGTGAGTTCAGAAGAAAGCACGTAGCGGTAGAGCTCGAGTAACCTGTGCTTATAAGCTAATAAATGCTTAGTATTGACGGCAACGGGCATTAAATAGTGCTCAGCTAAGCACGACGTGACGCGCTGGCAATCACTCTTAATTAAACGCTTAATAAAAAAGGCGCGGCTATGAACTGCGTATAGGCCATCTGCCTGTACAGGTTGAATTTGACGCGGCGCAGGGTCGCATCTATTTGTAGCATTGGATTGCATAGTGAACCTCATTGAGCCTGTAAGCTAATTGGATATCACTATTATATGGAGGGTAAACTGAACAACGCCTTACGCAAACAGCCAAAGTCAGTACTATCAAGCAGAACTGTGTAGCTAAGCGGTAAAATCAGCTTAAAAACGTTTAATACGAACCACTTTCATGATTTCGAAATCAAACCCAGCTACCGTTTCTGTCTCGGGATAATAGGTCATATTAACCTTCTGTCCCTGTAAGCTACGATATTTCTTTGTACGCTTAAATTTAAAAGGTGCGTCACAGCCTTCTATGGTTACCGTATGTTGTACCCATTCATCTATTTCTCTTTGGGTATGGGATAAAATTTTTACGCCCTCTGAATGCACCAAGTTCTGATGTTTATCGAGCATCTTATCTACAACATGTTTCATAACGGATAACCTTTAACGATGAGCCTTAGCCTGATGAAAAAAACAACAGTAGAAAATTATAGAACATCACATCGGCTTTGCGTGTGAACTCGCTATCTTACCAAATTTGGTCCGCTAAAAGTACCTGTCTCTTAACCAGGCATATTGATAATAACCTCTTTGCCCTAAGCGCCTTAGGCGTGCAAAAGGAAAGGTTGGCAAGGGTGTTTGATAAAGTGGTAGCTCAGGTAAAGCTTGTCCCGCAATGCGCTGTGCAAGTCGAAATGCTGCTTGGGCCGAAAACGCGACACCGGCGCCGCAATATCCCAGGCTATAGCCATACCCTTTAGCACTAAACACATGAGGCATATCATCCATTGCGGCAGCAATCCAACCCGTCCAGTTATGGGTAATGTCGATATCTGCCAGTGAGGGAAAGCAATCACACATGGCACGCTTTAACCTTTCGCCGTAACGCGGGTCGCTAGCATCTTTACCGCTTATCGCTCCTCTGCCGCCAAACAACAATCGATTATCATCAAGCAGACGGTAGTAGTATTTGAGCCGACGGGTATCCATAGTGACCTGATGTGTCTTTAGACCTGTTTGCAGCAACTGAGCTTCACTCAAAGGAGCTGTCACTATGATATTGCTTAAAATGGGTAGGTAACGATTATCGATGGCTGAATTAAAGGTTTTCGGCGTATAGGCATTACCGGCACTAATCACTTGTTTAGCAATCAACTCTCCCTTATCTGTTACCAACCTATGATGAGTCCCCTCTTTAAGCCAAAGTTTGACACAACTCGACTCATACAGGGAGACCCCTAGCGATTGAAGCGCCTGCTTATAACCGAGACAGAGCTTTAATGGATTCACCCCAAAGCCATCTTGTAGTCGTAATGCGCCAAACGCCTGATGATTGTCCATATAATCACGTTTGAGTTCCTCTGCACTGAGAAACTGCGCGTCATCACCTAGATGCTCGGCAATAAAATCTGCAGCACCTTTTAACGTCTTATAAGCGGCGCCGTTATGGGCAATTTTAAGATAACCTTTGGGCTGACGATCGCAGGCTATTTTGTGGCTTTCAATAAGCTGTTCTACCCGCTCGACAGCTTGGGAAAATTCTCGATAGATCCCTTTAGTGGTTTCGAGCCCCCATTTTCTTGCCATCTCTCCATACCCCATACGCCCAGAGCCTTTAAGAACGAAACCGGCATTACGGCCACTGGCACCAAAACCTATCTGATTAGCTTCAAGCACAGTAGCCTGAATATTAAATTCTGTAGCGAGATAATAAGCAGTTAATAGCCCGGTATAGCCACCACCGATAATGGCCACATCTGTGTGTTCTCGGCGGGCAAGAGGTGAGAGCAACTTGGGTTTACTTACTCTAGAAGCCCAGTAGGTATCTGGCCAAGGCTGGGCATCGGGATATTGGGAAAGCAATGGATCGTATGACATAGATTTTATTCATCTGGGCAACTTGCCCTAAGCAAGATAACAGGGTTCAAACGTTACACGCTAGCCTTAAAAGGTGAGTAACATTTCGCACGCGACACAATGGCAGTCCTTGCCGCACAAAACACAAACATAGTCGGGATGATCGGGGTTGTTATTCCAGCGGTCAGGGTGTTCCTTAATTAATTGTCCTCCTGCGCTAGAAAAATACCCCACGGCAGAGTTATCCGGGCTTTGTTGCCACAGGTGACTGACTCCGGCTAATGCCCCTTGCGCCTTACAGGCTTGAATGGATCTTTCTAATAGCGCTTTACCTATACCCAATCCCCTGGCCTGCTCCGCTACCGTATTGCATTTAAAATAACAACAGCGTTCCACAGGAATACCCCATAGACCCGGTGTACACCATGGATCAATCTGCCAGTTGCCCGCGGCATAGGTCAGCCGAAACCCAACTAAATCACCATCCAGATAGGCGACAAAGTTAGCATTAAGCCCCGCCTTACAACCTTTTTGTTGGATCTCGCCAAGTAACTCTTCATCGAGATACCCATCGCCATGTACCAAGTTACCCAGTGCAATCACACTGGCAAAATCTTCAAGTTGCAACGGCCTTATTTCTACTTGGTTATTCATCCACTTACACACTCTTTTGTTTACCTAGATTTAACCTCAAGGTAACATAAAAACGTCTATATGAAGTAAGGAAGGGATTAAGCGAATATTTATTAAGCAGTCCCAGACAATCATGGAGTCACTGGGTGAACCTCGAAAATTTTAAACCGGGCCTGGAAAACAAAATAACCAGACTCGTCATGATGCCTAAATCTTTTGTACTTAGCATTAAAGCGACATGGCAACGCTTAACGCTTCCTCAACGCCTATATCTACTCGCCGCCCTGTTGCTGGCGAGTGACAGTTTGGGTTTAGTCGCCATTATTACTACCATAGCCCTTACCTTAGAGTTTTGGCCTGTTTTTGAAAGGGTATGGCACTCATTAGCGGGTAAGGCAATTTTACTGTTGTTTTACGCCATAGTGGCCAATTATGCTCTGGCCATGGCTGGCGCGATTGTTAATGAGGTGGTGGGGGTGCCCGCAACCCATTTTAACTATACCCATAACTTCGCTATCTTATTGTTACTCCCCGCATGGGTGCTGGGGATCAGCGCCGTAGGCCTGTTGTTTGCGCAGATCATTATGCCTTTATATCTCTTTATTGCGCTCCTCCTTAAACCTATAGGTATTAAGCTGTTTTCCCTTACGGCGAACAGTCACTATAGATTTACCACCCTATTAGTTAGATTTGTCCTCTCTTTTGTCTTGTTATATCACTTGATCTTGCTTATCGGAAATGTCGAGGAACAAGTGGAAACCGCGTTTAGCGACATAAAGAAAATCGAAAATACCGTTACCATGGGCACATCAAAAACGCTTTCCCAACAACCAGAACTCACTGAAGCTAGGCTAAAAGAAGAAAAGGCTGATACGCCCACCCCGTCAACGGCATCCCCTTTTATGGAAACGAATCTCGAACAGCAAAGTAATGCTGTAAAGAAAGAAGAGGATGAGCCAGAGTCACTGGCACAAGAGTATGCCAAGGTGCGACTCGCCTATCAGCAGGAGATACGTCAGCTTATTGCACAATTTGCTTATCATCTGGAAGCGGATGGTCGCTCCCGATGCGAAAAGCGGGACGAGGCCAACGTCGTCGAGCTAAATGATTACGAGATCCTTGAAGTTGTCCCTGACGAACAGGCTAAGTACCGATATCGCTTTACGGTGAGAGAATGTATTTCTGCCGCCTTTCCTCTCAAATAAAAGTTACCAGGGGATAACCTGGCCATCATAGTTGAGGAATTTGCCAGACGACTCACTGTCGAGCTTTTCGATACACTGGGTCATCTGCTCAACAGCCTCCGTGACAGTCAGCAACGCATTGGGCCCCCCCATCTCGGTTTGTACCCAACCTGGATGAAAAATGGCGCAGTAGATATCTTCTGAACTCAGATCGATCGCTAAACTTTTCACTGCGGCATTCAAGCCCGCCTTAGATGAACGATAGAGGTAACTTCCACCACTTTGATTATCCCCCATGCTTCCCATCTTAGAAGAGATAAATACCACCTTGGCATCTGTCGCCTTTTGAATCATTGGATAACAGATCTGCGTTACCATGAGAGGCGCAATAGTATTAATCGCTAACACCTTTTGCCATTCGGCGCTGTGTAACTGGCCAAACCCCTCTCCCTTCGGACCATAGTAGCCAGCGTTGTTGATTAAGATATCTATGGTGTGGTCGTTAAGGTGTTGAGGTAATGCCTTCACCGAAGCGTCATCGGTCACATCGAGTTGCAAGATATTTAAGTTGCCATAGATCTCTGCCAGCTGGATCAACGCCGAGGCCTGAGATGGCTGACGACAACAGGCGCTAACCTTATCACCTTGTGATAAATAGTGGCGCACGAAGCCAAGCCCGATCCCTCTATTCGCGCCGGTGATCACTACATGCTTTGTCATAACGCCTCCTAAACCGCTCAATTGATGCTCAAAGATTCACTAAATAGATCATAACCTAAGGCGCACGACTCTGCCCAACTGATTCATCAACCCTAGCTTACAAATAAAAAGAGAAATGCCATTGCTTTATCAGCTTTTACCTTCTCCTATTGTCTGCGACAATAACGACATCTTAATGACAGTAATTTCACTATCTGGTCTCGCACCAAAGGACAAAGATTTTTGAATATCGATCAATTTCTATGTGAAGAGTTCGATCTCGTTAGTGTTGAAAAAAGTGCCCATCTGCAGACGTTATGGAGTGGTTATGGCGAAATCGCCCGCTACCTAATGCAAACGCAGCAAGGCCCCCAGAGCGTAATCGTTAAGCATATCTCGCCGCCTTTATCTGGTAAGCATCCCTATCATTGGAACAGCAAGCTCTCACATCAGCGCAAGATGACCTCATACCAGGTTGAACTTAACTGGTATCAACAATGGGCACAGCGTTGCTTACCCGAATTGAATCTACCTCGACTGTTAGCGGCTCATCAAGACGATGCGTCGCAAGAAATATTGCTGGTTCTAAGCGATCTGGATGCCCAGGGCTTTACAGAGCGCCGCCATCATCTTGATAAAACAAGATTGTTTGCCACTATTGAGTGGCTTGCTATCTTTCATGGGCTGTTTGCCCATAGGATGCCCAAAAACAGCAACACGAAAACAGAATATACCAAGGGCTTATGGCCAATCGGTACCTATTGGCATCTTGCTACTCGCCCAGAAGAGCTTGAAGCCATGGAAAATTGTGCCCTGAAGGAAGCAGCCGGGGTGATCGACGCCAGGCTCAATGATGCGAGCTATCAAACATTGGTACATGGCGATGCTAAAGTCGCTAACTTTTGCTTTCACCCAAACCTTGATGAAATGGGTGTTATTGGGGTTGCAGCATTAGACTTTCAGTACGTGGGTGGTGGGGTTGGTGTAAAAGATCTCATCTACCTATTGGGTAGCTGCTTAGATGAACAACAACTTAGCTTACAATATCAAGCAGCCGTCACTCACTATTTTAGCTGTTTAAGCAGACAATTACGTCGCCGCCTGCCGGCACAGGAGGTTGCGGCGCTGACTAAGGAATGGCAAGAGTTGCTGCCATTAGCGTGGGCCGATTTTGAGCGTTTTCTCACAGGATGGCAGCCTCAGCACAGTAAACGTCATGGTTTTAGCGAGTCGATGACACAAAAAGCCCTACACGGGTTATAACCTAGCCTAACTTAATCGATCCCGGTATGAATCTCGCTAGCATAAGCGTGATCATTAGCGTCAAGCTGGATTCTTACCTTGTGTATCATTTAGCGGTTTCAAAGCGGCGCAATTGAGCCTAAATCAAGCTACAATCTTATTAAGAGAGTGCTCGATATACGCAAACGGGTGAGTACCCAAATGTGCTAAGTAATTTAGCCAATAACGCGGCATCACACTCTCTTTCTTTCGAACCAAACTTACGTTATGCGTCGTCTCTTATCTTGAGTCTGGCCATCAGTATGTACACTTTCCCCTGCGCAATATGACCTTGAATTATCAATTTCTCCCTCGCGTTTACATACCTGTTTACATTTAAGGGCTTTAACAAAACGCTCATTTCGATAACATTTAGCTTGAGTTTTTCTTTCGCCGAATTGAAATAGACTTTTTAATAATTAATTTAAAGCCTTAGCTCCAACAAGAGGAAGTGTTTGTGGCTACCCTAAAACAGATCATTCTGCCCGTCGTCGTTTTAACCCTTGGCGGCGGCACTTATGCCGTACTGGCATCGATGAAAAAACCTCCGCAAGAGAAGCCCGCGGTGGACAACACCCCAGTTGTTGCTGTTGAGATAATAGACAAGCAACCCATGACCTTTAATGTCAATTCATACGGTATCGTCAATGCCAAATACGAGACAGAGTTAGTCTCGCAAGTGACCGGGGAAATCGTCTATCTGGCAGATGCGTTTGTCAGGGGAGGATTTGTTAAGAAAGGTCAGGTGCTGGCAAAAATTGACCCGAGTGACTATGAAGCCGCCCTTATCGATGCCAAAGCAACGGTCGCCAGTGCGAAAGCGACACTAGTACAGGAAAAAGCGTTCGGCAAAGTGGCCGCTGAGGAGTGGAAACGGATCGAAAATGGTTCCCCTACCGAGTTAAGTCTGCGTAAACCGCAACTGGCCCAAGAAGTCGCCAAACTCAATTCGTCTGAAGCAGGTTTAAAGCGCGCGACACGAAATCTGGAGCGCACAGTGATCAAGGCGCCTTATGATGCACTGATTGAGAGCCGTAAGATCGGACTCGGCTCTTACGTCTCGGCTGGTACCCCACTTGGCAAAGTGCTTAGTACAGAAAAAGCCGAGATCCGCCTGCCTCTTCCTGACAAGGAGATCCGTTATCTCGACAATAAAGGCTTAGGAGCACAAGTCGCCCTGCACGGCAATTTTGCCGGGAAAGAGCAGCAATGGAACGGGAAGATTGTTCGCAGTGAAGGCGTTATCGATAACCATAGCCGTATGACCTATTTGGTTGCAGAAGTGGTTGACCCTTATGGCCTAAAAGATAACAAACAGCCACTACGGTATGGCAGCTATATTACGGCGCAGATCCACGGTTCACAATCACAAGATGTGACGACCATTGCCAGACACTTAGTGGTTAATGATCAAGTGGCAGTATTAACCCCAGACAATACCCTCGCCTTTAAAACCGTCGATATTGTGCGTCAGCAAGGCACTCAGGTGGTCATTGGCGAGGGGCTGGATGACGGTATGCGTTTGATCACCTCTGCGCTAGATTATCCCATCGAAGGGATGAAGCTTGCCCTTGCCCAAGACAAGCAAACGCAGCCTGTTGAAGATGAAAGCGCCAGTCAGATTGCCATGGACGACAAGGAGTAAGGCAAATGCCAGATACCAATAAAGGCATTATTGCCTGGTTTGCTCGTAACAGCGTCGCGGCAAACCTGCTAATGATCATCATCATACTCGGTGGTCTGTTAACGGCAAATACCATCAGAAAACAATTCTTCCCTCAGGTAGAGATCAACTGGGTTGAGTTCAGCGCCTTTTATCCAGGTGCTGCCCCCCAAGAGGTTGAAGAAGGGATCACCATTAAAGTCGAAGAGGCATTGGAGCGAGTACAAGGACTTAAACGCGTCATTACCTACTCTAATCGAAATTCTGCATCAGGCTATTTTCGTATTGAAGACTCCTACGATCCTCAAGTCGTTCTCGATGAAATTAAATCTGAAATCGATTCTATCTCCAGCTTTCCAGACGGTATGGAGCGCCCTCGAGTTGAGCGCATCAAGCTCAGGCAAGAGGTGTTCTATATTAGTCTCTATGGCGATCTCCCGCCTAAGCAACTTAAGGAGTTTGGCGAGAAGATACATGATGAGCTGATGCAGCTGCCTTTGGTGAATATCACCGAATTTTACGGCGGATTAAACTATGAAGTCGCCATCGAAGTGAGCAAAGATAAGCTGCGGGAATACAACCTGACCTTTAACGATGTCGCCCAGGCTGTCAGAGGCTATTCACGTAATATGTCGGCAGGACAAATTAAAGCGGAAAATGGCTATATTAGCCTCAGGGTACAAAACCAGGCCTATGTTGGCTATGAGTTTGAAAACCTTCCCCTGATCACCCTAGAAGATGGCACTAAGTTACTGCTCGGCGATGTGGCCAATGTCGTCGACGGTTTTGAAGAAGGGATCCAATACTCCAAGTTTAACGGTAAAAATTCGGTCACCTTTTTTGTGGGTGCATCCAATGATCAGAGCATGACAGATGTCGCCAAGGTGGTGAACAAGTACGTTGAAAATAAACAAGCCAGCCTGCCTCAAGGGCTTAGCCTAGAGACCTGGGTCGATATGACTTATTACCTGGAGGGACGTCTTAACTTGATGCTGGACAGTATGAAGAGTGGCGCTGTCTTGGTGTTTATCATGTTGGCGCTCTTCTTACGGGTTAGATTGGCCTTCTGGGTAATGATGGGCCTCCCAGTGTGCTTCTTAGGTACCCTGCTCTTCATGCCCATGGCCATGATAGACGTGACTATCAATGTCATTAGTTTATTTGCCTTCATTTTGGTGTTGGGGATCGTGGTCGACGACGCCATCGTCATGGGCGAAAGTGCCCACACTGAATGTGAAGAAAAAGGCCAAAGCTTAGACAATGTGATAAGAGGAGTGAAAAAGGTTGCCATGCCGGCGACTTTCGGCGTGCTCACCACCATAGCGGCTTTCTTGCCTATTACCTTAGACGATGGCCCCTCGTCGGCATTTGGTCAATCAATTGGGTATGTGGTGATCCTCTGCCTGCTCTTTTCACTGGTTGAATCTAAGCTCATTCTGCCTGCTCACTTGGCTAGAATGAAACAGAAAACTCAAGTACCGGCAGGCTCACGCACCCCCATCAACCTGTTAAGGCGCGGCGTGAATTATCTTCAGAGCCGGGTAGATGCTGCACTACAGTTTGTGATTAATAGTCTATATCACCCCTCTTTGACCTTAGCGGTCAAATATCGATACATGATTATTACCCTCTTTATCAGCTTTATTCTTGTCTGTGCTGGTCTCTATCAGGGGGGGATTTTGCGGTATGTCGGTCAGCCTAAAATTCCTCACGACTTCCCTCGCATCAGTGTCGAGATGAATGTGGACGCCTCAGAAAAAGCCACTCTGGCCGCGGCGCTCGCTATCGAAAAGGCCCTCTATGGTGTCGACGAACAGCTGGAACAAGAGTTTGGCCAGCGCATGATCGCCGATATGCAGGTCGACCTTCAGAGCCGCACCCGTGCTCAGATAATGACTAAATTGGTTACGCCCGAGCTTCGCCCTATTGACACCTTTGCACTGGCAGAACGTTGGCGCCTGGCGATGCCGCAGATCCCAGGGGTTAAGTCCTTTACCATTCAAGATAACCTCTTTGGAGGTGGTCGCGATGATGGTGATATCAGCTTCCGCCTCGAAGGTAAGGATGATCAGCAGCTCATCGCTGCCGCAAAGGAGCTCAAGGTAAAACTCAACACCCTACAAGGGGTGGGTGACGTCAATGACAGCAGGCAGTCCAGCGCAAAAGAGGTGCAGTTTAGCTTAAAACCTTTGGCTAACAGCCTAGGGCTCACCCTGGCAGACATCGCCTCCCAAGTCAGCGCCAGTTTCTACGGCCTCGAGGCACAGCGTATATTGCGTAACGGTGAAGAGATTAAGGTGATGCTGCGCTATCCAGAAGATCAGCGTAACTCTATCGCCCATGTTACCGAGGTGATGATACTGACGCCACAGGGCGCCGAAATACCGCTGTCAGAGGTCGCGGAAATCCAGGTGACTCAAGGCGTCAGTGGGATCAGACGCGAAAATGGTAATCGCACCATCAATGTTTGGGCCTCTGTAGATGCCGCTCAAGCTGAGCCTTTTAAACTAGCTGAGGATATTCGCGATAACTTTATCCCTGACCTACTGCGTAAGTACCCTAGGGTGAAGAGTGAAGTGTCGGGTAACATTCAAGAGCAGATAGAAAGTGCCAATACCCAGATGCGTAACTTTGTTATTTCGCTGCTGGTTATATACAGCCTTTTGGCGGTGCCGCTTAAATCCTATGTGCAGCCGATGATGATCATGTCAGTGATCCCTTTTGGCATCATTGGATCAGTACTTGGCCATATGCTCTTGGGTATCGATCTAAGCGCCCTCTCCCTCTTTGGGATTATTGCCGCCGCAGGGGTGGTGGTAAACGACTCACTGGTGATGGTCGATTACATCAATCGAGCCCGTCTGGCTGGCGTATCCATGAGGCAGGCAGTGATCGAGGCTGGTTGTCGGCGATTCAGAGCCATTCTGCTCACCTCACTGACCACTTTTATCGGCTTAGTGCCCATCATGAGTGAAACCAGCATGCAGGCGCAGATGGTGATCCCTATGGCCGTATCACTGGCTTTCGGGGTTCTGTTCGCAACGGTTGTGACCTTGGTGCTGATCCCTTGCCTCTACGTCGCGATTGAAGACATGAAGCGCCTGCTGAGTATTTTTATGGGCCGGTTTTTCAACGACAAGCAAAGTGAAAAGCTACCACAAACAAATTAAGTAGGCAGTTTGACTCCCAGATAAAAGCCCGCGAACCAGCGGGCTTTTTTACCGCAATAGTTCACGTGGATGCAGTATCTTTCCAAAGGCGATGACGTAAACGAAAAAAGGCTTCCATTACTGGAAGCCTTTTTTCTTAATGTGGCGGAGAGATAGGGATTTGAACCCTAGACGGGCTATAAACCCGTGCCGGTTTTCAAGACCGGTGCATTCGACCACTCTGCCATCTCTCCGAACGCCGCGAATAATATAGTGGCCTATTTCACTTGTAAAGCGAAAATATTCAAACGCGGTTTATTTGGCTAACTAACACTCATTTTGTACTGTCATTTTCCTGATGCAGCGCAATTTTAGCTGGGTCTGGCGTCGAAATCGCGCCAAAAACAGCGCGCCAGTTGTCATAGCGTCGCACTTGATAGCCAATCAGCACTCCTACAGCGCTGAGCACAATGCCGACACCTATTGCCTTTTCGCCACTGCTTGCCCACAAGGCAACAAGTGATGAGGCGCCAAAAGCGATACTGATCTGCAAAAAGTTTTGTAACCCAGCTGCCTTAGCCGACACCTGCTTAAACACCTGAAGTGCACAGTTCACCACTATCGGATAACAAGCGCCATTGGCAGCAGCCATTACCGAGAAGATCGCTAGCAGCGGATAGATACTCTGCGCTGGCCATAAAAGTGTCACCAAAGCGATACCGCCGACACACACGGCGAACAATAGTAAAATCCAAGTAAGACTAACTTCAGGCCCAACTTTACGGATCAGGGTCTTACTTAAATAGCCACCAAGGATAAACATGATGGTCTGGGGAATGAAACTTAGACCAATTGCCTTTGCTTCATAGCCATGTTGCTCCATCACGATAGGCCAAAGCGTCAGATAGGAGAAAAATGCCGCCGAACAGGCACCGAAGATCAGTACATTTCCCAGATATTTTGGATTCGCAAGCATGGTTAAGTAACCCACCTTAGTCTCTTGCGAGCTTGAGGCATCACTGGTCTTAGTATCATGCTTAACCCAAATAAGGGTTGCGATGATGAGTACTAAACTCAGTATACCCAGCGTCACAAAAATGCTCGGCCATTGATGCCACTCCAACATGTAGGCACCAAGGATTGGAGCCAGAGCGGGTGACAGGGCTACAAGTGGCATAATGTTACTAAACACCTGCTGAGCTTCACTGGCGCGATATCTGTCGATCACTATCGCCTGCCAGATCACTGAGGCGCTACAAGCACCCAAAGCTTGAAAAAATCTGGCCCCATTGAAGATGACAATGTTATCGCTATAAGCAATGGCTAAACTGGCACCACCAAATAGGCTGAGTCCTATCACCAGACTCATGCGCTTACCAATAGCCTGAACTAACGGGCCATATAACAATTGGCCAATGGCTAATCCAGCCAGGAAGAATGTTAGCGAACTTGCCACCTGAGTCGCACTTGCATCAAAACTTGTTTCAATAGCTTTGAAAGCTGGAAGATACATATCTGTGGCAATAAAACCTAGCATGCTTAATAATGCGAGGTAGATAAAGAATAGCAAATTAGCGCTTTTACTGTTAAAAGTCATAGTCACACACGTAATAACCAAGAAAGTCGCTGAGTCTAGTGACTTGCCATTTGCTTGTGAAACGTTTATTTTTGCTTACAGCCTTCAAATAATCTCACAGCAAAAAAGGGACCCGTTATCATGCTTTCTGAACAGTCGATGCAATTGATAGATATGGTGGCCCGTGTCGGTAGTTTTACCGCCGCAGCCAATAAGCTTCACAAGGTCCCTTCCGCCGTGAGCTACGCCGTTAAACAAGTCGAGGAAGAGCTAGGGGTCATATTATTCGAACGCCATCATAGAAGCGTTAGCTTAACCCCTGCTGGAGAGCACTTTGTTAAGCAGGTGCGTTCTGTACTGGCTAACTTAGCTTCATTAAAAGATGACACCAAGCGAGTGGCAAATGGTTGGCAACCCACACTTTCTATCGCGCTAGATAATATCGTGCGTGCCGATAAAATTAGCAACTTAATCGCCGACTTTTACCGCCATTTCGATAATGTCGAGCTTATTATTCGCATTGAGGTCTTTAATGGCGTCTGGGAAGCTATCGCAACCGGGCGCAGTGATATCGCTATTGGCGCCACCACGGCGATCCCGGTCGGCGGTGACTACCGCTTTAAAGATATGGGCGACATCGAATGGACCTTTCTCGTCAGTAAACATCATCCTTTAGCGGCAATAGACAGGCCCCTGCTCGACGACGAACTACGCATCTACCCGTCTATTTGCCTTGAAGATACATCTCGTGAGATCCCAAAGCGTCTGACTTGGCTGCTGGATAATCAGCGCCGACTCGTCGTCCCTGACTGGATCCGAGCGATAAACTGCTTTCGCGAAGGGTTAGGTATTGGTTACATGCCAAAACATTTTGCCACCCCCTTTGTTCAAGCGGGTGCGCTGATAGAAAAGCAGCTCGACAGGCCTAAAGCCCCTAGCCCATGTTGCCTTGCCTGGAACGATGCGAATCAGTCGCCTGCTATGGCTTGGGTACTCGACTACTTAGGCGATAGTGAAAAACTGCAAAGAGATTGGTTTAATTAAGACTATCGAAATTGCAAAGCTTTCACCTTACCCTTGGGTCAGGTATGATAAATTTAGATTTTTAAAAAGGTTAAATCAGGTTAATGAAAAGGAACTCCTGCGCCTTATTTGACTCAAATAAACCATCAAGTTAGTGACTGTCACTGGAGATAAAGATGACACAAGAAACACTATATGCCAGCCATGCTTCGACACAAGAAGTGAATAAGCTGCTTAAAAATACCTATTTATTGCTCTCGATGACGCTTGCCTTCTCAGCGGTCTGTGCGGGACTGGCAATGGCGTTACAAATTAGTCCTCTCATGTCGATCGGGCTTTCAGTTGGTGGACTTGTTCTGCTGTTCGTCACTTTGAGAAAGGCTGATACGGCAGCAGGCCTGTTCTGGGTATTTGCCTTTACAGGTATGGAAGGTGCGTCCCTTGGCTATATGCTCAATCACTACGCGGGAATGGCAAATGGTCCTCAGCTGATCATGCAGGCTTTAGGATTAACGGCCGTGGTATTTGTCACCCTTAGTGGCTACGCCATCACCACTAAGAAAGACTTTTCATTCATGCGTGGCTTCCTATTAGCAGGCTTGGTGATCGCCATTGTTGCCGGTATCGCAAACATCTTTATCGGTAGTGGCGTGGTGTTTATGGCCCTTAACGCAGGTATCGCGCTGTTAATGACAGGCTTTATCCTTTTCGATACCAGCCGTATCGTTAATGGCGGCGAGACCAATTACATTCGTGCCACCGTCTCGCTATATCTGGATTTCCTAAACCTATTTATCGCTATTTTGCACTTATTAGGTGTAGGCAACGACGATTAATCTAGTCTAGTCATACTTAAACAGCCCGCCTTTATCGGTGGGCTTTTTTATGTGCAGCATAAATTTTATTCGACTAGGCCGCAGCCGGTTATTCAGGCATTTGGGATCGTTACAAAAAGAAGATAGAATAGCGTCCAAGTTCAGTGCGTTTGCGCGACAGATGTAAGTGAAGGTTAATGAGCAAACTCGTTATTCAAGTTAATCAGCCAGGATATGGCCAAGGCAGCAGTTACCAAGCATTAATGTTTGCCAACGCGGCCCTAGAAGCAGGCCATGAGATCCTCAAGGTCTTCTTTTATCAAGATGGCGTACTGTCGACCAACCATCTACAGAGCCCTGCCTCTGATGAATTCAACCTGTATCAAGCTTGGCGTGAATTGGCCCAAACCCATAATGTCCCGCTGGTTAACTGCGTGTCTGCCGCCTTACGACGCGGCGTGTTATCGGCTAGCGAATCAGCCGAAAATCAGCTTCAGCACTGGAACCTAGAGCCTCCCTATCAAATGGGCGGTTTAGGTGAACTCGTGGCAGGTATTGAACAAGCCGATCGCGTGATCTGCTTCTAGGAAACACAATGAAAAAGATCACGCTTATTTTTAGACATGCGCCCCATGGCAGTGCTAAGGCTCGAGAAGGATTAGACTTTGCCCTGCTGAGCGCCAGTTTCGAGCAAGAGGTCAGCATTATCTTCGCTGATGAAGGCGTGCTCAATTTGCTCCCCGGCCAAACGCCGGAAGTGATTGGCGCTAAAGATTTTGTTGCCGCCTTTAAGGCACTTCCTCTGTACGATATAGAGCAGGTATATGCCTGTCAGCAAAGTTTACAGGATTACTCGCTAACAGAAAAAGATGCTGCGTTCCCGGTCGAAACAAAGACGCCTGAGCAGATCGCTACGCTATTAGCACAAGCTGACGAGGTCTTTGTTTACTGATGATACTGCATGTCGTACAACACTCCGCCGCCAAGGATAACGCTCTTGCGACCTGTCTACGCTATCTGCAAATCCAGGATACAGTGATGCTTATTGGTGATGGGGTAAATAGTCTTTTACTGGCTAAATGGCGCAACGAGCTGGCTAAGCTTAATCTATGTCTACTTGAGCAAGATGTCATTGCAAGAGGGTTGCAACAGCACCTGAGTGACTACCGCCAACTCAGCCAAGCAGAATTTGTCGAACTTACACTAACTCATGCTAAGGTGATCACTTGGTAAATTATATTCAATATGGCGATGCTCAAATCGCCACAGATCCCCAGGGCTACCTTAAAAATGTCTCGGATTGGGATGAGTCACTAGCGGAGATCATTGCCGCTGAAGAGGGGATCACATTGACCCCCGCCCATTGGGAAGTCGTACATTTCGTGAGAGATTTCTATATGGAGTTTAAGACGAGCCCCGCGATACGTGTCCTGGTTAAAGCAATAGGTCAGCGTCTAGGCCCAGAAAAAGGTAACTCTAAATACCTCTATACCCTCTTTCCGATTGGCCCCGCAAAACAGGCCACTAAGATCGCCGGACTGCCTAAGCCCGCTAAGTGCATCTAACCCTTATAGTTAGCATAAGGTACATCAGCACATAATAAAAAACCTTCGCCTTGGCGAAGGTTTTTTTTGTCGTTAGAGATTTTGCATCACTAACAAAATCGCTTTCCCAAATGTTGTAAACATTACTGCGAAAAAGATACAGATAATGACGACATAGGTCAGCCACTGAAAATAGCGCCCACCGTTATCCATGTTTCACACTATCTCGCTATATGCTTAACCTATTTGGGTCAAACCGCCCATATAGGGGCGAAGCACTTCTGGCACAGTGATCGAGCCATCGGCGTTTTGGTAGTTTTCTAATACTGCCACTAAGGTACGACCTACCGCCAAGCCAGAGCCATTTAAGGTATGTAGCAGTGCAGGCTTCTTAGCTGATTTAGCCTTATAACGTGCTTGCATGCGACGAGCCTGGAAATCCTGCATGTTACTGCAAGAGGAGATCTCACGATAAGTATTTTGCGCCGGTAGCCAGACTTCGATATCGAACGTCTTCGCCGCACCAAAGCCCATATCACCGGTACAAAGCACCACGGTGCGATATGGCAGGCCTAGCTTTTGTAGTACGGTCTCGGCGTGTTGAGTCAGACTTTCGAGTGCCGCCATAGAGTCTTCTGGCTTCACGAGCTGAACCAACTCAACTTTGTCGAATTGGTGCTGGCGAATCAGGCCACGAGTGTCTCGGCCATAAGAACCCGCTTCACTGCGGAAACAAGCCGTGTGCGCTGTCAGCTTAACCGGAAGCTCGTCTTCATCGATAATAGTATCGCGGGCTAGGTTGGTCAGTGGTACTTCGGCAGTTGGGATCAAGCTAAGGCCCTGACCTTCTTCTGTCGCTGGCTTGGTGTGGAAAAGATCTTCACCAAACTTAGGCAGCTGACCTGTACCTAACAGACTGTCCTCATTAACAAGAAGCGGCACATAGGCTTCGGTATAACCATGCTCTGTGGTGTGCAGATCTAACATGAATTGCGCTAGGGCTCTGTGCATACGCGCGATCTGGCCCTTCATGACGATAAAGCGTGAGCCTGTGATCTTCACGGCATTCTTGAAATCTAAACCAGCATGCAGTTCGCCCAGATCAACGTGATCTTTGACTTCAAAGTCATATTGCTTAGGCTCGCCCCAACGGCGGATCTCAACATTTTCAGCCTCATCGGCGCCAATAGGCACAGATTCGTCAGGCAAGTTAGGTACGCTCATGGCAATGGCATTAAGTTCTTCAAGCAGCTGCTTTAATTCGGCTTCCTTGCTGCTTAGCTCGGCGCCTAAATCCCCGACCTTAGCCATGATCGGCGCAACGTCTTCACCTTTGGCCTTAGCCTGACCTATTGATTTGGAGATCGCATTACGGGACGCTTGCAGCTCTTCTGTCGCCACTTGCAGTGACTTACGCTTTTCCTCTAATTTACTGAGACGATCCACATCCAGGATAAAACCACGGGTGGCGAGGCGCTCAGCGGTCGCTTCTAATTCGGTACGTAAAAATTTGGGATCTAACATGTTTTTAGTTTCTTAATAGTTAAATGCGAGAAAAAACCAACTGCTGTCCTAAGTAAACCATGAATAAACACAGACATAGGTTCAGAGCGATATTTGTAAATGCTTTCAACCAGGCCCCCTGCTGCATCAGTAACAGAGTTTCATTGGAAAAAGTTGAAAACGTTGTAAGTGCCCCTAATAACCCAACACCTACCAAAGCTTTTATTTCAGGACTGACTTGACTCGCTTCTCCAAGGGCGTAGATCACCCCCATCAAAAAGGAGCCAATCACATTGACCATCAGTGTACCAAAAGGAAAAGAAGAGCCAAATACCTGAATCATGAATATTGAAATAAGATAACGAAATACCGCTCCAATGGACCCGCCCAAGGCCACAAAAATGAGATTATTCATAGCGCTTAACCTCACTTAAGCGATCCATTTCTGCCAATGTTTCCAGCTTGGTTTTGATTCGCTTCTCAAACCCATGTTCGCTTGGATAATAAAAGCGCGTATTAGCGAGTGCCTCAGGGAAATAACACTCACCGCTGGCATACCCATTGGGCTCATCATGTGCATAGCGATAACCTTCACCCAAACCGATATTGGCCATTAACTGAGTGGGCGCGTTGCGCAGGTGATTAGGCACCGCGTGACTGCCCGTCTCTCTCGCTAATTGGCGCGCCGCCTTAAATGCGGTATATACAGCGTTGCTCTTAGGGGCACTGGCGAGATACACCACTGCCTGAGCAATGGCACGCTCTCCTTCGGCCGGTCCCACCCGGTGAAAGCATTCCCAGGCGTTTACCGCGACCGACATGGCCACGGGATCTGCGTTGCCGATATCTTCAGACGCAATAGCCAGTAAGCGTCTTGCTACATAAAGTGGGTCACAGCCCCCTTCTAGCATGCGGCAATACCAATAAAGCGCAGCATCTGGCGCCGAGCCACGAATCGACTTGTGCACTGCAGAGATCAGATCGTAATACTGATCGCCATTCTTATCGAATCCGGCTAGCTGCTGTCCCGCGACCTCAATGAGCATCTGCTCACTAAAATCGCCGCCATCGACAAGCATGTCACTCATCAACTCTATGAGATTAAGTGCCTTACGGGCATCTCCATCACACAGGCTGGCAAGCTTCTTAGCAACCTCGTCAGGTATCTTCAGCTGGCGCTTACCCAAGCCGCGCTCCTCATCAGCAAGCGCTTGGCGAACAATCTTGATAATCTCATCATCTTGCAAGCGCTTGATCAGATAGACTCTGGCGCGAGAGAGTAAGGCGTTATTGATCTCAAACGAGGGGTTTTCCGTGGTGGCGCCAATAAAAATGACGGTACCATCTTCGATAAAGGGCAAGAAGGCATCTTGCTGACTCTTATTAAATCTATGCACTTCATCGACAAATAGCAGGGTTCTCTGCCCCCGAGACTGGGCGACATTTTTTGCATGTTCGATGGCGGCGCGGATCTCTTTGACCCCAGAGGTGACGGCTGAAATGCGCTCGACATGGGCATTGGCGTAATGGGCAACCAACTCGGCCAAGGTGGTTTTGCCTGTGCCTGGTGGCCCCCAAAACATCATAGAGTGGGCCCTACCCGCCTCGAGTGCCTGACGCAGAGGCTTACCTTCGCCCAATAGGTGATCTTGCCCTATATATTGCTCAAGGGTCTCAGGACGCATCCTGGCTGCGAGCGGCCTAAAATCAGGCGCGAAGTCGAAAGTTAAACTAGACACAGGCTACCTTAGTCAAGAGCCTTTAGGCGTTGATCGTCTATATCGACGCCTTCGGGAACGGTAAACTGGAACAGCTTATCATCGTCATCATCAAGAGATGTCTGATTGGTCAAAGAAAAGACACTCAAGTTACCCTGTTGATCTTTAAGCTTCATCACCTCTAGTGTGTCTTGGGTAAAGCAAATATCGACTTGGGTGACGCTAGCGTCGATCGCTTTGGGGGTTATCTGATAACACTCATCCTTCTGGCTCACCTGATAAGCTTGCCAGGTCGCATCGTCTCGATGCACTAACAGCGCAATTGGCGAGGCGTCGATGGCCTGGTTAAAATCGACAACTGACACCTCTTCAGCAAAGGGGTTATAGATCCACACATCCTGACCGTCGGCCACGATTAAAGATTCATCCGGCTGAGTCAGGTGCCAATAAAATTGATTAGGTACCGCCAAGGCAAAAGTGCCCGCCCCTTGCTGAATCACTTTGTCGTTGACATCGGTAACTTCTTGGCTAAAGTCGGCTTTCAGATTATCCAGATTCGCCAACTTTTGTTTCAATGATGCTGAATCATCTGCATACACAGACGTTGCCACCACTAATGGCAGAGTAAAAACTAAAGTCGATAACGATTTAAGCATTGCAAATCCTTTAAATTTAAACGCCACCTGCGCTAAGCAAGTAGCTTAATAATCTTTAGGTGGTGGCGGGGCCAAGACTTCGCGGTTGCCATTATGCCCCTGTGAACTTACCACGCCCTGCATCTCCATCTGCTCTATGATACGTGCCGCGCGGTTATAACCTATCTTAAACTTGCGTTGAACACTGGAAATTGAGCCGCGGCGAGTCTCAGTGACAAAAGCCACAGCCTCATCATATAGCGCGTCCACCTCTTCATCATTTTCTGCAGCTTCACCCGGCAGCAGTACCTGCTCGCCCTCGGCAGAACCTTGTAAAATTTCATCTATATACTGTGGCTTGCCGCGACTATGCCAATCAGCAACGACAGCGTGTACCTCATGGTCATCGATAAAGGCGCCATGGACACGTATTGGCACACTTGTGCCAGGTGGTAAATAGAGCATATCACCCATCCCCAGCAGGGTTTCGGCCCCTTGCTGATCTAAGATGGTGCGCGAATCGATGCGTGATGACACCTGAAATGCCATGCGCGTTGGAATGTTTGCCTTAATTAGGCCGGTGATCACATCAACAGAAGGACGCTGAGTCGCCAGGATAAGATGAATACCGGCAGCGCGCGCCTTCTGGGCGATACGGGCGATTAACTCTTCCACCTTCTTACCAACAATCATCATCATGTCGGCAAATTCATCGACAATCACCACGATAGATGGCAACTTATCGAGCTCTGGCGCCTGCTCTTCCATGCTGTCTTGTGAGCGCCATAGTGGATCAGTTATCACCTCACCGCGAGCCTTAGCTTCTTTAATCTTGGCGTTATAACCTTTTAGATTACGCACTCCCAAAGCCGACATCAGCTTATAACGACGCTCCATCTCGCCAACACACCAACGCAGTGCGTTAGCCGCCTCTTTCATGTCGGTCACTACCTCACAAAGAAGGTGAGGTATCCCTTCATAGACTGACAATTCAAGCATCTTGGGGTCGATCATAATGAAACGAACGTCGTCAGGACCCGACTTATACAATAGGCTGGTGATCATCACGTTAACCCCAACCGATTTACCAGAGCCTGTAGTCCCTGCTACCAGTAGGTGTGGCATCTTGCCTAGATCTACTACAACAGGCTCACCCGAGATATCTTGGCCCAATACCATACTAAGATGTGACGGGCTGTGTTCAAATGCTTCACTACCTAACACATCGCGCATAAATACGGTTTCACGGAACTTGTTAGGCAGCTCTAGCCCAACATAGGCCTTACCTGGGATCACTTCGACCACTCGAACACTTTCAGCCAACAGTGAGCGCGCCAAATCTTTTGACAAGTTGGTGATTTTAGAGGCCTTGACTCCCGGCGCTAACTCAAGCTCAAAGCGGGTGACAACGGGACCAGGGAAAACACCGACGACATTGGCCACAATATTAAAGTCTGCCAGTTTCAGCTCAACGAGTCGCGCAACCTGGTCTAACTCTTCCTGGCTAATCGGATTTGCCTTGCGATTAGGCACATCGAGCAGAGAGATATCTGGCAACGGCGTGACAGGCTTCTTAGGCTGCGCCTCTTCACCACCTGGCAGGACCACAATACCATCGACAATCTTTGCCTTTTCTTGTGCGCGCTTGGCTGGTATAACCGCGCCGCTTGAGTGTTTAGCATCAAAATCTATGCTTTCATCGTCATCTTGAGCGCTAAAGCTCAGCGATGCCTCATCCTCTTCTACCTCTTTATCCAGTGACACTTTAGGCAAGCTAAAGCTTGGCTCATTCACTTTGCGCCTAGCTTCATTGGCAACTTGGTCGCTATCACCAGTTACCTTCTGTTCGACATCATAATCTTCATCGTCGAACTCATCGTCATGGGCTAACGCTTTTTGCTGTCGAGATTCCTTAAAACGATCAAACACTGACATAAAGCCTTTGGTATCTTCCGTTTCGGGAGCACTAGAGAATTTCTCAGGGATCTGTTTGAGCTGCTTAAGACACCAGATAGTTGCAAAACCGACGGCCTCGACCACAGTTAACCAACTGATACCTGTCAACAAAGTAAAGCCGGCGCCAACAAAACAAAGCAAGAGTAAGGTGGTACCTAACTGATTGAAATAAGGCAGCATGGCATAGGCAATGACATCACCAGAAACACCTCCTGCAGAGAATTCATAAATGTCATTGGCATTCATGCTGGCAAGAGATGCCAAACTGAAGGTGATCAACAAAAAGCCTATCAGTCTGAGACCAACAGAAAAATAATCTATCTCAAGTAGACGATGAATGCGTTTAAACAGCAACCAACCGGTTAGTGCGACGATCACTGGAATTAAATATGCGGTATAGCCAAAAAAATAAAACAGCACATCGGCAAGCCATGCCCCGACGGCGCCAGTGACATTTTTGATCTCACCTTCGAAATTTGACTGACTCCATCCTGGATCAGACGAATGAAAACTACTGAGCGCGAGCAATA
Source organism: Shewanella sp. ECSMB14101 (assembly GCF_000773485.1). Classification (NCBI taxonomy): domain Bacteria; kingdom Pseudomonadati; phylum Pseudomonadota; class Gammaproteobacteria; order Alteromonadales; family Shewanellaceae; genus Shewanella; species Shewanella sp. ECSMB14101. Next base: position 231,223 of record NZ_JSFF01000003.1, on the reverse strand, counting down.
TATAGGTGGCGATCATGCAGCAGATGATCAGCCCGCCCTCAAGCAGACGCTGCAAACCGCTAAGTGTTTTGACGCTATTTCCCTGAGACAAAAGACAACCCACAATGCGAAAACGAAAAAGGTGAGCCTAAGATATCAAAATAATTTGCGCTATGCAGCGTTTTACCTGTCTATACAGCACAATAGCGCACTAAAAAGCAATCTTTGATGAAAAACTACTCAGGGTGAAAAAAAAGGAGCCATTAAGGCTCCTTTTTGACGACATAAATCGTTTTTAAGACTCAAGCGTTACATTAATTGCAACTCTGTTGGTCTGCTTAACTTCTTCCATCACGACGTAGGTACGAGTATCAGAAACAGCGGGCAACTTAAGTAGAGTTTCGCCTAACAAGCGACGATAGGCAGACATGTCAGAAACACGGGTCTTCAATAAATAATCGAAATCGCCAGACACTAAATGACATTCTTGAATATCATCGAGCAATTGAACAGCACGATTAAACTTATCAAATACCTCTGCAGTATCGCGATTTAGCGTGATTTCTACAAACACAAGTAATGAAGCCCCAAGATAATGGGGATTTACTAGCGCAGTATATCCATTGATGTAACCTTGCTTTTCGAGTCTTTTAACTCTCTCTAAACAGGGAGTGGGGCTCAGCCCTACACGCTTTGACAGCTCAACATTGGAAATGCGGCCATCGATTTGCAACTCGTTAAGGATGTTACGATCGATCCGATCTAAGTCTTTTATGGGACTCTTTTTATTATTAACCATATTTTTAACCTTGCTTTATCACTAAAACAACATTTACTGCTACGTATGTCAAAAGTTCAGCAGCATTAACTGCCGAAGTGATACTATACTAGATTTCCCTGAAACAATCACGTTCAGGACCTATAAAATAACAATTCAACCCATAATAAATGGGTTTTTATTCAATTTGAGGCTCGAAGATGATAATTGGTGTACCTAAAGAAATCAAAAACCACGAATATCGTGTTGGTATGGTGCCGTCAAGTGTCCGCGAATTGACCCTAAAAGGTCATGAAGTATTTGTAGAAAAAAATGCTGGTGTTGGGATCGGTTTTAACGACCAAGACTATGTCGATGTTGGCGCATCAATCTTAGACACTGCAGCTGAAGTTTTTGCGAAAGCAGAAATGATTGTTAAGGTAAAAGAACCTCAAGCGGTCGAGCGTGCCATGTTGCGTGAAGATCAATTGCTGTTCACTTATCTTCATCTTGCTCCAGATTTGCCACAAACTGAAGATCTCATTAAGAGCGGTGCCGTGTGTATCGCTTATGAAACTGTTACCGATGCCCGCGGTGGTCTGCCACTGTTAGCCCCTATGTCAGAAGTTGCTGGCCGTATGTCTATCCAGGCGGGTGCCATGGCCCTAGAGAAATCTAAAGGCGGTCGCGGTATGTTGCTTGGCGGCGTCCCTGGTGTTGAGCCAGCTAAAGTCGTTATTATCGGCGGCGGCATGGTAGGTACTAACGCAGCGCAAATGGCTGTAGGTCTGGGCGCTGACGTTGTTATCCTAGATCGCAGCATCGATGCCCTGCGTCGCCTTAACGCTCAGTTCGATAACCGCGTTAAGGCAATCTACTCAACAGCTGACGCCATTGAAAAGCACGTACTGGAAGCCGACCTGGTGATCGGTGGCGTATTGGTTCCTGGTGCAGCTGCACCTAAACTAGTGACCAAAGATCACATCAAGCGTATGAAGCCAGGCAGCGCAATCGTTGACGTCGCCATCGACCAAGGTGGTTGTGTTGAGACTTCTCATGCAACGACTCACCAAGACCCAACTTATATCGTTGATGAAGTGGTACATTACTGTGTGGCTAACATGCCAGGTGCAGTGGCTCGTACCTCTACCTTCGCGCTAAACAACGCGACCCTGCCTTACATCATCAAGTTGGCTGACCTGGGCTACCGCGAAGCACTGCGTCAAGACAAGCACCTGCTAAACGGCTTGAACGTAATGCATGGCAAGGTAACCTGTAAAGAAGTTGCCGAAGCCCTGAACTTCGAATTTGTTGATCCTAGCGTACTACTCGCTTAATCAAGTAAAGAGTGTAAACAAAGGGAGCCAATGGCTCCCTTTTTCGATTAGAACAATCTAAAAGATTGCCTTTACCCCTCAGGGGAAATTCCCTACAATCGCTGCAATTCGTTAAAGGCACGGAGAAAAAGATGAGCCAAGCTAGACACTGTAACTTATTAATCTTGGGTTCGGGCCCAGCTGGATACACAGCCGCTGTTTATGCTGCCAGAGCAAACTTAAAACCTGTGCTGATCACAGGTATGCAGCAAGGTGGCCAATTGACCACCACCACAGAAGTGGAAAACTGGCCAGGCGATGCCGATGATCTGACCGGCCCAGCACTAATGGAACGTATGCAAAAGCATGCCGAAAAGTTCGAAACCGAAATTATCTTCGATCACATTAATGAAGTGAATCTGCAGCAGCGCCCTTTCCAACTAAAAGGCGACAGCGGCGAGTACACTTGTGATGCTTTGATCATCTCGACCGGCGCCTCGGCAATGTATCTTGGCTTGGAATCAGAAGAGGCCTTTAAAGGTAAAGGCGTATCGGCCTGTGCAACCTGTGACGGCTTCTTCTACCGTAACCAGAAAGTTGCCGTGATCGGTGGTGGTAACACAGCCGTTGAAGAAGCGCTCTATCTGAGCAACATTGCCTCAGAGGTGCACCTCATTCACCGCCGCGACAGCTTCCGCTCTGAGAAGATCCTGACCAAGCGATTAATGGACAAGGTGGCAAACGGAAACATAGTACTGCATCTCGACAGCACCCTAGACGAAGTCGTAGGCGACAACATGGGCGTCACAGGTGTGAAGATCAAAAGCACCAAAGATGGCGCCATCACAGAATTTGATGTCATGGGCGTATTCGTAGCCATCGGCCACAAGCCAAACACTCAGATGTTTGAAGGTCAGCTAGAGATGAACAACGGCTACATCAAGGTTCAAAGCGGACTAAATGGCAATGCGACCCAAACCAGTATTCCTGGCGTATTCGCTGCAGGTGATGTAATGGACCAACACTACCGTCAGGCAATCACCTCGGCGGGTACCGGTTGTATGGCAGCACTCGATGCTGAGCGGTTCCTAGACGCGCAATAATAATGTTACTCGATTAGCATTACTTTTCTTAAAAAGCAGGCCTAGTGTCTGCTTTTTTTGTGTCTTTTAGCAATCACAGCAAGTAGACAGAAGTGGCCTTAGAAAAACATTTAAACTTGGCCTAATGTTTCAAAACATATTGATTCGATATGTAAAATACTAACGCTGCAGTCGGACGTTTTAACAAGCTAGGATGATGATCTATTTACTAGGCTTGCTTTTAAAGACCAGCCAAATGAATTTGAGATGATCGGGCACAAAAAAAGGGACCCTAGGGTCCCTTTCAAAGCAAAGCTCACTAATTACTTAGCTAGAGCTTCTTTTGCCTTTTCAACTAGAGTGGCGAAAACCACTTTGTCGAATACAGCGATGTCTGCCAAAATCTTACGATCGATTTCGATAGACGCCTTTTTCAGACCGTTAATGAAACGGCTGTAAGACAGACCATTTTGACGAGAAGCCGCATTGATACGTGCAATCCACAGTTGACGGAATTGACGTTTCTTCTGACGACGGTCACGGTAAGCATATTGACCAGCTTTGGTTACTGCTTGCTTAGCAACACGGTAAGTACGTGAGCGAGCTCCGTAATAACCTTTGGCTAGTTTAAGTACTTTCTTGTGACGAGCACGAGCGGTTACACCACGCTTAACTCTAGGCATTGTTCTCTACTCCTCTAATTAAGCGTATGGTAGTTGACGTGCAATTGCTGGCACATCAGACTTCGCAACTAAACATTTAGCACGTAAGTGACGTTTACGCTTAGTGCTCTTCTTTGTCAAAATATGACGTAAATGGGCTTGTTTGCGCTTAAAACCGTTAGCGGTTTTCTTAAAACGCTTTTGTACACCCTTGTCTGTTTTCATTTTAGGCATTGCTAAAACTCCGCATTGGGACATTAATAAAACGCAAGGCGAGCAGAGGCCCTCAGAGAGGTCCCTGCTACTTTTAAATTTGCCCTACTATTTCTTTTTCGGTGCAAGAACCATCACAGCCTGACGACCTTCCATTTTTGGAAAAGCCTCCACAACTGCTATCTCAGCCAAGTCATCTTTAATACGATTCAAAAGATTCATACCAAGACTCTGGTGAGCCATCTCACGACCACGGAAACGCAGCGTTACTTTCGCTTTGTCGCCGTCTTCAAGAAAACGCTTCAGGTTGCGTAGTTTTACCTGATAGTCGTTTTCATCAGTACCGGGACGGAATTTAATTTCCTTCACCTGTATCTGTTTCTGCTTCTTCTTTTGCTCTTTTTGGGCCTTAGCCTTATCAAAAAGAAACTTTCCGTAGTCCATTATGCGACATACAGGCGGCTCAGCATTAGGGCTGATCTCTACAAGATCTACGCCTGCTTCATCTGCAAGTTCTTGTGCTTCACGCAAACTTACAATGCCGATAGTTTCACCGTCTAGCCCATTAAGACGTACTTCTGATACACCTACAATGAGTTCGTTAATTCTATTCGCCGCTGCTTTACGCACGTCTGTTTTCTTGATCTTTATGACCTATTCCTCCAACAAATTTAGACTACGGAGCGAAATTTGATCTTTCATCTTGGCGGCAAATTCATCGATTTGAATCTTACCAAGATCAACACCATCTCTGGTTCGCACCGCGACTTCCCTATTTTCCATCTCTTGATCACCAACGACCAATAGATAGGGAACACGCCTTAGGGTGTGTTCGCGTATTTTAAAGCCTATCTTTTCATTCCTCAAGTCTTTCGAGGCACGAATTCCCTGATCTTTAAATAATTTGACCACTTCGTCAACATATTCCGACTGTTTATCGGTAATATTCATCACGACGGCCTGAACCGGTGCCAACCAAGTTGGGAACTTGCCCGCATACTCTTCGATAAGAATACCGATGAAGCGCTCAAGCGAACCTAAAATGGCACGGTGGATCATCACTGGGGTCTGACGGCTATTGTCTTCGGCGACATAAGTCGCACCAAGACGCCCAGGTAAAGCGTAATCAAGCTGCACAGTACCACATTGCCATGCACGGTCTAGACAGTCATGCAAAGTAAATTCTATCTTAGGACCGTAGAAGGCACCTTCACCCGGCAGGATCTCATACTCGATATCATTGGCTTTCAGCGCATCCATCAAGGCTTGCTCGGCACGATCCCACATGGCGTCGTCCCCGATGCGTTTTTCTGGGCGAGTCGATAGCTTAACTACGATGTCATTGAAGCCAAAAGTTGCGTAGGTATCATAAACCATCTTGATACAACCGCTGACTTCCTGCTGCACCTGCTCTTCAGTACAGAAGATATGCGCGTCGTCTTGAGTAAAGCCGCGAACTCGCATCAAACCATGTAATGAACCCGATGGTTCGTTGCGATGACAGCAGCCAAACTCTGCCATACGCAATGGCAGGTCACGGTAAGACTTAAGACCTTGGTTAAAGATCTGTACGTGACCCGGGCAGTTCATCGGCTTCACCGCATATTCACGGTTTTCTGAATGAGTGGTGAACATGGCTTCGGAATATTTATCCCAGTGGCCACTGCGCTCCCACAAAACACGGTCCATCATTAAGGGACCTTTCACCTCTTGATAGGTGTACTGACCCAGTTTCTGACGAATGAATCTTTCCAGCTCGAGGAACAGGCTCCAACCATCGTTGTGCCAGAACACCATGCCAGGTGCTTCTTCCTGCATATGGTAAAGATCAAGCTGCTTACCTATCTTACGATGGTCACGCTTAGCCGCTTCTTCTAGGCGAGTCAGATGTGCCTTAAGGGCCTTCTTGTCTGCCCAAGCGGTACCATAGATACGCTGGAGCATCTTGTTGTCTGAGTTACCACGCCAGTAGGCACCAGCAACACTCATCAACTTGAAATTATGACAGAACTTCATGTTAGGCACATGGGGGCCACGACACATGTCAGTGTATTCTTCGTGATGGTACAGAGCTGGCTTATCATCTTGGCTAATGTTTTCATCCAAGATCGCCATCTTATAACTTTCACCGCGCGCTTCAAAAGTATCGCGGGCTTCTTGCCAGCTAACCACTTTCTTGACTACATCATAGTTAGTCTTTGCCAGCGCCAGCATGCGTTTTTCAAGCTCGGCTACATCTTCCTCGGTCAACTTATGATCGAGATCCACGTCATAGTAGAAACCATTATCGATCACAGGTCCAATCGCCATCTTGGTCTCTGGCCACATCTGCTTAATCGCATGACCCAAAAGGTGAGCACAAGAGTGACGCAAAATCTCAACACCTTCATCATCTTTTGCGGTGATGATAGCAAGGTCTGCGTCTGTCTCGATCAGATCGCAGGCATCTTTAAGCTCACCGTTTACGCGACCAGCAATACAGGCCTTAGCCAGACCTGGGCCAATGTCGGCGGCGACATCAAGTGTTGAAACTGGGTTGGCAAACTCGCGTTTGCTGCCATCGGGAAGTGTAATAACAGGCATGTAAAATCCTTATCCAGTGGTGACCCCTACGTAGGGCCACTTGGTCATTGAGAAGAAAAATTTAAGCAACTGAAGCGCAAAACATTACCGGAGTTTTAGCCTACTTCAGTGCAGGCCTGCCATTCTAGGGCGGCAATAGCCAAATCGCAAGGGTTAAGGCCTGAGATGATACAAAAGTGACCAGCAACGCTTTAATTTCGCCCATGTCATGAGATCTCCATCAAGATGTCATCAGACAGTCATCCACCAAGCCTACTCTTGCGGCCATATCGTTAATTAAAAATCTAATCAGGAGAGCGACCATGATGAAGTTTATTTTACTCACTGCCCTCAGTTATCAGCCTTTATATCACTATGATGGCTCGCCAAATGTCAGCCTTGCGCAGATAACACTCGAATCGACTAATAGTGTAAAGGTAACCGCAAAGCCCCTTGGCGACGTTGACCAGTTAAGCGCCGAGATCGCCAATGAGCTGGACAGACAGCTCAAAGCGATGCACGCAGAGTTATCACAGCAATCGGGTGAACAACAACTTTTGGTAAACCAAATACGTTAAACCTTACTTAGCCAGTTTATTATTGCCATCTTTATAAAGGGTTTGGTTTCACAAACTCATTGTATCTGGCAACAAAATCATCGAATATTCATCTCACCGTTAAGGGATAAGCAAGATGACTATGACTAAGTGGGCTTTGATCACTGGGGGCGCCAAACGCATCGGCAAGGCAATTGCCATTAGGCTGCATCAATCGGGCTATAATATTGCCCTACATTACAATAGCGCTCAGCGAGATGCCCAAACACTGGCTGCGCAGTTAAATCAGCAAAGAACCGGCTCATGTAGGCTCTTTCAGGCCAATCTAGCCTCAGAGCAAGAAATCAAGACTCTAGTCGAGGCGGTCAATTGTGAGCTAACGCTATCGGTGCTTATCAATAATGCCTCTGTATTTCACCCAGATCCTGAAATTGCAAACTGGCAAGACAGCCAACACCTGCTGACGACCAATCTAATCGCCCCCTATCTACTTGCCCAACGGTTAGCGCCTAACTTGGCAAGCCAGAGCGGCTGCATCATCAATCTCGTGGATATTCATGGTGACCGTCCTCTAAAAGGACATGGACTATACTCAATATCTAAGGCTGGCTTAAATATGGCCACCCGCGCATTAGCGCAAGAATTGTCCCCAGCGGTGCGAGTCAATGGCATTTCACCGGGAGCAATCTTATGGCCAAGCGGCAGTGAGACAGATACGGTCACTAAGGTGATTAATGAGATCCCGATGAAACGTGCGGGCACACCAGAGGATATCGCCTACACGGTAGACTTTATCCTCAATAGCCCTTACCTGAACGGCCAGATCATTGCCATCGATGGTGGTCGCAGCGCGACGGGATATACAGGAGCCGACGGATGAAAATTTTTGATAAGATCATTTGCTGCCCCCACTGTGGGCACCACCAACATATCAACTTAGATATCAGCTGTGGTGATCAGGACTACTACGACGATTGCCGCGTCTGCTGCAATCCAATCCATTTCAGGACGCATATTGATGCAGCCCGGCAAAAGGTCGAAGTCTATATCGACTCAGACGATGAGCAGTTTTACTAACCATTCTTTTGTCGCAAGTAAAACAAGACAGAATGAAGGCTGCGCACCATAGGGCTGTTGTAACAGCCCTCACCTTTTTTGCTTCAAGAACTAAGGTGTAAAACGTTATCTCAACTATGGGCCAGCCTATGACTATGACCACTACAAAAATTAGGGCTATTTTAACAACAGTTTAGCTAAAACGCTTTGCCAGTACCCGCTCAACCGTATCCACGATAGCCTGTGTCTGACTGTCGATTTCGATATTAAGCATGGTCCCCACCTGAGCCTCATCTAAGTTGGTAATGGCTAAAGTTTCCGGGATAAGGTGTAACATAAAACCGCTCTCATCCACCTCACCTACAGTCAAACTGCATCCATTCACCCCTACAAAACCTTTATAGAGAATGTAATTCATCCACTTGGGCGCGACTTCCAAGCGAATATTATAATGGGAGGCGGTGTGGCTCAGCGCTGCGACCTTGGCCTGTGTATGTACATGACCAGATAACACGTGCCCACCGATCTCACTGCCATAGGTTAAGGAACGCTCGATATTGACCTTGCATCCAGGATTAAGGGAAGCAAGATTGGTAAGCCTTAATGTCTCTTCCATTACATCGAAAAACACCCTATCATCTGCAATCTCGGTAACGGTCAGACATACCCCGTTATTGGCAACACTTGCTCCTCGCTGCAAGTTTTCCTTCAGGTGTGGCGGCATCGCAATTTCGATTGTATTAAGACCATCTTTTTTATGAATGGCCACCACTTCACATGTGGCCTGAACAATACCTGTAAACATATTTTACTCTCTGCATTAAGGCGTTTTATGAATCAATTCGGCTTTCAAGCCAAAAAGCTCGTCCATCTTGCGTTGCCAGTTCTTATCGCCCAAGTTACTCAGACCATGATGGGCTTTATCGATACCGTTATGGCTGGCCGAGTCAGTGCTATCGATATGGCTGCTGTTGCCATAGGCGGCAGTCTTTGGCTTCCTGCACTACTTTTTGTTCAGGGGTTACTTGTTGCCTTTACCCCTGTTTTTGCTGCCCATCATGGTGCCAATAACCAAGCGGCAATTCGTCCCATGGCATATCAGGCTGCCTATATTGCCATAATTGGCAGCGTATTAGTGATAGCCTTCCTCAGTTTTGCGCCGCAGATCTTTAAAATAATGGGGCTCTCGACCGAGCTTGCCGAGCTCAGCAATCAATATCTGTTTGGATTTGCATGGGGAGTACCCGCTTTCGTACTCTATCAGGTGCTTAGAGGCTGCAGTGAGGGGATCTCTTATACGCTACCCACTATGTTGATTGGCTTTGTCGGCTTGGCGGTCAATATTCCTGCGAACTATATCTTTATTTATGGTCATTTCGGCGCGCCCGCGCTCGGTGGTGCTGGCTGTGGTATCGCGACAGCACTGGTTTTCTGGGCCATGTTTATTGCCATGGCTATCTATATGCAGGTAAACCGAAGATTTGCCGCCCTTGCGCCATTTAGCGCTTTTCACCTGCCCAACCTTGCGACCATGATAAAGATGACTAAACACGGTATGCCCATTGCCATGGCGCTGTTTTTCGAGGTAAGCCTATTTGCCATTATCGCACTTCTGCTCGCCCCCCTCGGCGCCAATGTCGTGGCAGGCCATCAGATAGCGTTAAACTTCTCCTCCATCGTGTTTATGTTACCTCTTTCTATCGGTATCGCCGTATCAATTCGTGTTGGCTATTATCTTGGTCAAGACAATCCGCTCACGGCCAAATTAGTGACTAAGGTAGGTCTGGCTATCGCTTTTAGCCTTGCACTATTCACCGCTATTATTACCGTTGTATTTCGGACTCAGATCGCCCTCTTGTACAACCAAAACCCCGAAGTAGTTGCTTTAGCGAGTAGCTTGATGTTTTTGGCAGCGCTTTACCAACTCTCGGACTCAGTTCAAGTCGTCACTGCAGGCGCATTGCGTGGCTATCACGATACACGCAGCGCTTTTTATATCACCCTCGTTTCTTATTGGGCTATTGGTATGGTGCTCGGTTACCTACTGGCCGAAACCAACCTGTTAGTGCCAGCGCTTGGCGCTCATGGCTATTGGATAGGGCTAATCGCCGGCCTCACCAGCGCAGCGCTTTTGTTTGCCCTGCGGCTTAAATATATTCAACAGCGTCCTACCCAACTGCAAATGGACGCGCAGTAGCTAAAAGTAAACAACATAAAAACAAGACGATGTTTCACCTTGGAATCATCGTCTTGCTACATAAGATTGATGGTTATGCCGCCGCTTTGGTGTTAAAAAGTTCAACTTGCACAGCAAATCGCCGCTTGATTGAAAAATTACGATTTTTTGCTTGCAACTGACCTTACATCCCTCGTAATATAGCGCTCGTTCGATGGCCGACAGGTCATCAACAGTAAATCAGTACAACCGTAGCTCAGTTGGTTAGAGCACCACCTTGACATGGTGGGGGTCGGTGGTTCGAATCCACTCGGTTGTACCAATTTTACAAGTGATAACGATACAACCGTAGCTCAGTTGGTTAGAGCACCACCTTGACATGGTGGGGGTCGGTGGTTCGAATCCACTCGGTTGTACCATATTTATGCAGAAAGGCTCACACAGAATTGTTGGTCTTTTTTGTTATCTTAACTCGTTCAAAACCTACTTGTACAACAGCAACTCACTTTAAATCAGATAGTTACACTCAACCATTCTTTCTCTACCTTTAAAAATAGATTTCTAACTCCCCTACTCGTCCATGCATTTTCTTGCATCTTTATTCTGTGACCGAATGACCATCTACCTTGTTAGCTATTTTGTGACCCTCTGGTGACCACTGAGGGACCACGAAAATAAACACCAGCACTACCTGATCTGACTCATAAATATTTATAAATGGGAGTCAGCTTTGTGATCACAATAAGTAGAAAGTTATTCAACTCGTTACAGCTGTCAAACTCTCAATTGGGCAAAAAGCTAATTAAAATCAGATACGTTAAACACGTTTTAGAACAAACAGCCGCACATACTTCTAATATGTGCGGCGTAAACTATTCATTTCAACGCTAGATTAATGAAGTTGTTTAATTGAGTAATTAATACGAGACTGTATTGCCGACAGTATCCAGTCAGCGTATCTAGTCTTCGGATTATCTCGACAGATATGCAAAGCTTTCAACACTCCGTTCGTTACAGAATTGATAAACTCATGCTCACGCAAATATCGCTCCGGCCATAACTCCGTTCGTTGCTGAATTAACCCATAAATATCTTCGTAAAACTGCTCTATTTCTATATGAGACAAATCTTTAAATGAATTCCTTTGTATGACGTCGAAACAGAGGCTGGCACAATGTACTGCAAGCGGAGAAAATCTCATATGTCACCTTCTTCATCAAGCTTAGAGTTTAGTAACTTTTCAAAGGCACTACCGTCTTGCCTAGTCAGGTTGGGGACAAACCGACTATAGATTTCAAACAGCATCTTAGTGTTTGTATGACCCATTTGACGGGCAATCCATTCCGGGGCTTCCCCAGCAGCTAACCACAACGTCGCAGCTGTATGTCGCGTTTCATATGGACGTCGATATTTCATACCTAACCGTTTGAGTGTTGGCTTCCAAACACGCTCTCTCACATTACCTTTATCCAGAGGATTACCCGAAGCATTACAGAATACATAATCTCCTGTCCCGGTCTTTCTGAACTGTGTTTGTAACGCATTAAACACAACGGAAGACATCTGGACATCTCTGAAAGACCCAATGGTTTTCGTTGTTTCAGTACGTCCGTGAACAATAGTTTCTCTAACCGAAATTGTCCGCATTTTGAAATTAACATATTTCCATTTCAACCCGTCGATCTCTGAAGTACGCATTCCGGTAAAAAAGCGTACTGTGAAATAGTCCTTGTAATCAGGTCTGACTTCCTTAAGAAATCTAGTCACTTCGTTTAGATCAAATGGATTTACATCACGCTTCTCTACCCTCAGTTGTTTGATATTTTCAAACGATGAGCGAAATCCATATCGGTCTCCTGCTTCATTAATAATCATCCGTAATGGTGTCATTATGTGGTTTATAAAATCAGCAGAGAGCTTTTTCCCATTTTCTCTCGGCTTAACAAGCTCAGCACGAAATTTTAATATGTCAGGTCTGGAGATCTTATCCACTGAGACATGACCGAAGCGAGGAACCAAGTAATAACCGAGATAAATACGCATATTCTCCTTGTAACTCTCTTTCCAACGAACTTCGTTTTCTTCATACCACTCCTGAGCAAAATCTTCGAAAAGTACCCTATCAATGCCCTGAAGTTCATGAACTGCTGTTTTGTAACTCCCCAGCAGATCATCTTTCTTTCGCTGCGCTTCAAGATCCTGTTTAACAAACTTCTTTACTCGACTTGATTGAGGAAAGTACTCTCTATAAACAAAACACCCCAAGCGAATATCAGCCTCAATCTGATTAATTAACTTCTGGATTTTACGCTGATTTGCCTGAGTATCAGGCAAAGCTGTTTGCTCACGACAACGTGTGCCTTCGTAGCGAAAATCCAGGTAAAGCTTTCCGTTTCTTGAATTTACACTACCCATGGCACACTCTCCCACCAGCCATAGGGATAAAATGCTCATTTCGGCAGGCAGATTGGTACAATTCCGCTTCTACCTCTTCCCAAATGTAGAGAATTTTTCTACCATTGAAGGGTCGAATGTAGTGCTTACCTTCGGTAAATACTGAGTCTCGCAGAGTCGAATTGATATAGTTGGCGCTAAATTTAATGCGCTCTGCGAGTTCTCTTCCAGTTATTAATGTTTGGTCCATAGAACCTCCTTTTCGTCTTTACAAGACAAATATAGAGGTCAAGAAACGTCTTTACAAGACAATTCTAATAATATTGAGCTATATTGATTTGATTATTTATAAGATTAAAGAATTAATAGAGACAAAGCCTCTACATAATGGCCGTAAGGTCACTCTTAGCTACTTAGCTGAACAAGTAGGTATTCAAAGCTCTGCGATGTCTAAAATCGCAAATAACAAAGGCTACAATACTAGCATGACTACCATTGAGGCTCTGTGTAGATTCTTCGATTGTAGAATTGAGGATGTTGTTGAATATGCTCATGAAAAGGATACGAAAACAACAAGCTGATTGTTTTCACTTTAAGTCTGATAGATAGCCAAATATTGCGTAATCTGCACACGACACGTAATCCATTTTTATCAGGCCGAAGCGGTAATGCCTCAGCCTTCTTTATTTTCCCTCTGAAGCAGAACATCACCTAAATTCAAAATAAACCTCATTAAACAGCATCACCCAACAAACTTACTCGGCTTACCTGAAGAACTCACATACAGACGCTTCACTGCTCGTGTGGCGGCAACATGAAGCAATGCTCTTTCATTAAACTCCAGATCTCTCTGTTCTACTGGATCCTCTGATACTGATTTATAATAAGGTACTACGCCATCATTTACAGCAACGATAAATACAAACTGGAACTCTAACCCTTTTACTCGGTGCATACTAGCAATCCGAATACCATCAACGTTTCTATCTTCAATACCATTTCGCTGTACTAGATAGGTAGATAAACCGTTAGCTTCCAAGGCATCCATATATGGTTCTCTAACGTAATCCGTCCTTGCCACAAGACAAATATCTTTCTGTGGAACCCCTTCATCCAGAAGAGTTTGGATCTCTTTCTGAATCCCTTTTATCTCAGCATCCTGAGAGTCAAAGCACCTAATAAATGGATCATCACCGTGGAATAAGGATAGATAATCACTGTTACAATCATCTTCACCATCCAAGTTATCTGCCGTAACTCCATTCAGGATACCTACTGCAAAGCGACGAGTCTCTTCGGTTGTACGATAGTTAATTTTCAACTTACGGCCACGACCACGGATATTCACGCCACACTGGCCAAGAACAACTTTGCGACTATAAATGCGCTGGTGACCGTCGCCAACAATGAACATGTCATTGACTTGTTCCGGCACAACCTTACGTAATAGCATAAATGCCTGCATACCCATGTCCTGAGCTTCATCTACAACAACAGATGTATACGGCATATTGATAGACTTCTGCTCGATAATCTTAGCAGCATCAACCATTGCATCCGGCATCTCTTTAATATTGTGGAAACTCAACTGATTTCGATATTCTTCGAAAACAGACCATATCTTCGCTCGCTGAGGTCTAGTAAGTGAGGTTCCACGACCGACTCGCTTGGCTTTAAAGTAAGTTTTCATATTAGAGATATTCTGGGGCTGAACCACTAAGCGCCATTCTTCCTGGTAGAAGTTATCCGGTAAAGATAGTTCGGTCGGTTTCAGGTTCATCGCAGCTTTCCAGCAAGCTTCACGTTTATTGTTGAAGTCGTAAACAACGTTGTAGCTATATTTATGGCGCTTCAAAAAACCATGTATCCAGCGATCGATATTTACGACTTCTATCCGTTTCATTACCTCAGGTGTACAAAGTTTCTTAAGGTTGTGCTCAATATCAGCCGCAAGGTTTTTCGTGAAAGTAGTGAACAAAATTTTCTTATTAGAGTCTGCTGGAAGCTGCTCAGCCAGCCAGCGAGCTCTATGCATAGCAACAACAGTCTTACCTGTACCTGCACCACCAGAAACACGAACAGGACCGTTCCAATTACGGTTAATCAGATTTCTCTGGCTTGGGTGTAAGAAAACACGCCATTTTTCTAGTGGAGCATTCAGCATCTGCTCCAGTTCAACATCATCTTCCACCAACATAAAGCGACTCTTACTACCTGCTCTATGCAGTGCAGCATCAAAGTCTTCAGTATCAACTTCAATATCGGAACCGTGTACCTCATTTAGATCAGCCAACAATTCATCATAAGGTGTTCCAGCTGCGAGTAGATAAAGCGGCTCATAAGCATCGACTGGGAGCGCTTTTTCCATCATTTCCAATTGAGTTTCGTCTGTTAACCGGAGAATTTTTTCGATAAATACTTCCGGAATACCAAGATCCAACAACTGCTGATTGGTGTACCCTTCGAAAAGCGGTACTAAATTAGCTGTTTGAGAAACCTCAGAAGCTTCCTCCTCCGTAGCTTTTTTGGTAATGACCTCCGTTTCTTCAACATAAGTTGTATCGATAATTTGAATAGAACCGGTCGAAGGATGGATCTGGCAGCTATACCGCTTAGCCCAATCGTAAGCTTTATCGTGATGATCAACCCAGAGCAAGATAAAAGTACTTCCTTTCTCAGGTTGGAAAACTATAGCGCGATAAGTTTGATCGATTCTGGCTGAGCGAAGATTCTTGCTCTTACTTTCGATTATTTTTTCTAGGTGGATTCCAGAGCTTTTCGAGTTCGTCCGAAACTTATTAATGAAGTCATTGACCTTCTTTTGCTGCTGCTTTGGCAGTGCGGCAAAAGCAGTAAAAAAGGTATCTGAAATCGCAAGTTGTTGACTATCTGTCATTATTATTTTTCTCCTATAACCTCTAACAGTTGTTCAAACAGTGCTTCATTAACTGGCTCTACAAAACACTTCCAATCTAAACCTTCTATCGTTTTCTTATGTTCTAGTTGTTCTTCCGTTAACAACGGAACCTTATTATAGGGCCAGGCGAACTCCGCTTCAGATTACGAGGCATCATTCTTGATATCAAATCCATTTAGATGAACAGGTAAGCCGCTGTTGACTAGAAGATCTGGCTCACCCGAGATATCGGTGTATTCCTATTGTTCCTGCCACGGAGTAAGTTTATTTCCATTACATCTACTGAATCGCCTCTGTTTTACCTGAGCCAGTCCCTGTTGCGACCAGAGTTCCTTTTGGTTGAACACCAGAAAGTCGCTGAAACGCCTTAGCCTGATGCGCATAAGGCGTAAACATCATGTTTAAATGATCAAAGTAATCCTTCGCCAACGTACTCTTTCTGAAGGGTAAAGCCATCGAAAGATACGGCCCCTTCATAAGAACATCGGGAGCATCTACAAAATCATCGATAGCAGTTCGGTTACTTTCTCTTCTGAAAAGAGGCGTTGACATTGCAAACGCGCCTTTCAAAAACTGTTGTACTGCGCTAGCCGTTTGTTTGGCTACTACTGAAGGCAACATGTATGTTCCTTATTTCTGGCGATTTTGCTTTATTCTTATTCTATTTAAACAGACCCTTGGGAAACTGTATCTAATGAATCCAACCAGTCCATATCAGATACTACTTCACTAACTGATGCTAAACGCCAGCCTAAGATTTCCGGTGATTCATGATCCAGGTAGATACCAGCTTTCAACGAAGGCCAACATAGTTCAAGGGAAGCGATTATCTTCCCAGCTTCGTTTTGAACATCAAATCCTATCTCAGGTTCGGGCAACTCACGCTTAGCGGTTTCCAGGAATATCTGGAAACATTCCTCATCGAGCAAGTCAGCGGCTTCATAATCTGCTGTAGAAGATTTTTGAACATCTGCAGCTGCTTTCCAGTTTCGGTCAAAATAGTAAGCATTAATCTTTGATGCAGGATTAACTATCTTATGAATAATAGGTTCTGAAGTCAGGCACTCAACAACATAGAGCCAGTAGTTATCTTGATGTTCAAGACACATCTGGTACTGAGTACGACTAAGCCCAACACCCGTATTATTCCAATTGCCTCTGTTGGTTTTTACTTCTACAAAATACAGTTCGCCAGTCTTGGTATCTAATACTTCAATATCGTAGCCAGGATTATTACCGCCCAAAAGTTCAACTTCATAGCCTTCTGACCGAAGTTTGTCTGCCACAAGCTTTTCAGCTTTATCACCTATAGCCTTGTTTTCCTTACGCACATTATCTTCAGAGACCTCAGAATCAACGCCTTCCATTGGTTCAGATGACACGTAACTGAGTAAGCGGTATCCTTCGGAGTAGTCACGTGGGGAAGAAGATTGACCACGAGATTCATTCTCTCTTGCACCGGAATAGTGTCTTTGCCCCTGCGAATAACTTTGACTTGATGATATGTTTCCTGCACTCCTTGAACTATGGCTTTGAGTTGAAGCCGCTCCGGAATGTGAGTGAGAGCCAGCCGCTCTCGTTCGAGGATTTCTATCTTCTCCTGAATCTACTTTTTTACTTTGAGTGGCTCTATCTTCAGCCTCCTCTATATCATCAGAAGAATAGAAGTCTGATGATTCATGCCCCTTGGGTACATCATGTGCAGAACGTATATCTTCCCCTGACTCTGTTTTTTCGCTATGAGCAGATATATCTTCAGCGTAATTTAAATCATCAGAAGATGTGGATTCTGATGATTCATGAACGATGTTATCATCCTGTTCATGGTCGGGATCGGAAACAATATCATTAGCTTCGTCAAAGTTTTTGTTACGCTCAGCCAATATATTTTCAACCTGATCTATCTCTTTTTTCGTAAGCAGACGCTCCCAGCTTTTACGTTCTATAGTGCGGCTTACTTTTTTATCGTCAGCTCCCAACAAGTTTAAAACGGTATCTTCCTGGCTTCGATAGTCCCGTTTGTACATAGTCAGAGATAACTCAGATGCTACTGCTTCAGCCGATAACTCAGGATCATCTTTATCTTCAAGATAAAATAGCGTAGATAGATTCCTATCAAAATAGGCGCCTGGCTTAAAAGTCACACAATGACCATCAAGCGTATAATCTACTTCAATAGGCTCAAGAACTATTCTTTCGTGACTTGTTAAAATCATCTCTAATGAGTCATCAAACCACTCACTATCTATTGTTTTTTTGCTATTTTTTTTAGCGTAACAAAGCAACCGTAATGTACCATCGGTAAGTAATGTCCTTGCTGGATTATCTGAGTCGGATATATCTAGGCTAGTATCAGACTCTATACACTCTGAGGCTCGTCTAATGCTAAGAGCATCGTATAGGGGTTCAAAATCAGAGTGATCCCTTCCCCTAGTTATCCAAATAAATCTTATTCCTTCCTCGGAAAAAGCGGTTCTCATACGCTCCTGGATATCACTGACAAACACATCATCGCAGTCAAACCAACTTCGTTGTTGTTTACCTTCCAGGTTTGTATAAGGTTGGCTAAGACATTTAGCCTCTGATACAAAATCATAAAACCAAGGATCACGCTCATCCGGTTTAGTGCTACGTATGTATCGTAAGAGGTTATCGTATACCAGTTCCATTTGCTCTCTGGGGTCAAGAATGCCCGATTCCTGAATTCGTAACCAAGCATTTGCAAAGTGCTCTGCTGATGGTCTAGGTTGAATGCCAATAGTATCAAGCCAAAAAGACTGCCTATCAGCCGGATAAAAGTCACTCAACCAATGAAAAACATCACCTAGAACTGTTTTTTGTGAAAGCCACACCGCATCACTAGCTTTACACCAGTTATTTTCACCAGAAGGGCAATAGATTAGCTTTTCGCTAGAAAAAACAGCGCTGAGATCGCCACTTATCGCAGCAAGATGACTATAAATTCTGTTCATATGCTTTATATCTTTCTCCTCATTATGAGAAGACCAGGTACGCAAAACATCTAGCACGCTGTCAGACGATATATCAGCTGTTAAATTGAACTCATCGATAAGAACATCTGGTAAATTAATTTCCAGATAATTGAGGGCATCGCCGTAGTTCTCTTTTGCCTGAGTCGAAGGGAGAAAAACCTCATAGATAGATTTCAAACCGTTATTGGTTGGAAGCCATTTGAGTACTTTTAGTAAATGCCATATTTCGCTTTCTATAATTTCATGTTGATATGACCGGTAGAAATATCGAATCGTCTGAGATTTCCAAGACCTATTATTCTCAATAACTTCGCTGAGCCACTGAATAAATAACTCCACTAATGACTTATCGGAAAATCTCTCTGGATCTCTAAGTAATTTTGGAGCAACAATGACTTCTTGTTCAATCATTTCTGTTGAATCAAGTCCATCAAGTGCGCCCATCAAGTACTTCTCATAAGAGTTAGAGAAAATACCTTCTGGGATATCTGGCGAAGAATATCGTGACTTTGAAACTGAAAAACACAGAGAAAATGGAATGTATGCAGCTCCTAACTGAGATAACACTTCCTCGGTATCGAGTTTCTCAAATTCGTTAAACAGATCCATGTAGTCATCTGACAGAATAGAAAATACAATTTGTTCTTCAATTGAGAAGACTGTTTGCCACACCAAGGATTTTTCGTATGTCTCGGGGGTTAGCAAACCTTCATCTTCGTCATTTAGTAAAAATGAACCATCATCGAGCTTCAATGGCAACCGTGATGAAAGCTCATATTTAGTGTCATCCGTTAAGCTACTCCAGTTTTGAAATACAAAACGGTTTAATTGCCATAACTGATCAGTATCAATATTAGCTAGGTTTTCTTTACAAAATGGCAGCGCTACCTGTTCAAGATACTCACTCTGTGTCAAGACAGAGATATCGAACAGCTCCTTAATATATTCGTTGACACTACCAGCACGCGTCAGTAATTTCTGTAGCTCTGGATTAAGCAACTCAAACGAAGCAGAGTTATCTTCAGTGCTCAAAGATGGATACTGGATACTTATATTCGCAGCTTCAAATACTTTGCATTCTGAACGTGATTTGACACCATTATTAGTCAGCAGTAATGGAGCAGCTTGCAGCAAATTAATATCACTGGGATCCATTTCCCATTTGGTAAACCAAGTATATAATTCAAAAAACCAAGAAGAATCTACCTTTAGCAGTTGGGAAGATGCAGTATGAGCATAAGCGGAAATAATTGAGCAAAAGTTATCAGCAAACTGAATATGACATAATGGTTCAATTTGAGCCCTAAACTGGATAGCTAAAGTTGAGGGTATATACTCATCTACCTTGCAACTATTATCGACCAAGCGTTCCATTATGCTAGAGATACCCTGTCTTCCATCATCAGGTATTGAGCATTCTAACGGGCGTCTTAGTTCCCCTGCGACACAAGGAATAAATGCAAGTTCTTTAAGCTTTTCTGTAACCTCTTCAAACACTGGCAGTAGGAACTCACTGCTGCATTTATCAGCAATAGGGATCCATTTAAAAGCCTGTAACGTGTCATCTACTACCAACAAATCTGACAACGAGTCATATACAAACTGAGAAATCTCATCCCGCATCCACAGATTCCATTGCTTATCAACTAGTACACCTTCTCGACTTGCGGGCAACAAGAAGTCAGCATTAACCAAAAATGGTAACCCAGTGTAAAGTTCAGTAGGTAAATAAGCGTAGAGCCGACATTTGGTACTATGGTGGTCTAAAGGGAATGCGAGAGTAATATCTCTGCACTTAACTTTAGCTCGTTTCTCTTCATTTAGATCTTTTGGAACAGTTACTGCCCGTTTTTCGACATGGTACCGTCTAGTAGTAACACCATTAGGCCGTTTGACGTTTACGGAAGTTTTTTTCTCTTCAACCGATTTTTCATAATGGGTTAAGCTTCCATCTACCAAAACAGAAATAGCCGTAAGCTTGTTCAAGAACAACAAAATCGAGGCATCTAATTCCTTCAGCTCTTTCGCTATTTTTTGATAAGCCTTTTCGCTATTACCGGAACGTACAGGTAACAGAATACAAGTTGTATACTCTGCTAATCTTCCTTCAATCTCATATGGAATAATATCGATTGGATAGGGAATTATGTAACCAAGTCCGGTTAGCTTATCTCTATCTTTAAATGAAAAATGATAACCATTAGAAAAGATATGTGGTGCGGGACTTACCGCAAAGACCGACTTAAAGCCAATGCCTTTTTCACCTATGTAACCAGTATCTTTACTTGATGATTTTGTAGAACTACCAACAGAGGAAATCGCCTTAATGTTATCAATAGAGAATCCAACTTCATTGTTATAGATAGCCAGGCAGCCGGAGCATCCTTCTGTATTAGTAGGATCTGTTTCCAACAATTCAAAAAGTAATCGTGGCTTTACTCCATCAGAATAGTGATTGTCTTCAGCATTTTGAATTAGCTCAAAAACAAAGTGCAACTCCTTTGAATAAAGCTGTTCGGAAAGGATGTTAACACCATTATCCAAATCCCTTCGGACATCGGACTGTAATCCACATGCTCCGGATGACTCTTCAATCTGATACTTGGTTTTTCTGTATTCAAGAATCTCTTGTTTTTTAATGCTATCCATAACTTCCCTCCCTAACTGCACACTCTACTCAATAATTTTCAATTGATTACCAATCATAATTAGGAGTATTTAATTCCCTTAAAAATAACCATAAACATTTTTTAATTGACTTATTCTGGATAAAGCATGTAAGTGTTCTCTCGTTCCGTGGTTATTTTCCGATATTCTTTTACTTTCTGCTTAACAACTTCACCAATATTGAACGAGTCAAACGACAACCCATAGGCTACAGATAGGCGGTGATACTCTTGGTCATTTATAAAAGTGCGAAGACGTTCTGGTTTGGGTAATTCCAGAATCTCAATAGGAAATCCAGTTTTAACCAATTCAACCGCTTGGTGATATACAGAAATATTCCTTCCTCCACCACAAAGAAACGTCGTTATCTTTTCAGTAAACTTGCCAGGACCACCAGTATAATGCTTGTCGGTAGTACAAATGGTGTCACGAACTTTTAAATTCACAGCTCGCCGAAAAGGAGTGTCGATTTCTCGTAACTTATCTTCAGGAACATCTGCCCACTGTGCATACTCTCTATCATTAAGTAACTTATTCAAATCTGAGGGGGGGAGTTCTGAGTTGCTTTTTAGACGAACCAACCGATATTTACGCAAAATTTCGACACCTAGTGTATCTATATTTTGATCATAGGTCTTATATCGCCATCCGCCATCATGTTCATCAATGATAAACATCGCTATATCAAGCGTCCCGGCACCAACATCGATTAGCAGATGAGAGTAATTTCGTCGTTGAGGAGATTGCACATAACCAACAATCTGTGCAGAAAATTCGGGCAGAAGCACTAATCGTTCATTGTCGAATCTAAGCGATGATGGAATGCTACTACACCGGTCATCCAGACACTCAGACACTTTCCGTGCAGTGTAAACAGAAATTGTTTTACAATAACTAAGTGTCCAGGCAGCTGAAATGAGTCGTTGATATTTTTCTAATAACTTTCTATCTTCATAGTTTTCTGCAGGAATACCGGCATTAATCAACCAAGCTATTGTTCTATTTTTATAAGGTGAATCCGCATCATGCTCTGGCCAACGGCGAATAACTTTAAATACCAAAGCCAAAAACATTACAATGGCTATATTATGTTCGCGCTTTGACTCTCCCATTATCAGTGGCATTTTTAATTCGGAAATTTCAGTATCACCACGCTGCTGACTTAAAGAAGCATTACCATACTGGTCAACATAAACTGCACTTGGTAACAAATAACCATGTTCACCAAAGTTAATTGCATAAGCATCCGACTCATCCCCTATCACAACCTTGGTATAAGCTGTACCAAAATCCAAGCCAACATGAAGATATAAATCCTCATCTCTCAGCGAACTTATTTCGTCAGGAAAGTCGAGTTGTATATTTGAATTATTCGCTAATTTGTCGATCAACAACGTCCGATCTGGCGATTCATATTCAGGCAATTTAAATTCAGGTGGGTTCATTGGCTTAGCATGCTCTGTTTTCGTTGAGCACGTTTGATGACCACCAATTAAGTGCAACGGTTGCTGAAGTGCTTTTGCTGCATTGGCTAAACGCTTTTTCGTTTTTTTTCGACAACGATTTTTCTTAGAATTAGCCTTTTCTACTTGGTTCTGTTGCAGAGGCGTGGCCACAGACTTACGATTTTGTTCACATGTTTTTTTGTTCCTTGATGAACATTTATCCGCAGAGCCTTCAATCTCTTTTTGAGGACGAGGTTTTTGCTCCATCGATTTTTTATATTTTTTTAATGCCAGCTTCCAGTCTTCCATTGACATTTACGAGCTCCTTTCAACGTTTATCACAAGATGACACACATCATGAATATGATGTTTCAGGACTGCTGACTGATTCAGCTCAGCTTCTCTTTGCTCAAATCGCTCAGTCAGTTTACGGATCTGTCCCTCCGTTGCTTTGATCAGCGAAGACCTCCCGGCCAACTGATGTTTAAATAAAGCGCTATTTCGACTATTTAACTGGCGTTCAAAATGCTTTTTAGCTGAAGATAGCTGCAAACCAACTCGATCATTATTCTCTGCAATTTTTTGTGCTGCTTCCTTTTCATAGTCTGACTGCAGCTGCTCATCGCAGCGGAAAAAAGCACTATCAATAGCAGCAACATCTACAGAACTGGAGACGTTAGGCCAGTCTTTTCCCTGTAACCGCCCCGCATTAACAACATCAAATGATTTATTCGGTTCAAACAGCTCATCACTCTCCAAATGTATTAAACGACTTACCAGTTTCTCCTCGATGCGTATACCTTCAAAAGAGAGCCTCTTAACAACAGCTACATATTGTCCAGGTAGCAAATCTTTAAGCTTATCTTGCGCCAGGCGAGTTGCTACTAACGGTACAAAGGCTTCGTTGTGCTGACGTAAATACTCGCTGATAAATTGGATCAGTGGGTGGGTCTGATTTATAACCTCATGTTGATGATCAGACTTAACCATCTTATTGCGAAATACCACTGTACGCCTTCCGCCCTGCTCAAGAGAGGTCAAACCCTGCATCTTATTTTTTTGCACAAACTTACCAAGTTCAGCCGCAGTTTGCGATGGTAAAATAATCTCATAAACTGTCTGATCAGTTTTAGGTTGGAAAAACTCAAAGCCCGTGCAGTGTCGTTCCAGAAAATCTTTAACAAAGGTGATTAGATCTGCTTCTGTGATGCGCTTGCTGAACTCGTGGGCAGCATTTACTTCCTGTAAAATATGGCCACTATGAGCAATCAAATTAGATGCTTCAGCTTCAAGCTGGTCAGTGGTCTGACGAAGCTGCTCAATAGCCAAAGAAGTTTGCTCTATACGCTGCTGCTCTTGTTCCGGTGTCAACTCAGCACAGAACAAATCTTTCGTCAGAAGACTAATTTCTTCGCCTAAGATTGCTTCCATGTCACCTAGTGAACGTTTAAAAACATCAAGCCGTTCATACAAACGGTTGTAAATCCTTTGGTCGATAGTATCGTGATAGCAAAAATTCAAAATTGTTATTCTATCGGCTTTTTGACCATGTCGATCAATACGACCGATACGCTGCTCTATGCGCATAGGGTTCCAGGGCAGATCGTAATTAATCAATACTCGACAAAACTGTAAATCTACACCTTCGCTAGCAACTTCCGAGGCCAACAGCACTCTGATTCCAGCTTTTTCCTTAAAGCGATCAATAATGTCCTGTTTTGTTTCTCGCATACCCCCCATCAGCACTTCACTGCTAATGTGATGTTCACCCAAGCGTTCAGCTAGATAACGCAAGGTTCCTCTGAAATAGGAGAAAATGATAACTTTCTCGTTAGGATACTCAGTGAAAAAAGTCGAAAGCGTATCCAACAAGACGGAAAATTTACTGTCATATTCACGCAACTCTTCCAACTCAACAATCCCCTGAACACCGGCTACGATATGCTGCATCAAGGGAGCAGAATCTCCACCAGCACTGTCGGTGCCAAGATCTTCATATAGCTGAAAATCATCTTTGCTACTGCGTCCTTGCCAGGACTTCATCGCCGCGAACATACTACTGGACAATTGTCTCTGTGGGGTAGCCAGCATAAAACCCTCTGATATGTCGCGTTCAACTGCGTACCGGCGTACGATTTCAGTCACTCTTTGGTAAAGCTCTGCTTCGACCTCTGTCATCTCTACGTGGGGAGCCATTGGATCACGGATAACTCTAAGTTCTTTAACATCGGCTTTACGAGTACGGATGACAGCTTTTGACAGCAAGTTGCATCGTTCTATACGGTTAGCAAGCTGAATTCGCACACTGTCATCTTTTAGCTCTGCGTCATTTAACCCATCATCTAAAATAGCTTGTAGTTGGTTGTTATCTCTTAACAAGTAATGCCGCTGAGCCCTGTTTAGCTCCGTTTCTATCGCCTCCCAGCCTGAAGACTTATCCAGCGCCTGACGCTGAGCCCTTACTAATGGCTCGTTGGCCGTTAAAATGCTGGGAAATATATGCTCTGAACTAAAGGTATCTTCGTCCACCAAGTTAAGAAGCTGATATAGATCCTGGCTATGCAAATTAATAGGAGTAGCCGAGAGCAGTATAATGTTTTCGCTCACCTCCCGGATTAAACGGCCAAGCTTGGAAGTAGCACTTTCTGCGTTACGCATTTTATGCGCTTCATCGAAAATCACCATATCAAACAAAGGCTCTTCAGCTTCATTTTCTGCCATCAATTGTGCTAATTTCTGGCGCGGGCTTACCTTTTTAGCTTTGCTGGTGATACCCTTCGCTTCATCATCCATTTTTTGTCTTGGCGGGCGCAGACCATCGTAGCTACATACAATCGCTTTGCCTGGTGGAACATTATGTCGATCACGCTTAAGTTCTTGACAAAGTTCCGCTGCGTTCATTAAGGTCGCATCGATACCAAAACGGAACGCCAGTTCATCTCGCCATTTTTCTCTAAGCATCGCCGGACACACTACCAACAATCTTCTGGCATCAGTTCTGGCTCGCATCTCAGTCCAGATCAAACCCGCTTCAATGGTTTTACCTAAACCCACTTCATCAGCAATAAGAATGCCCTTAGACTGCGCTTCCAAAAAAGACAGCACGGGCTTGTATTGGTAAGCAAAAAATTCGGTATTGGTGGTATCCATGCTGTAAACCAAATTCGCAAGCCGACCTGAGAGCTGAATGCAGGTAAGGTTCCGCCGTAAATCATTAACCCGACCAAATTGCTTATTTTCCAGCATGCTATAAGGATCATCAGTATTACCGCTATCAATCAACTCTAGTGATTTTGCAATCACCCAACTGGATCCATCCGGATAGTGAACAAAGTAGCGGGTAATACCGCCTTGCGCTCTGGTTTTACCGCTTAGAGTTCCCACACGGCCAGGATCGCTTATTAATCTAACCTGCTGGCCCGCTTGCCATATCTCGCGCATCACGGCTCTCCCTAATTAAAGCCACGCATAAGCTCAGACATAAGAATACCCGCTTCAAGGGTTTTACCCAGACCAACGTTATCGGCTATAAGAATACATTGCCTAGGCTGCTGTAATACTTGTTTAGTTGGGTCGAGCTGATAAGGAAGCGAGTCCATAGCCGCCTTGTGGCCCATGTAAATTTTCTCATCTGTTGGGATACGTTGCCGTAGCATACTTTCAATATAGAGCAGAGAAGCTTTATAGTTAGCTGAGTCATCCTCTACCAGTCGTGTCTGCGCTGGATCAAGGATAGCGATATCTTGCTCCAACTCAGTGATAAAACGACTCTCTTTACCGCGAACAAGCTCAGAACCCCCTTCACAAGTTAGCAATTTATTACCATGCCCCAACTGTTCAACACGACGGATAGTCCACTCTTCATTACGAATTTCAACGCGCATTCCTGGCGCATAACTAGTATTTTTATTACTCATTAATCATAGCCTAATGAGTTTGCATCTACAGTTATTTGTTACAGAAGCTGACTAACCGAATTTTCGGGGGATTATACCGCTTTTATTTCCTAAAAAACTTGAGGTTCATTTCGATTACAACTCTTTTAATATCAATTGGATATAGTTTAATCAATATGCTCCTAACAATTGGCATTTTTTGCAAAACAACTTAATTAGATGAGGGCTCATTTACAGACAAACTGATTTCTTGTAATGCAGTTGCATCAATAGGTGCAAAATAACATTTCCATCCCAATTGCGAAAAAGCTTCCTTTGCGTCCAGTTCTTCAGGTTCAAAAACAGCAATTTTGTAGTCAGGCCATGCAAACTCAGCCATCGCTACTACCCTTTGTTCATGCACTAACTCAAAGCCCAGTTTAGGAACAAGGAGGCTCTGCTCTCTAAAACCTTCTGCCTCATTGACCAGAAAAGTATTCTCCAGAATAACTTGCCATCCTGGATCATCTTCTAGGTCAGTATTTATTACAAAGTCAATATCATTGGATACAATGCAAAGTTGCTCACTTGCTCTGGTCATCCCTACATAAGCAACTTTTTGCTCGCTATCGAAGAGCTCATGTGACACATCGATGAGTACAATGCACTTGTTTTCCAGACCTTGAAAATTATCTATCGTTGAAAAACTAATTTCTCGTGGAGGAAAATCCTTCATCTTGTAATCGTCGAGCTGAACGACTTGGTTCAATATTTTTTTCGGCAGCCTGTTTATTACACTATCGTTGTATTCTCTAGGGGAAAGGACTGTGATTTCAGAGCTCTTATAACCACTACTCATTTGATGCAAAATTATTTTACTGAGGCTTCCCTGAACATCGTCAGGATCTATCATATACTCCTGAACAGAAGGGCCGTTCATAGAATCCGTCTTTAACGATGCTGTACCAATTTTTTTCTTAAGGTATGAAAGAAGCGTACGTGTATTTCTGAAACTTTTTGTCAATGAATGATTCGAATGAGGTAATGATTTGATATAATTTATAGATTCTATACAGTTCGGATAATTATTCTCTATCTGATTAATAGAGTCTTGAAAAAGTAGCCAATGCCCAGTTCCAAGACCTCCATATAGATATCGATTTAATAGCGTAACTAATTTCTTATTTAGGCAAATCTGTGCTTCATCGATTATCACATAATCATAACCATTAATTAAATTTCGGCGACTCACTATTTCAACACTTCCCGGATAAGCAACAATTACACGTTCATTTTGAAGTTCACTTTGAAGATATGCCTTTAACCATTTCGAGTGACATATTATTAATAATTTTTTTGAGTAATGCAGGTACTCATTTGCTAACTTCTTTATAAGAAGAGTTTTTCCAGTACCTGCAGGACCTTCACAGATGATATTCTTATGGTCTAGAAAATCTCTTACGACGTTGCTTTGTTCTTCAGATAATCCTTCAAACGGTTTGTCACAAAGTTTGGGGATAAAGTCTGGGCGCAAGGCTTTTGATATTGCTTTAATATCGCTATAGTCAAGCTGTTTAATCTTTTCGCTTTCACCTTGCCAGTATGCAATATGCTCATCTATCCAAGCCCTAAAGTGTCTAAACTCTTTCCTTGTACAAACTAGCTCTTTGGGAAGCTCTAGCGAGCTTTGAAATTCACCAGTCTCTGGGATTATGATCCCAAAACCAATGACATGTTCATAACTTAAAAGCCCCATGTTTATCAAGGAATCACGAAGCTCATATATAGCACTTCTTGCCTGTCTTTTAGGGTTCTTAATTATAAATTTTTCTGATTTTCCCCTTGAAAACCAGTTACCATCTTCTCTGTAAACACCTCCACCTTTCACCTCAAATGCAAAAATACCTGCAGCACATATCAACAAAAAGTCAATTTCTCTAGTCTGGTTTTCACCATGCATTGGTAAACCCACTGAGTGAAAAACAAACCCGCTATCCATAACGAGTTTTCGAAATGCATCGAATACTTTCAGTTCTGCTTGGCTACGATTTTCGTAGGGTTTGCTAGGATTTATTTGCATATATCAAGCACTTTGTTAAGGGTGGTATCCAATACAGTTTTCTTCATCATGATCGACGAATAGACTTCACTATCGATAGTGATTCGAAGAGATGAATTAATATCAGCACTCACTTTCCCCTCACAAAACGAAAAATCTTTAACTTTTATCTCTAGCTTACAGGCGTCTGAAATACCAAGAAGTTTAATTATTTTTTGCTTTTTCTCCAAATACAATGAACTAGAACTTAGCATTTCCAATATTGTTTTAATTGAAAAAACTTGTTTGCCAGAGTTTGGCCCTCTTATATACTCAATATACTGAGCAATTTTTTGAGTTATAAAAAACTCTAATCCACTTATATTTCTAACCTCTTTAGGAATGAATCTATATTGGCTAGTTAAACCATAAAATAATGCAAAGTTTAAATAATCTTTTTCATCCAATGCATCATCAAAATTTTCTAGCATTGACATGGCAGATGAATTATAAACAAGACTCAATAAAGTTTTACGTAAATCTGAATTACTTTCATTCAGTGCATACTTGATACTCTGACCTTCATCATCTGTGTTGTCATAGACTGACCTCATTTCATTCATGATATTATTAAAGCGGGCATTAATTTTTGGGATACCCGTATCTTTACTTAAAAATGTTATGACATTATTCAACACGTCATTTTGAGAACCATTTGATGCTACATCCATTTTTATCAGGCAAGAAAAGAAATCATTATATATACTTTGATTTTCATTTACTTCCTCACCTTTGTCTCTTGTTTGAAAGAATGAGATGATTCGATCTGTTAGGCTTTCTGGTTCAGATATATATTCTAGTCCGTTTGGAACTTGACTTAACCTGTGGAAATAGGCTTGAGATAATTCTCCATTTTTAGTCATTACATACGCCATACATAATGTTCCAGCGTATGCTAATGCTTTAGGCATTAACTGAGGAGGTAATTCAGACATATCCCTAACACGTTGTCTATACAAAACGCTTACTTCTTCTGTGCATATACTTTCGCTTTCTACCTTAGCATTAAATAAATCATCGTTATTAGCAGCTTCACTATCTTGTTTTATACTCTTCTCAACTAACTTTGAGAAACCTGTCTGTTTTATTTTACTTTTATCAACAAAACTAAAACAACTAGGTCCTTGTTCAAACGTAAGTCTCTCAAAGTCACTTTTCGCTTGCTTATCTTCAAAAACAATCTCTTCAATTTGACTAAGAGAAATACAATTCCGATATAGATAAAAGCCATCTTCTTCAGAAAAATCAATGTCATCATTTATCTTTAGCTTTAATATTGCAGTTTTTAGATACTCATCATCTTCTTTTGAAAGAACAATCCCCTCATCAGACACTTTGTTAGTATATAAAGGAATTATTCCCGATTTAATACTCAACGCATCCACACTATAATTTCCTATTGGAAATAGTTCTTTCGGTGTAATTATTCCGGCATGAAAGAAATTAACAAGGTTGTCTACACATATAGGTGTCAAGTAGATAGCCATTATATTACTTTCCTTTTTAAAATAGTTTCATCTGTTGGTAGCAAAGGAGTGATATTATTGGGGAAAGAATTACTTTGCATTATAAATAGTTTATCTATTGCTCGGGTGAACATCACATACAGCCTTTTCTTTATTGCTGTCTCATCCCCATTGTAAACTTGCAACCCATCGAGAATGACATAAACTGTATCGAACTCTATTCCCTTTACTGACTTATCACAAATTACAACAATTCCTCCCTGATCAAATGGAATATTTACATTTCCTTGATTTTGATTGCTTGAATATGTAGATACAATTGGAGTACCGTTTCTTCTATTAGGTAACTCTGCCCTTGCTAGTTTTTTTACATAGTCTTCCCGCTTAACTTCAGATGGAACAATTACCCCTATTAACTTTCCTGGGCCGTTGTCGGCTTCGCGTAAAATGTTCTCTACACATTTTTGTACGGAAGTATAGTTTATCAAGGTTGGTGTATCTATTGATGGCTTATTAGGAAGTTGAGGCAACGGACTGGCACGATCTGTGTAAAAATGTTGAGCCAGTTGAGCTATTGGCCCGGTATTTCTATGGTTTTGTGTTAACTCATGCACCTCACTTGTTTCGATATCAAGTACTGTTTCAAGATCTCTTCTGCTTGAGTTGTTTAACCTGATTTGTTGGTTTTGATCAGCAACAACAAAAAAATTCTCATGACCGAGATACATTAACGACTCATAAAAGCCTGAAGGTAAATCCTGCCCTTCATCAATAACAATGTCATAGATTTCATTATTAGATTGATAATCTTTACTGTGTGATTCGAAGATTAGTTTTAACTTTTCGTAATCTGGTGATATTTCTCGTACTTTTTTCTGTGTGGCTGTTTGCTCACACTCTGGCATAAACTCGTTTGTAAGAGCATATTGAGTATTATATATAAAACGCAATGCCGTATCAAAATGAGACGCCGTGTTATCTAATGATACTGAGCTGTGTTGTAGAACATGATTGAAGGTTAGGAACAGTGGCTTTTTCCCATTGTTATATTTCGCTAATCGATGTAATGCAATAACTGACTTACCAGTACCTGGAGCACCGACTACAATATGTTGCCCATCCAGAGGCAGTCGTAAAATACGTTGTTGCTCCTTAGTCAACTGACTCAGTAACGGCAACTTGAACTCTCGTTTACTCATCTGCCATATCCTTTATAAATTTTTCTAGTTCCGGAATACCCAGCACTTCATCTCCTTTAATCAGGGTACGATCTAAAAGCACATTACCATAATCACAACTAGTATCTGGTATCAAACAACAACCATGGCACGCAGCCAAATTGAGCCCGTCTCTTCCCTGACCGGTATGCTCGGAACAAACAGGATCCAGAGTACACCACTTAGCATGATTAAAAACGCCTTCTAGCAACGCCAAAATATTTTTTGGCTCTGCCTGCTCCATGAGACCGCCCAGTGAGCCCGCCACATCAGCAACAGCTGTGTAGATTAAAAAGCCACACATTTCGTCATCTATAGATGCATAGATTCGCTCAGATAAAGAGGCCGCAGGGTAACCGCAGTTGTTTTCCAACTCTCGTATCATAAGGTGTGCGAGTGTATGTAAAAGCAGGAAGCGCGGAGAGATCTCGCTAACCTGAATATAGCTGCCTGAAGCTTCAAAACGTAAAGCTAGCTCTTGAGCACGTTTAACTACTGGGGTTAGGTTTTCCCAATGTATTAGCCAAGATGGATTTAACGTAAGAAACAACCCTTCTCCAAACAGCTCTATTGCAGGTAGCCAGTGTGACTCTCCAATAATATCTGGAGGTAAGATAGTAGGCTCAGGAGTTTCTTTTGTACCATCTTCCTCTTCTTTCTGCTGAGGACGTAAACGATGAAACCCCTTAAATATCTGAACCTTTCTTAGCCGATCTACCCGGACCAACTGACCAATAACAGAAGCATAGGGTTTTAAATTTTCGCTCACACTCAACTTGAGATCATCTAATCGCTTGGTTTGATGCTTAGTAATAAAATCAGCCGCTTTAGAAAATGTTTGCTCAGTTGTAAGTGCATCATATTCTTCCTGAAGCATCTGACCTGGTGAACCAAGTAATTCATGTTCACACTCTTTATCTATAGTTGGGTCCTGATATTGGAGCAGTGCCTCATTTACGGATTCTGTGCTTACTTCTAGATCATTAGCAAGACGACGAATCCTGCTCTTTCGTAATAAAGATGTGGGAGAGGATAGTATCGAATCAAGAACATCACTATATTTTAAGATTTGAGCTAATACATCCGTTGGTTCATCATTATTGGACTCAGGTGGAATCACTATCCCCTCGTCAAGAACTGGTGTGTATACCTGAGGATCACTAATTTCTACAACTTTGGTTGCTAACTGAGCGCCCTCATTATAATTCAACCGTTCATAGATCCAGGGCTGTGGAGAGGACAATCTTATTTGTACATGATGAGAGTTAAACTCAATTCTGGCTGGACATTCCATGCACTTAATAAATTCTTTCCCGCTTTTTCGAAGGTGGACAAGGTTATCATTGTGATTTTTCTCAAGACACTCCCTGATTTCATCTGTATCGTTTTTATCAGGCCTATGAACCAACCACTGCCAATTAACCTCACCTAAATGACCTAGCTCGTCAATGTTACAATATATCCCCTGCTTTAATGGCACACTACTGTCACAGTGATTACATAACATTTTATTTCGAACATTTGGATTAAAGTTGTCTAATGCGTTGAGTACCATGCGACCACATCCAGGGCATTCAAAATAACGTGGAAACAAAACCGCTGGAATTGATTTAGAATGGTCTGCTTCATTCTGTTCATTTCCGGTGGGTGGTAAAAAAAGGTCCTTGGATACCTGCAGGCAACGTTGAATCCGTCTTACATTTCTTATTGGCTCTAGAGATTCGGGAACATTTACCCCCCAAAATCTTGTATCAACAACTACCGCGGTATAGTCACTTTTATCACGTACAATGCTACCAACTCCCTGAGATGCTCCAAGGTGAGAAAGACGGATGGGCGTAAATTTGCTAATCATGCTTTATCCCTTTGACAGTTTTCATCAAAGCGCTGTTTTCAACACTCCTCATTGAAGTCATAGCACTCCACACAGCTTTCTTTTCTTCACTATAGGTCTTCAGTAAAGAGTCAGCCCCACGATCATTTCGACTGTTGTACTGAAGCTGCCTCCTATTCGTTATTGCATTCTTGGCTTGAAGATCCCATTCATCAACCAAATCATCCAGCGTTGACAATGTCAGCTCAAGCTTTTCACTTTCATCTTCATTCTGATAAAAATCTTCAAATGGACCACAAATTGCGGACCCTATACGTAGCCTGAACTGGTTTATTAAGCGCTTGATTTTGGGATTATCCTTATCGAAGTAATCAGCACTGTCATTTTCGGCAAGCCCAATGCCTCCCATTCTAACTGCTACCACAAGTGATGAGTGAAGTGCCCGTTTAACTGCCTGGTAAGTAAAGGGGGTTAAGCTCGTAGGTTCAACGTATCGATAAAATGAATCATGATACGAACAGAAATTTTCGTAATGAGACAAACTACGCGTCTGAGATTTGTAGAAATTAACAAAAACAATACCGGGAATATCCCCCCGCCCAACGCGACTACTCGCCTGAATATACTCTGCAGTAGTGAGTGGCTGGCCATTTATGATCATTACTGCAAGTCGTTCAACATCTAACCCAACAGAGACCATATTTGTTGCCAAGGCAACATCTACACAATCAGCAGTATCTTTCTCTTTTTCCAAAGCATTGAAAACAGCATTGTTACTTTCAGCACCTTGCATGCTAGTAAGAGTTTTAGTGTTTAGTCTCCGAGGTTCGATTTTCTTATACTCAGACTCTCCTGAGTGCAAACGATTGTATCTATCCGTTATATCCTGAATTCGACGACCAACTTCCCCTTCAATCAATGTTTGGCTAATTCCGACTCCCTTCAAACTACCGTGATACAACATCTGAGTCCACCATGCCTTTTGGAGCTCAGGATCCGAGTGTTGGTGGATAACGGGTGCGCATGCTATAAGACTTGCTAATGGTGCAAGACATCGCTGTCGTGGTTTGTTATAAGCCATATAGCCAACATACATACGGCCAGGCTTTTGAGATGTAGGAACAGTTTTAGCAAAGTATGAGTCTTTGTAACTGATACCGGCAGGTGGAAAAACTGCTTGTTTCTTCCCATACAGCAGCTTTATTTGATGTTCTGCGTTACGTATAGTGGCAGTAGATGCAATATATTTGGGATATATTCCTCGAAGTACCAAGGCAGATTCTATTCCAACCTCATAAAGACCAACCATTGAGCCCAGCTCACCGGAGATTAAGTGTAATTCGTCCTGAATGATGAGCTCAGGTGGCCGCTGTTGCTTCAATCCAAAAAATACCTGAGCACGAGCCTCCCAAGCTAACATCGCAAATTTATCTACTGTTGCTATAAGTAAGGTTGGAGGATTTTCATATAACGCTTCATCAATAGAATTAAAAGGAAGAACCGGGCTATCACTTTTTCCAAAATCGCATTCAGAGTTAGTGCATTTTATGGAAAAACTAGTATCTGATATCAGGTAATTTTCTCTCGTGAAACCAGCCTTACACCAAGGGCAGCTTGTCATACCAAGCTTTTCAAATCTACCTTCATTGATGGCGTCTTGAGTATCTCTGTAAGTATTTGCAGTACTTGCTGCGCCCACCCAAAGCCCTAAAGTAAACGGCTCAGTACCTAATAAGGCAGAGTTCTTTCTACGTAAAAGTTCTAAAGCAAAAATCACCTTCGAGGCACGAGCAAACTGTTGGCTTGTTAAAAGGCGCAGAGTGTAACGCATTATGCATGCCGTACCTGAAGAACTGTCAGGATAACAACATCTGCGGTAAACAAATAAAAAGACCATGACTCCAAGGTATGCCTCTGTTTTCCCTCCTCCAGTAGGAAACCAAATGAGGTCTACCAGATCACGGTATTCGTCATCTTCATTGACTACTGATTGCATCGTCATCAATACAAAAGCAAGTTGAAATGGTCGCCAATTGAATTTACTTTTATCTTCTTTTTTTCCTGCAAGCATCTGTTTTAGCATTGCAGCATTTGCATATGAAAAAGCAATTCGAGCCGACTTGCTTTGCTCCAAAAAGGTAACGCCTTTATCCATGCGTTCTTTTGCTTCTTTGGCCTTTGCGACAATTCCGTCAGCAGTTTCTTTTTCATCCTGAGCATATGAGTCCGCTATTGCCACTTGCTCCTCGATCCAATATCCGTAGCTATTAACAAAAGCTCTAAGTTCTTCTATTACTTCGGAATCCTTGTGACTCTTAGTTAGGAAATCAAAGCTCAAATAACGAAATTGGTCTCCAGCAGTGTTTGCCGTCACCGAGGGCACTTCAACTTTCGGCATAAAACTGGTTTCAAGTACCACTTTACCTTTTGAATTAACATTCCAATTAACGGCAGCAGCATGCCCAATACCAAAAACCTTGATGTCCTTATAACGAAGCTCAAGTTCGCGTTCTTCTTCTGTAAGAAGGGAAAAATCTTTTTTTGGGTAACTCTGCACTACACCTTTAATGGGTGTAGCTCGAAGAGATACGTTAAATAGAGTTGCGGCAGCAACCCATGGAGTGTTTGCTTTTTCAGCTTTTTCTTTTTGGTTGTTAGTTAAAGTAAGAGTAACTATAAAGCCATCGTTATAAGGGCGCCATATCTGATGAAGTGTAGCCCGATGTTTCTCTTTTATTTGATCAAAAAATACTTCTGTCTTAACAACTCGCTCACCGTTACTTGGTTGTACGATGGATGTAAAATTGCCATCTGGAGAATAGACTTGTTTTTCCCATGATTTTATTTTCTCCGTTTTGCTCTCTAACACCCCTTCAGGTAAGGGTTTATAAACTGATGCTCCGAGCTCGACTGATAACTCAACCCCTTCACCATCATCTGTAATGTAAAACGAAAACCCGACAGACGAAGGTGGCTTCATGGAAGAAACTACATTACTGTCTGTACTTTTCTTTACCTCAGTGTCGTCTTGTCGAGGGAATAATAGGCCGATATCTATGAGTTCTAACGGGTTTTGCGTTATATTCTCAAATTCAATATCTTTTAAATTTCTCTCGACCCACGTAACAAAATCACGCCGCGCCTCTGTATAGTTCATAGTGTAGAGTCCTACCTATCTTACTTAATTACATACTCACCTTATTTGGTCTCATTAAAGAGTCTACCGCTAGAACGAGTATGTCATCATCGAAGTCATCCCAGTTAATCTGTTGCGTAGTTGAGAATAAAGGGTTATTTGGAATAGATTGTCTAAGAGGAGCAACACTGTTTGTTGTAGGTTGCTCTTGTGACGATTCAAAATTAACTGCATTTGAATCAGGAAGACCACTTAGTAGCTGAATATTTGCTGAAGGCCTCCGGACAACCACTTCTGTCGTATAGCGATCTCGAGCATTCTGCTCTTGCCATTCACGTGTTGGCAATTGGACTTCAAAGTATACCAGGCTTCCGTTTTTTGCATAGTTTGCAACGCAGTTTGCTGAGGGCCCAAACACTGACACGCGATGGCATTCACTCCTCAGGCGCATTTCTTCGATATTTAGGTCTTTCCAGATTTCAGTAGTGGTGACTGACAGAGACGCCTGTAGCTCTTCCCCCTGGAAAGTACTCACTTCCGGATTTTGACCAAGGCTACCGATTAAAATTACTTTATTTATTCCACGACTAGCCATCATCGTCCCTGTTGATTTTTCTTATAACTTTATTTTAATACGTACATCATAACGGATCCGAAACGATATGAATAAAAAACAACGCTAAATCCTTACTATCAATAACAATAATCTGAGGCAGATCAATATTGCAAATACGAACATAATTCGTCAAATTAACAAATCCATCAAGATTTTTTTGTTCTCGCAAAAAATGCTTCCACATTGTGCTTTAACTCTCCAACAGACACACAGCATCCGGTTTTGCTCCTCCCCTACAAACGCATAATCACTAACCGCATAAAACTCACAAATCCCTTCCCTCTTTTGATCTTCCCAGCTTTTTGTGTTGCTGATTTTTCAGCAGCGACGTTTTCTTTTCGCACATGCACACTCACAAAGCCTGACTCTTGGTAGGGTAAAAAACAGCCATCATCACTTTTAATAATTTGTTCATCCTTAAACGTATTGACGATAGAAGCGTTTGCTGACTTTGGTATCACCACTTTAATTTCACCATTTTCGATTGATGCTTGCTCGCACATAAGTTTTACCCACGATTGGTAATGAGCATGATACTCATTAAGTTGCTTATTCTGTATGCATGCAAGGCTCGGGTAATACCACTGTATACTGATGAGGTCTTCTTTGATGCCCATTTTTTTTAGCAGTTTAAGCAGCGTTGCTATTGGCTTTTGCTTACTGGTACGTAGCAAAAAGTCTTTTCCTGCCACAAAATCACTCTTCAGTTCGAGTAGTTGGTTAAGCTCGATGTCCTTTAAGTGTCCTAATCTATGCGCATAATCAAAACGATTAATCAGGGTTTCCAGGTACTTAACATCACTGCGGCACAACTTGGCATAATTCACATGCGGCGCAAATTTGTATTTCGATTTTGGAAGACTGGTTTGTGTAAGCATGCTATCAAGTTTAAGCAGTTGGCAAACCGTTGTTACTGGAATATTTAAATCTTCGCTGATCCATTCAGCAGTTTGCCCCACAGCGGCTCGGCGTATCACACGCCAAATAGTGGAGAGTGGAAGCGAGCCACTATTTTTTTCCGTGCTTTGCGGTGTTGGCGGGATGAGTTCAAAACTGTCAGAGCGAAGAGTTGGGCAAAACGATTGTGGTACCAATTTGGTATAGCACTCTTTTATACTCGGTTTAATATGTATTTGTCCAAACTCATTCGCCTGTGCCTTTTGTCCCCAGAAGGCACGCAAAACGCGTATGCTTGGTGTGTGATTAGACACTTTAGTTCTTCTTAAAAAATCACCCAGATGAAAATAGGAAGAGAGCGTAGTATCAGGAGATGCATGCCCAAGCATCATGGACAGAGCCCACATCTTTTTGCGACTAAAGGGGGAGATTCCTAATCGCTGATACAACTGCTCAGCGCTTGGATTATAAAAGTAGTGGTGGTTAAGAAACGAAAAATGCGTGAAATGTGCAACTCTGTTTTGGTTCATCTTCAGCCATATCCAGTTGCAAAATGAGTGGCGGCAATGATGGAAGCGAAGTCTATTGTCACCTGTCACGCCTTGTATGGTTTGCGTCACCAAGTCAAAGGCCACTTGGGTTTCGCTTTCATTGCGAAAAAGTTTCATCGAGCGTGTTTGATCTGCGCGGCTACTATTGAGAAACTCTCTTAGTTCACATAGTGCTTTCATCGGCAGCAGTGAATCTAACGGCAAGTTTCGAGCGCTATCCGGAGATTTTAAGCTACGGTAGCGATTAGCACGTACGTGCAGGGTAAAGTATGTGAGCGCTTCATTGAAATGAAAGTCTTTGTATTGCAATCCAGCAATTTCTCCTCTCCGCAATCCAGCGTAAAAGCCAAGTGAGAATATAAGTAACGTTTGCCGCCTTTGGGAACCTGTGAGCCTATTGAGTTCCTCAATTACCCTATCAGCTTCATGATGTGTAAGAAGATGCGCACTTACCTGCCCCTTAACCACTGGGATATCTAAATCAGAAAGGCAGAGCTTAGGCACTAAGCCACTTTCAACCAGAAACTCGGCAAAGTACACCACATAGCCTTTCTTACTTGTAGCATTAATACCTTCGGCTGTGATGTTGAATTTTTCAGCCCATGCTTCACTATTTAACAGTACAGCGTTGCAACCAGAAAATTCCGTAAGGAATGGCTTGGCCACGTAATTTATGTAGCTACGTATTGTATTAAGACACAGTGTTTTTTTGTTTTTCCCACCCTCTGAAAGCAGTTTGTAGAGCCAAGCCAGTACCAACCAAATCCATGGCTTTCTAGCAGAATAATTGGCATTTTCGAGCCAAGCTCGAAGCTCCGCTTTAATTTCTGCAGCCCTGTATTGTGAGGCTTTTGCAGGTAACTTTTCAAGGCGCGCAATGAAATGCTCAATATCTGCCATCTGCTGAGAAACCGTCAATGACATAGTTTGCGGTTTTTTTGTGGGGATCTTGGTTTTGTTAAGCCCTGTAGACGTGAACCATGCTGCTTGCTGACGCTTAGTCACGCCTTCGACTTGATTTTCCTCTTGAACAATATCAACTCGGTTACCCGTTATAATTCGATACAAGGCATTTTGATCTAATAGGGTGTTGGCATGCAAAGAGGTGATCGTGCCCATTTCTATGGGACTAGCCAGAAACAGTGCTTCCAATTGATAGCCCTGCTTAAGCGTCGCAATGCGCAATTTTTGATAAGGAGAAATGATGTGGTTGGCTTTAGCCCAACGCTCAATAAGACTTTGTTGTGTTCCGTGCAAGCGCGCGCTACTTTTACGCCAAGCACTTAACATCAGTTCCCCCATGGGTGAGAGCCAATATCGCCTATCGCCATCTTGATAAAACCAGTGCTTATTGATGCAAAACACTGCGGCTTCACTGGTGAGCAGTTCATCGATTTGGCGCGCATAACGAAACCCTTCTTTCAAGAACAGCCACAGTAATAAGATGGCACTGTTATCTTGCGGGGTGCGCAAGTACTCAATAATGACTCGCTCATCTTCAAGCGCGGCATATAATCGCTCGTGTAAACCAGAGTCCAGCATAGGCGCCAGGGTGACGATGGGTTGCTCGGGTTTAATTTCCACAAACTGTGGCAACGGTGGACTCTTAATACCAAGCTCTTGCTCGATAAGAAACAGAATCAGCTGAAATAATTTGGTGTGAAGCACATTGATATGAAATGGCTTGGGAAATTTAGTTAGGACCTTGCGAACGCTTTCCTGGGTAACACTGTCACCATTATCAACAAGTAGCGAACAGCTAAAACGGTAAACCTTCTCAATCCAGTCTTTAATATCTGATTGCGAAGCATCTATCAGCTCACACTGCATGAGGTAATCTGGCATCTCTTGATACGCTTTTTTTAAATAGCGAGTTCGAATCACGCTAGCAAGAGCCTCTTTCACTTTCGCCCCCTTGTTAGTATGGATGGCATGATCACCCACCCTAACTCATCAAGCATCGTGTCAAGAATAGGTGCTAAGGAGGTCGCTAATTCAAGATGGTCAAGTGATGAATAACGCCCTAGCGCCAATTCGCCATAATTAAAATGCCCAAGATGAACTTGGACCCATTCCTGCGGGACATGTTGAGACTGCAAATAGTGACGCACATAGTGACGCCCAAAGTTATACGGCAGTGATACACTTGATGCGTGTCGCATTTCCATTTCACAAGGTCCCGCATTAACACTTTTGAACTTCCCATTTTCTTTCGTATCAAATAGCAGGAAGTTCCCATCGTTATTCGTCGAATGCTTAACAGAGTTCAACCAATCAAGACGCTCGGCACTGCCTTCAATGTGGCTTAATAAATGGTAATTACTTTGCCCAAGCATCGACTTGGACTCAGATGGGTATGAACCAGTCAGAAGTGAACCGAGTACCTCGCAGTGTCGCTGATAACACTCTAACTGTTTAGTCAGCATCTCTGGCACGACAACCACTCTCGAATGAGCGAGATTTTTGCTTGCATCCTTATCTGAAATACCTAAAAGCCCAAAGCGTTTTAAGTGCAAAGAAAAGCTAGGAAGTGGGTTATGCACTGCACGATAACCCGTCGCGTTAAGAAGCATATATAGTGTATAAAGTGTGTAGTGGTTGTGATAATCAATCGCCGATTTAATTGAAATGCTGACATCATGTGGTGATAGATCGGTCAGCGGAATTAGCAGCTCGGCGACAAACTTACGTACACTGTCGCTGGTTGGGGTAAATTGAGAACCGATCCCTATGCTCTTGTCTACATCATACGGGAGATAAGTAAGCAACACCTTTCGCTCTGACGCGTATTGACCCATATAAGCAAACATTGCCTTCCATAGTTCGCCAATAGCAAAATTTAAATCTACATTACTGTTCCATGCATAATGGCGCGAAGACCGAGTGTAATAACCCGCACCACGCAACACTTCCATACAGACGGGGTCAATACAACCAGTAGCTTGATTTAAATTCACCAAAAAGCGTTCAACTCGGGCTTGATTTATCTGCACTTGATGTTTGTTGTTGAGTGAGTGAAAAAACTGTTTGGCCGCTTTTTTAAGTTTAGCTACCTGTTGAACTATACAATCCCCAACATGTCTCTCACCTAACCCTAAAGCACTAGCCAACTCAAACGGCAGTTGTATCACCGCATACACATTTGTTTTTTTTAAGTGGGGACTGGCCGAATGTTTTCCACGATTGGCGGTAGGCTTTACTTCGTTTTTCCAATACCACATCCCGTCATGCTCAAACACACCTACGCCATCAGATTCCTCACTTTCAATAACATGAAACGCTTTTAACTCATCTAAGGTGCGAGTAGTGAGCAAACTCAACAACAGGGCTTGCTGAACATATTTCGGGGCAAGGCCATTGATGGGTTTGCGTTTGGTTAATGTAAGCTCTTGCCACAAGACAGCCAACTCATGCGGCTGAAGCACCGTACGGTGCATTGCATTTATATTGTGGGCACGCCCCGTATTTTGACTTATGGACCTTTGTCTTGCTTTTAGCTTATCTTGGTCTTTAATTTGCGCGATATCAGGCATTTCATGCTTGGGTCTACTCTTTGCTTCAGGTTCAACCATTACGACTGCACATGGTGGGACATCTTCGAGGGACTCAAGACCATTTTCTATTTGGGACTCATCGAGTTTGTCGGGCAAGGTTTGTAGAACGTACAAGCTATCACTGCCAGTAATGTATTCAAACTTTCTACCCCGATATGACGCTCGATAGCTCTTTTTACGTCTTAATCGCCGATGCTGTTTAGCTCGCCAGTCTAGGGAGTAAAAATGCTTAAGCTCACGCACATAGCCTTCTAACGTCAAATTGCGTTGTGACTCTTCAGCAGACTGTAATTCATCGAGTAGAGCCGCAAGTTGCATTGTGTTCTGCTGAGCTTCGTCCGAGGAGACGCAGTCCAAATCAAACTCTTGTGTTTTAAGTGCCAGTCGAAAGGCGCGAAAGGCGCTTTCCTCTCGCTCGTGAGTCGCAATCACGATTTCATGTTCAAAATAATGTCTTAGGAACAGGAGTATTGGTCTTGATGTCTCAGCAAAATCGATATTGGCAAACGTCAGTAATAACGAGTATACCGGACGCTGCGACATCCATCCTTTCGCCACAGGTTTAGTGTCTATTAGAGGCCACTGCTGCGTATCAACTACCCCAAGACCCTTTAAGTGCCCTACATCAAACTGCATTACCTGCATAAAAAAAGCTGGATAAACAGCGACTAAACGCTCCAAAAAGGTTGCAACTACTCTCAGCCCTCTGAAATCGGGAGGACATTCGATATTCTCGAGAAAGTTACGTACCTTACCAGTTATGACTTCATCGTTCGATTGGATAAGATTTGCAATGTTAGTTTCGCTCGGAAAACTGCTCGCATCCATCACAACTCCTTTTTCGAGATGCTTAAAAATTCAGCTAACTTTTTACTGGTGTCGAGTTCTGGGTAGAGCGCTTGCCACTCTTCCGATTGATAGATACTTTTCTTGCCCGCTTGCTTTGAAAACCAAGCACGCAAGTATTGACCGATTTTACGAGAATCGTTCACAAAGCATTTGTTAATCAAGTTATTGGTTAAGTCAAACTGTGCCATTTGGCGGCGGATCATTTGTGTTGGCTTTTTATTTAAAATAAATATCGGGACCTGAAAGTCCTCCGGTAATTGCTGCATCGCTTGCGCTGTGAACAGTGTTTTTGCGGTAAAGCACCCACTGACGATCTTAACGCGCTTTCGAAACTGGTAGCCGATCATTGCCGACTGGTAACAGAGATAAGTGAATGGGTATGTATTGAGTAAATTTTTTTCGGATACGGCCTTAACGGAAGAAAACGGATTTGCGTTGTTAATAAGCGCTTCCAACTCGTCATCAAAGAAGATTCTATCGAGCGATACCTCAGTAAAGCTGATTTGATTTTTTAGTTTGGAATCAAACGATGCCGACAAATCTACCATACTCTCTCCCAAGTGGCTTTGAAGTCAAAACAGACTACCATTATGTACCTAAATAGTTACTTTCAAATAGTCACCAGAATGTGACCAAATTTCAAGCAAAATCACCTTATACGATCTAAAAATGAGTCAGGCACTAAAAACAAATGATTGTATTTATTAAAGTATGCGGCTGTAGCAAAGTTTGCGGAAAATAAAAAATTTAATATATATGTCTTGACATGGTGGGGGTCGGTGGTTCGAATCCACTCGGTTGTACCAGCTTGTAAAATACACAGTAACCAGCGCAAGCTGGTTTTTTTTGTGCCTGTTGTCCAGCAGTGCCTATTTCGCGCTCACCATCACCATGACTGGCGCGCCGTCATCCGGCACTTGATGCCGAGCTAGATCGGTAATACTCACCCGAGTTTTAACCTTATTGGCCAAGGATGAGTGACGAGAGAGAAAAGCGTAAGTTTGTAAGGCCTCATATCGATGAGAGAATTGCGCCAGACTCATACCATTGCAGGAGATGGTATTTACACCATAGCGCATGTTATGTTCATAGTTGACTAACTTACGCTTAAGCGATGCTTGGTTATCGCTACCCGCTGCGATACAGATTTTGGTCTCCAGACTATTATCCTCAGCCACAAATTGATAATTAGCCCCGTAGGCAAACGATGCGCTAAAAGTCAGTGCAACAAAAAGTAAACCCCTTGCTTTCATGATGAACTCCTTGGTTCGGACAGGACACTCATATACATAAACGCCACTATTTCATTTGAACTGTCATTTGAACCTTGATGTTTGAACGGACACCCTATGATATCTACGTTATACAGTTCCAAGTTAAGCTCAGTTTGTCCTTCGAAGTTGTTAACCCTTGATGTAAAAGTGTTGCAAGGTATGTTGTCCATCAACTGACCCCACTAACACATGCTTATCCTACTAAAATCCTAGAGAAAAAAAGTGCAACTGAGTTACACTGTCTGTTGGCGAGGCACAATAGGAGTCGGCAATGAGCCAGCGTACATTACACACCCTTTTTAAACCCAAATCGGTCGCCATTATTGGCGCGTCTAACGGTGCCAAGCGTGCTGGCAATGTCGTAATGCGCAACCTGTTGTCCAGTGGTTTCTCTGGCCCTATCATGCCTGTAACGCCAAAGTATGAAGCCGTCTTAGGCGTGTTAGCCTACCCTAATATCGAAGCCTTACCACTCAAGCCCGATCTTGCCATTATCTGTACCGCGGCAAGTCGCGTTCCGGCTATCGTTGAGCGCTTAGCGCAATTTGGTTGTAAAGTGGCGATCATCAACGCCTCCGGAATGGCAAACCAGTTAGATGAAGAGGGGCAGAACCTACTAACCCTTACCCGAGCTCACGCCAAGCGCTATGGCATGCGCATACTGGGCCCTAACAGCCTCGGCATGATGCTGCCTAATTTGGGACTCAAC
Source organism: Shewanella sp. ECSMB14101 (assembly GCF_000773485.1). Lineage (NCBI taxonomy): Bacteria > Pseudomonadati > Pseudomonadota > Gammaproteobacteria > Alteromonadales > Shewanellaceae > Shewanella > Shewanella sp. ECSMB14101. Next base: position 186,371 of record NZ_JSFF01000003.1, on the reverse strand, counting down.
GCTAGCCTGGCGCACACTAGTGCCCTGCCAGGTAAAATCGCCTTCGTGTCGCAATCGGCGGCTATCGCTACCACAGTACTGGACTGGGCTAACAATAAGGGGATCGGCTTTTCCTCCTTTATTTCTCTTGGAGATGCCACGGATATCGATTTTGATGAGCTACTCGATTATCTCGGCCGGGATTCGCGTACGACCGCCATCATGCTCTATATCGACTCGGTTAACGAAAAACGTCACTTTCTCTCTGCTGCTCGCGCTGCTGCGCGCAATAAACCCATACTCGTCATCAAATCGGGGCGCAGTTTAGAAGGCACCAACGCCGCCAAACTGCACACCGGCGGTGAAGTCGGTAATGACGCCGTATATGAGGCAGCATTTAGACGCGCCGGTATGCTCAGGGTCAACGATCTGGTAGAGCTATTCGCCGCGGTGGAAACGCTCGCCCATTCAGCACCACTTCAGGGCGAGCGACTGGCTATCTTAAGTAACGGCGGCGGCCCCGGCGTATTAGGGCTAGATCAGCTTATTCTTGGTGGGGGTAAACCGGCTACACTGGACGATGAAACCTTCGATAAACTGAACGCTTTTCTACCCGATACCTGGTCAGGACAAAACCCAGTCGATATTGGCGGTGATGCGGATGCTAAACGCTACACTCAAAGTCTCGATATTCTGATGAATGCCGATATTGCCGATGCCATCTTGGTCCTGCACTCCCCTTCGGCCCTTGGCGATGGCATAGAGATCGCCGACAGCATCATAGACCTTATCGCTAAACACCCAAGACGTCATAAGGTCAATGTCCTGACCAACTGGAGCGGCGAAGACTCAGCCTATCAAGCTCGTAAACACTTCAACCGCGCGGGAGTCCCCACCTATCGCACCCCCGAAGGTGCCGTTGGTGCATTTATGCACATGGTGGAATACAGACGTAACCAGAAGTTACTGCAAGAAGTACCACAATCAATTCCAGATAACATTCCCACAGATGCACAGTTAGCACGTCGCCTGCTGAATCAAGCGATTAGCGAAAACAAACAGGTTATAGAGACACACGAGGCCAGTGCTATCCTAAAGGCGTATGGACTCAATACCATAGAGACACATTTTGCAGCCAGTGGGGAGGCCGCCGCCGAGATTGCCGAGCAGATAGGTTACCCGGTCGCTTTAAAGGTGCAATCACCGGACATTCATCATAAGTCTGATGTGCACGGCGTGATGCTTAACCTCACCTCAAAGCAGGAGGTGTTACAAGCGGCCGACGCCATGATTGGCCGCGTCCATTCTCTGAATCAAGATGCCGATATCCAAGGGCTTATCGTGCAAAAGATGGCACTTACCGCTGGCACGCAAGAGATACGTGTCGCCGTCACCAACGATCCAGTCTTTGGCCCGGCCATCTTGCTTGGCGAAGGCGGCTCAGAGTGGCAACCTAACACAGACGCGGCGGTGGCACTTCCCCCCCTCAACATGACGCTTGCCCGTTATATGGTTATTCAGGCCCTTAAGACTCACAAACTCAAAGATAGGCATCTGCCACTTGGCCTAGACATGAATGCATTATGCGTCATGCTGACTCAAATCTCTCACCTGATCATAGATTGTCCCGAAATAGCTGGATTAGACTTAAATCCTGTGCTTTGCGCCGGCGAGCAGATCACTCTGCTCGATGTGAATATTCAGCTTAATCCTAATGCCCAAGATACGCCCAACCGTCTGGCCATCTGCCCCTACCCTAAGGAGATGGAAGAGCACGCCGTGCTTAAAAATGGGCTTGAGATCATGCTAAGACCTATCTTGCCTGAAGATGAACCTAAGCACCTGGCCTTTGATAATTCACTGTCTGATGAAGACAGGTATAAGCGCTATTTTGGCGTACGTTCAAAGATGACTCACGAAGAGATGGCGGTGCTTACTCAGATAGATTACGCCAGAGAAATGGCCTTTATTGCCACGGCTAAGGGGCCCGATGGTGACGATATCACTTTAGGCGCAGTCAGAGCCTCTATCGATCCCGACAACACTGAGGCCGAATTTGCCATGGCGGTTCGCAGCGATCACCAAGGCATAGGGTTAGGAAAACTGTTACTCGAAAAACTGATCGCTTACTACAAAGCTAACGACACCGAGCTATTAACTGGCTTTACCATGTTTGAAAACCGCAATATGGCAAGCCTAGCGAAAAAGTTAGGCTTTACCGTAACCTTCGATATGGATGAGCGCCTGATCAAGATGGACATGCCGCTGAAACCGCCTCAAGGCTAATATCTATTAGCCTTTTATGCAGTTACGCCCGGCCGACTTGGCACGATAAAGCGCTTCATCGGCTCGTGTAAGATAGGACTCACGATCATCATCATGACACAAACAGGCGACGCCAATGGACACGGTTATTGCCCCTAGGGAGAGTTTCTTATCTTTGCCAATACTCAGGTGTCGCTCGGCAATACGGGATCTAAGTTGCTCGGCGACCACCATGGCGCCCGAGTGATCGGTATCAGGTAATAGAATAACAAACTCCTCACCACCATAACGAGCGACGAAATCATCTCCTCTTACCCCTTGCTTTAACGCCAAAGCGACATAGGCCAGTACCTTGTCACCAACGAGGTGGCCATGGGTATCATTAAACTGCTTAAAGTTATCAATATCGACGAGGAGCAGGCTGCTATTGCGTTGCTCGCGCCTAAATTGTTGAATGTGAGAGAGCACCTCTTCGTCGAAGGCGCGGCGATTACGCAGCGAAGTAAGCTGATCTGTCATCACCGCCACATTGAGATTTTCCATCTCTGACTTTAGCGCCGCAACCTCATCATTCATCACCTTAAGGCTGCTCTCCATCTCTCGATTACTGGTAACAACCTGAGCCACCTCTTCGGCAAGGGTATCGATAAGACGCTCCAGGGTTTGAGGGTCGGGGTCTTGGCTAATGTTATGCTGAAACTCATTCAGACTAAGATTAAACTGCGCCGTGCCGGCAGTGACTTCTGATAGCCGGGTCATAAAGTTATTGATCAAGATCTGCGTTTCGACCTGCACACTCTCAATAACCTCAGGTGATTTTTCCCTAATAAAGTCATTGTAGAGACCCGCATTAACCTCAGTAGTGAAATGAGCGCGGCTGGCAACCAAAGCATCGATGGCACGCTTAAGGTCCAGATTTACCCCACGAAAATACTCATACCATACGGCATAATTATCTGGGGTAACTGGAATATTGAGTTCAGACATACGCGGCACGGCATGTCGCAAAATTTTAGCTGAAAGCTCAGTTTCGGTAAGTTGTTTAGCCAAATTCATAAAGATTTTCGCCGTTGATATTATTCGAGAAACACTAGCGCATTAGGGCACGCCATACTCTCTCAACTCAATGAGAGAAGACGCTTTCTCTACAATAACGAAAAATGCCAAGCTTACCAGCTTTTTGTTAATAATTTTGTACACTTAACCCTTGCGGCACTGTGCAAAAATATCCATCTCTTTGCGATAAACCGCGCTAGACACATTCATCACACCAAGCAAGCTAGAGAATAAGTTGTCGTGTGAGAAGCCTCCCTTTGTTGCGTAATCACTCAGGCATTGTTTATCCAAATGGTTGTCTACCGCAAAATCTGGCGAGATCCACGCAAGCAAAGGAACCTTTATTTGCTCGTCGGGTGCAAAAGTATAAGGGGTACCGTGCAGATAAATACCGCTCTCTCCCAGCGACTCGCCGTGATCAGACACATAAAGTAGCGCCGTATCCGCCTGTTCATTGTGGGCTTCAAGGCGAGCAATCACCTGAGCGATAATATAGTCACCATATAAAATGGTATTATCATAGGTATTCTTCAACTCTTCGTCGCTACAATTTTGAATATCGCTGCGCTGACAATCGGGCACAAATTTGCGATGTGTTTCAGGATAACGCAAATAGTAGGTCGGGCCGTGAGAACCTATGATATGCAGGACTATCATAGTGTCTTGGGTTATCCCTTTAGCTAACTCCTTATCCAGCGCATTTAATAACACCTGATCGTAGCAGTTATGGCCATCACAAAGCTCGGGGTCACTGTTAAAATCGATATTGATATGGGTCACGCGATCGCACACCCCTTTACAGCCGCTATCATTCTCTAACCACTCCAGCGCTATGCCCCCATGATTAAGTACATCGATGACAGTATCTTGTGTCTGAGCGCGCCGTGCATCGTAATCAGTTCTGTCCATACTGGAAAACATACAAGGCAAAGAAACTGCTGTAGCGGTACCGCAGGACGAGGTGTCTTGAAAGGCAATCATGTCATAGGCCTTAGTATAGGCATTGGTGGGTTTATCATAACCATAGTACTCATAGTTACGTGCTCTGGCGGTTTCGCCCACCACAACCACCACTAGGTTAGGCTTATTATTGCCATCATGAGTCATATTCTTGGCATCGAGCCCCTGCTCCTTGTAGACCAATGGCTCTTGAAAATAATTAACTTTGACATACTTTACCATCGACCCAATGGCATAGGTCGGCACTATATAACGCTTCATTTGATCATGATTACGGCCAAAGGCAACATAGTTTTGATAATAGAAGAAACCAATCACAGTAATTCCTGCCAACATGGCGGCCATAAAAACCAGCTTATGCATGACTTCTTTGACCAACGGCTTGTACACAATCCTAGTCTTGTAGATCAATAACGCAGGTACTATCCCTGTCAGCGCAAAATTCAAACCCGACGACCAGTTGAAATAGGTTAAGGCCTCGGCGCTATTTGTCTGCACCATGTTTTCTATCATCCCATAGTCAAACACCACACCATATTGCAACGCGGCAAAAAACACACAGGATGAAATTAAGGTCAAACCAATAAAAAAGGGCTTTAGCAAGTATTTAACTGAAAATAGGGAAAAGATAAAACTTAACGCTAAGAGCAAAAACAGCGGAATCGTCGCGACAAAGAGATAGTTCACCTCTGCTTGCGTTTCAATACCCTGTTTCACTATGCCAAACAGCGGCATATTAAACACACAAACATAAAATAGTGCGATGATCAGCGTAAACTGGTTCGCCGATAGATTTTTAACTCTCGACAGCACTGAGTGTTCTCTCTTTAATAATGACGAAGACAGACCGATAACAGCCAACTAGAAAATTGATTAAAACCGGATTTATATCAGTTTATTAACGCCATGACTTCGTCGTAATACACTAGACCTTGGGGCAAGTCATTGTCCAAGTAACTGGGGCGCAGAAGGAGCCAGCAAATTTAGCTAACCAACATACAGCACCACAAATAAAGCAGAATTTAGGTTGCTTAACTTGCGTTAAGCAACTTGTGCTAAGGGTGAGATACTTACACAGTGGAGGTGAAAAAAAAGTGTAAGAAAGGCGGGAGCAAATGCGGGGCTAAAACTCCTGATTCATCCGTTCAAAAAAACACAATAACAGTTCTCGTTCACTGTCGGAGAACTTAGCGGTTAATTGATCAGACAAGCCATGGTGTAATTGGTCGTGTTCTCGATAAACGGCCTGCCCCTGCTCAGTTAAGCCAACCAGAATAGAACGTCTGTCCTGCTGATGAGCCTTACGCGCTACCAGGCCAGCCTGTTCCATCTTGTCTATCTGTACAGTGAGAGTGCCTGTTGTGATCCCCATCTTTTCCGCTAACTCCTTCATGCGAAGATCGCCGCTAGCACCTAAAATTTCTACCGCATGAATCTGTGGTAATGAGTGGCCTGCATCCTTAACCACCGCCATCTCCCACGAGGAAAGCTTCTCGTAAAACTCAACGATGGCGTGGCTCAATTGATCGTTATTTTGCATCTAAGGTAAATTCTCCATTTAGTGCCCTGCAACTATCCTTAGTTTGCTTGTTGGCACTCAGTTTGACGACACGTGATGAGTTCGACGGTTAAATGATCGATACGTTCAAATTTAGCCAATTTGTGCTTGAAATAGTCCAGATCTTTTGGGTCGTGGCTAACAATAGACACCATAGCCGCATAATGATCGGCACTCACAGGCCAGACATGAATATCGCTAACCTGATGATCCGCTTCATCTTCGATAAACTCGACCATCTCATTCACATACTGCTTTTCTATACTGGCATCCAACAAGATAGGCCCCGTCTGTTTCATCAGTCCCCATGCCCAGCTGGTTATGATCACGGCGCCAACTACCCCCATAACAGGGTCAAGCCAGGTCAGCCCCAAGTACTTACCAAACAGCAGCGCCCCAATCGCTAACAAAGAGGTCAACGCATCGGCCATAACGTGAAAATAGGCAGCACGCAAATTATGATCATGGTGACCCTTTTCTTCATGCTGGTGGTCGTGGTGATGGCCATGCTCCTGATGTTTATCGTGTTTATGGCTGTGTGTATGCCCGTGATGATGTCCGTGTCCGTGATGATGGTGCCCATGATGGTGGTCATGGCTATGATGATCTTTAAGCAAAAATACCGAGATGACGTTAACCGTTAAACCGATAACAGCCACAAAAATAGCTTCGTTAAAATGGATCTGCTCGGGGTTAAACAAGCGACTTACCGACTCAACGACCATGAGCAAAGCCACTAATCCCAGGGCAACAGCACTGGTAAATCCGCCAAGCACGCTGACTTTACCGGTACCAAACGCAAATTTTGGATTATTAGCGTGCTTTTTAGCGTAATGGTAAGCAAACAGGGTAATTAGGAAGGCTGCAGCATGAGTACCCATATGCCAACCATCAGCCAGCAAGGCCATAGAACCATATAAGGTCCCGGCAGCTATCTCGGCTATCATGGTAAACAGCGTTAGCAACAACACGTAACGGGTATTACGCTCGCCATCAGCGTTTAAGTTAGCGAATTGATGTGAGTGCTGCCAAGGGGCAAGATGATCCTTAACATCGGACATAAGTAGTTCTCTATTATTGTAAATAAGTGATCGTTATTCATGATCGAAAAAACTAAATTTGTCTTTTCGAGCAACTAGCGACTCGGCCCTTAGTGTTATAGGCTGCCTTCGTCATTTATTTTGATTTTCAAACTTTCAAAAGCTTAACTAGTTTGATTTTCAAAGTAAACTGATATGACATACCCGAAATCTAAATCTATCGACCTCGTCACATAGATCCTTAAAATCGACTTAAAACAATAAATTAAAAATATTTATTTGCTTTTAACCCTTTTCCCTTATGCTAGCGTTTATACCGGATATCTGAATTTACTTTAACGCTAGGAGCTTTCATGAATCTGAGTCTAAACCGCTACCCACAGGCGGCACGCACACTTTTAATTGGACTGGGACTGGCCTTTACTACAATATCAGCCCAAGCCACCAGTCCGGTAAAACCAGCACACCTTGCAAGCCCTCAGGCAGTAAGCTACACAGCAGCCGATTATCAGGTGCATGAAACCAGCAAGATGTTTCCAGCGCCTGACAATGGGCTGGTACAACATATTTTGACGCTACCCAAATTGGAAAATGAGACGGACTATCGTATCGAAATCGCCATTGGCCGTAGTGAGCAAGTCGACTGTAATAAACACAGCCTTAAGGGTGAGATCTCACAACATACAGTTCAGGGTTGGGGCTATAACTACTACCAAGTAGACACTATTGTTCAGGGACCAAGCACCATGATGGCTTGTTTTGACAAGGCAAAGAAAACTGCCTTTCTGACGCTGCCGCAAAAGCTTAACCTTGAGTACGACAGCCGTCTGCCTAAGGTTTTCTATCTCCCTGCAGGCGCCCAGCTAAGATACCGAGTATGGCAAGCCATAGGTGACTATCAATATAGTGAAGCCAAGTAAAATACTCAGTGAAAGCGAATCCCACCGCTAAATGCAAGCCATAAAAAAACCTCTGCCATGGCAGAGGTTTTTAAATTTACACAGGACTAAAGCCCGTTAATGGCATCTTTGCACAGCTGAGTGATCCGCGCCCAATCCCCCTGCTCCATCGCATCTGTTGGGGCTATCCAGCTACCGCCAATACAGTCGACATTTTTAAGTGCCAAATAATCTTTGTAACTGCTTGGCGTAATGCCTCCCGTTGGGCAAAAACGTATGTTAGCCAAGGGGCCAGAGAAGGCTTTAAGCGCATTAACGCCACCAGAGGCTTCTGCAGGAAAGAACTTAAAATTGGTATAACCAAGGGCCATACCTGTCATCACCTCAGAGATACTTGCCACGCCAGGGATCAGTGGGACAGTGCCCTTCATAGCGGCCTTTAGTAGCTCAGGGGTCGCGCCAGGGGTGATCACAAATTGAGCGCCTGCATCAACGGCCTGTTGCAACTGCTCTTCATTAAGAATGGTCCCAGCACCCACCAGTGCCTCGGGTACCTCTTTGGCGATTTTAGTAATAGCCTCCAAGGCGCAGGGTGTACGCAGGGTAACCTCTAATACACTGATGCCCCCTTCGACCAGTGCCCTGGCGAGTGGTACAGCATCCTCAATCTTATTAATCACCATGACGGGAACGATCGGGCTACGTTTAAAAATATCTTGTGGTTGAATTGACCAGTTATTCTCAGCCATTGCTAAAGCCTTCCTCAGTGATTAATAGTTTTCGTCTATGGTCGTAGTGCAACGTGCACCCGTTTCCGGACTACTTAAATTTGAGCGTAACGCAGAGAACAACTCACGTCCCATACCATAACTCGTACTGCGCAGGTCGACCTTCTCGGCAACCCGCGAAGCTAACACGGCTTCATCCACCAGTAAGCTCACTTCGCCGCTATTGGCGTCGACACGAATAAGGTCACCATTTGCGACCTTGGCGATCAGACCACCATCTAATGCCTCAGGTGTGAGATGAATAGCTGCAGGCACTTTTCCTGAGGCACCCGACATACGACCGTCTGTCAGCAGCGCGACCTTAAAGCCTTTATCCTGCAGCGAACCTAAGATAGGCGTTAACTTATGCAGTTCAGGCATGCCTATCGCCTTCGGCCCCTGCCCTTTGACCACGACCACGCAGTCTCTATCCAGCTCACCAGCCTTAAACATGGCTTCAAGTTTATTCTGATCGTCGATCACCACTGCTGGCGCTTCGACAACTCTATGCTGCTCGGCAACCGCTGACACTTTAATAACGGCGCGTCCCAGATTACCTTTCAGCAGCTTAAGACCACCATTAGCCTGGAACGGTGTATTCACCGCCGTCAACACCTCTTTATCGAGTGATTCGGTTGGCCCATCTACCCACACGAGCTCATTATCGATAAGACGCGGTTCCTGGGTGTAACGGCGCAGACCAAAGCCCGCCACTGTCATCACATCTTCATGGAGCAAACCGGCATCGAGTAGTTCTTTGACCAAATAAGCCATTCCGCCGGCGGCGTGGAAGTGGTTGATATCAGCATGGCCGTTTGGATAGACGCGTGCGAGTAGCGGCACAGCATCAGAAAGCTCTGAGAAATCATCCCAGTTGACGATAATACCGGCCGCTCGCGCTGCCGCGACGATATGCATGGTGAGGTTGGTTGAACCACCTGTCGCTAACAAAGCGACTATGCCGTTCACTATAGACTTCTCGTTAACGACTTCACCGATTGGCGTGTATTGAGTGCCCACCTCTGTCAGACGACAAACTTGTTTGGCAGCCATCTTATTTAGCGCTTCGCGCAAAGGGTCGTCCGGATTCACAAAAGAGGAACCTGGTAGCTGTAACCCCATCACTTCCAGCATCAACTGGTTACTGTTTGCCGTACCATAGAAAGTACAAGTACCTGCACTGTGATAAGACTTTGACTCGGCATCCAGCAGCGCCGCGCGATCAACCTGACCTTGAGCAAATTTCTGACGTACGCGCGCCTTCTCCTTATTAGGGATCCCCGATTTCATCGGACCAGCCGGCACAAACAACATCGGCAGATGCCCAAAGCTCAAGGCACCGATCAACAGACCCGGGACAATCTTGTCACAGATCCCAAGCAGTAATGCGCCGTCAAACATGTTGTGAGACAAGCCCACCGCCGTTGACATAGCGATCACCTCACGGCTAAGCAAACTGAGCTCCATGCCGGGTTGACCTTGGGTGACGCCATCGCACATGGCTGGCACGCCTGCCGCAACCTGAGCAACACTACCTACCTCATGACAGGCGGCTTTAAGTAACTCAGGGTAATTTTCGTAAGGCTGATGCGCCGATAACATATCGTTAAAAGCGGTCACAATACCGATATTGGCTTTATTAAATGCCTTGATGGCATTTTTATCGGCCGGACTACACGCCGCAAAACCGTGCGCCAGGTTACCGCAGCTAAGACTGCTACGATGAACGCCATTGGCTTTCGCTTCATTGAGCGCCTCAAGATACTTTGCTCTTGTAGCTTGGCTTCTGGCAATAATTCTGTCGGTTACTGACTGTACTACTGAATGCATAATCGCTCCTTAAGCGCTCCAATAAACATCGACCGGGGTCTTGTGCTGCGCCAACACTGCACGTATCGGCATCGCTTTGGCGTCTTCATTTTCGAGCGCTTGTCGGTAAACGGCGAGCTTCTGTTCACCAACAATGTGTAAATAGATCTGACGTGAGGCTAAAATCCCCTGCTTGGAGATGGTCATGCGTCCGTGTGGCGCCTCGCCAGGATTCACGGGCAGGCAAAGCGCCTCTGTGGTCAGCGCCTGTTCGATCTCTTTTGAACAGGGAAACCATGAACAGGTGTGGCCGTCGTTGCCCATGCCTAATACCACTACGTCGAACGGTTTAGGAAAGTTAGCCAATTGCTCAATGGCCATATCCACACCTGTTTCGGCGGTGGCAAACATATTTTTTAAACCACGAAACTTTGCGCCGGCGGCGCGGTTTTGCAGCAGATGTTGACGAACCAAGCGCTCGTTAGAATCGCTATGTTCGGTATCAACCCAGCGCTCATCGGCCAGGGTAATGTAGACATCGTTCCATTCGATCGCCTTTTGGCTGAGCAATTTAAACAGTGCTAGCGGCGTCGAACCACCAGACACCACCAAGCTCGCCTTGCCCCGCGCATCGATTGCTGCCTGCAATTGATCGGCGATACGAGATGCCAACTGCGCTTCAAGGCTGGCTTTGCTATCAAAAGATTTGAATACGGATTCTTTAATCATCTTAATCAGTCCTTATTCGTCCCAAGAGCGGCCGTCTTTGGCTATCAATGCAACTGAAGCCACTGGGCCCCAACTACCCGCAGGGTAAGGTTTCGGCTTCTCGTTGCTCTCTTCCCAAGCTTGAATGATACCGTCGACCCAGGTCCACGCTTGCTCGACTTCATCACGGCGTACGAAAAGCGCCTGATTACCCAACATGGCCTCTAACAACAGACGCTCATAGGCATCGGCGATACGGTCATTCTTAAAGGTGTCAGAGAAGCTCAAATCCAGCTTAGTGGTTTGCAGACGCTGCTTCTGCTCCAGTCCAGGCACCTTGTTCATCATCTGGATCTCAACGCCTTCGTGAGGCTGCAGACGAATAGTCAGTTTATTAGGTGGCAAGTTGCGGTAGCTTGAGCGGTACAAGTTGTGAGGTGGGTTCTTAAAATAGACCACGATCTCAGAACTCTTAGTCGGCATACGTTTGCCACTACGCAGGTAGAAAGGCACACCGGCCCAACGCCAGTTATCGATATCGACACGTAGTGCCACAAAAGTTTCGGCGTGTGACTGAGTATTAGCGCCCTCTTCTTCAAGGTAGCCCGGTACAGGCGCTCCTTTTAAGAAACCGGCAGAATACTGTCCGCGCACAGTGTTTTCATAAATATTATCGGCGTCTATCTTACGCAGTGACTTAAGCACCTTAACCTTTTCATCACGAATGCTATCGGCATCTAGGTTAACCGGTGGATCCATGGCGACCAGCGTCAGTACCTGCAATAGGTGGTTTTGAATCATGTCACGCATCTGACCGGCTTTATCGAAATAGCCCCAACGCCCTTCAATACCCACCTCTTCAGCAACTGTGATCTGTACATGGTCTATGGTGCGGTTATCCCACTTAGAGGCAAACAGCGAATTGGCGAAACGCAGCGCGATCAGGTTCTGTACTGTCTCTTTACCTAAGTAATGGTCGATACGATAAACTTGATTTTCGTTGAAGTAGGCACTGACTTGATCGTTGATAACTTTTGAGGAAGCGAGATCTGAGCCGATTGGCTTCTCGAGAACGACACGTGTATCAGGAAAAATAAGATTTTGTTCGTGAAGGCAACGACAGATGTCACCGAAGATGGCTGGCGGTGTGGCAAAATAGTTCACCATGACGCGCTTCTTAGGATCCAGTACCTCATGGAAAGCGCTATAACCCTCAGTTTCTGTGAAGTTGGTACCTATATAGACACAGCGGCTGAGAAATCGCGTCAGGGTCTCGTCACACAAGGCTTCTTTAACAAAGCTTTTTAATGCTGTAATGACTAGCTCTTGATACTCTTCATGAGAGAATGCATCTTTAGCTACCCCAACTATCTTAGTCTCTTCATTAAGCAGACCGGCTTTATCCAATTGGTAGAGCGAAGGCAGTAGCTTACGTCTGGCAAGGTCGCCTTTAGTGCCGAACAATACAAAATCACAAGCTTTGGCTTCCGGTGATGTCATGCCCATAGCTTAAAAATCTCCTATGTCACTGTGTCCCATCGTTTCGATGAGAAGCTCACATGTTTGTTGTAATATAACAACAGAATTTGTTAATTGCATCTAAATTTTGCAAAAAATGACCTATCAGTAAACTAGCAACAAGACATCAAAATCTGATATGCTTTTCGTGATTAAATTACTATATATAGTAGAAAGTTTGCTCTGTAGTTAGATCATAATTCGTCACATAATCCAAACTTTAGCACTTTTTGTTTGTTTCTATAATGACATAAAAGAATAAATATAATTACATTACAATCCAGTGGATGTACGCATATGAATACCCTAGAAAAGGTTCAGAAAAACCTAACCCATTTCAGTAAGTCAGAACGTAAAGTGGCTGAGGTGATCTTGGCGTCGCCACAAACCGCAATTCATTCCAGTATCGCTACCTTGGCAAAAATGGCCGACGTGAGTGAACCAACCGTTAACCGTTTCTGTCGCCGGTTAGATACTAAAGGTTTTCCCGATTTCAAGCTGCACCTAGCACAGAGCCTCGCTAACGGTACACCTTATGTTAGTCGTCACGTAGAAGAAGATGACAGCCCAGATTCCTATACCACCAAGATCTTTGAATCTTCAATGGCGGCGCTGGATACCGCTCGACAAAGCATGGACACAGCGGCCATCAATAAAGCGGTTGATATCCTGACACAAGCGAAAAAAATCTCCTTCTTCGGTCTTGGCGCGTCAGCATCGGTAGCCCATGATGCTCAAAACAAGTTTTTCCGTTTCAATGTGCCAGTTATCTGTTTCGATGATGTCTTAATGCAGCGCATGAGTTGTATCAACAGCAGTGAGGGTGATGTAGTCGTCTTAATAAGCCATACCGGCCGAACCAAATCGCTTATCGATATCGCCCGATTGGCCCGTGAGAACGGCGCTGCCGTTATTGCTATCACCTCGCGTAACTCTCCCCTGAGCAGCGAAGTTACCCTGCCTGTGACCATGGAAGTGCCTGAAGATACCGACATGTATCTGCCTATGGCTTCACGTTTGGCACAATTGGTTATTGTAGACGTATTGGCGACCGGCTTTACCCTACGCCGCGGCCCTCGATTCAGAGAGAGTTTGAAGCGAGTCAAAGAGGTGCTAAAAGAGTCTCGTATCGATAAAGAATCGACACTATAGTCCAGTTTTGAAAGGATATTAGGCGGCCAATGACACAAGGGCCGCCTTTTTTTTCACTTTTAATCGGAGCAGTTCACAAAATTAATAATTTGAGATAGATCATTTTGTCTGTAATTTTCCTACAAAACTCCATTTTGTCTGTTAATATAGAGTAAGATTATTTAAAACTTAACGGAGTATCTCATGTTCCGCAGAACCAAAATTGTAACGACTCTGGGTCCAGCAACCGATCGTGACGACAATCTACGTCGTATCATCAAAGCTGGTGCAAATGTTGTTCGTCTAAACTTCTCACATGGTTCACCAGAAGATCACCTCAAGCGCGCGACCGATGTGCGCAATATCGCCAAAGAACTGGGTGTTCATGTCGCGATTCTTGGTGATCTACAAGGCCCTAAAATCCGCGTGTCTACCTTCAAAGATAATAAGAAGGTGCAACTGAATTTAGGTCAGGCATTTGTTCTGGATGCCGACTTAGAAAAAGGCCAAGGTGACGAAAACCAAGTGGGGATCGACTACAAAGAGTTGCCACAAGATGTCAGCATTGGCGACATTCTAATGCTCGATGATGGCCGTGTTCAGCTTAAGGTTGAAAAGGTCGAAGGTAATAAGGTTCACACCACAGTGACTGTGGCTGGTCCCCTATCTAATAATAAAGGGATCAATAAGAAAGGTGGCGGCCTGTCTGCGGCGGCACTGACTGAAAAAGATAAACGAGATATCGTCACGGCAGCAGCCATTAAAGTGGATTACTTGGCTGTCTCTTTCCCTCGTAGCGGTGCCGATCTTAACTATGCACGAGAACTGGCTCAAAAGGCTGGTAGTAATGCATTGATCGTTTCTAAAGTCGAACGCGCTGAAGCAGTCGTCTCCGATGAAGCGATGGACGATGTGATCTTGGCTTCTGACGCCGTCATGGTTGCTCGTGGTGACTTAGGTGTAGAGATCGGTGATGCGGCACTCGTCGCTGTACAGAAGAAGCTTATCAGCCGTTCACGTCAGCTTAACAAGAGCGTGATCACCGCTACTCAAATGATGGAGTCGATGATCTCTAGCCCTATGCCAACTCGCGCAGAGGTGATGGACGTCGCCAATGCCGTGCTTGATGGCACAGATGCTGTCATGCTATCGGCAGAAACCGCCGCTGGCGATTTCCCTGAGGAAACCGTTAAGGCGATGGCTAACGTCTGTTTAGGCGCCGAGGCTCATCCAAGTGTGCAGGTGTCTAAGCACCGTATGGACGAGCGCTTTACCTCTGTTGAAGAGACTATCGCGCTATCAACTATGTATGCCGCGAACCACATGGAAGGCGTTAAGGCAATTGTTGCCCTGACAGAGTCTGGTGCAACGCCACAGCTAATGTCTCGTATCAGCTCAGCACTGCCTATCTTGGCGCTGTCACGTCATGAAGTCACCCTGGCTAAAATGGCATTGTACCGTGGTGTTCAACCTGTGTACTTTGACTCTACTGCTTATGGCGCTGACGAACTCGCTAAGAAAGCATTAGAATCCCTAACCGAAGCGGGTTATCTAACATCGGGTGATTTGGTACTGATGACCAAAGGCGATGCAATGGAAACCATCGGCGGCACCAATACCTGTAAGATACTGATCGTCGCATAACTTGTGACGAATAAAAAAGGTACGCATTGCGTACCTTTTTTTATGCCTCAAATATTTGATCACCCTTAGAGACTTTCAAACTCATCTACGGCGATAGCAACTTGACGTAGTTTATCGGCGTTAAGTAAGGCCTCATGCTCGTCACTTGAGATAATCTTCAACTCAAGCGCCTGGGCATAAAGACGTTCAGGTACTAACTGTCGATCCAGCTTGCCCTCTTTTTGCGCTAGGCGCACTTTCTTCAACAGAGGCTTAACCTTGTACTGAGCCATAAACGCCTGCTCTACCTCAGCAATTCCGCCCTTGTCTCCCTCAAAATCGGGACACAGATGAGTCAGTCTGTCACGACCAGGGCCGGGTCTGAGCATGCTTTGGCAGACATCTACCGTTAGCTTGTCGTCTGGCCCATTAAAATGGTTACCCAGAGGGAACACCAAGGCGCGCATAATGTAGGCCAGCGGTCGATTAGGGAAATTACGTAATGCGCCATAGAGTGCCTTGGCTGCTCTGTGCAACCTCAACTGCATCACATAATGCACTGTCGGCAGATCGTCTTGCTGGCGGCCATTATCCTCAAACAACTTGAGGGTGGCTGAGCCAAGATAAAGCTCACTCAACACATCCCCTAGCCTTGCTGAAAGCATCTCTTTGCGTTTGAGATCGCCGCCCATGACCAACATAGACAAGTCAGTCACAAAGGCCAGCGCAGCAGACAGGCGAGTCATATCTTTATAGTATTGTTTAGTCTCACCAGAGACTGGCGCGCTATTGAAGCGACTGGCGGTTAAGGCGCTCCATACTGAACTTAAGGCATTTCGACTGGCGTAGCCGATATGACCCAACAGCAGGTTATCGAAACGCTCTAAAGCATCACCCATATCTTCCATCGCCGCAGCTTCCATCTCCGCCAACACATAAGGATGACAGCGGGTGGCGCCCTGACCAAATATCATCAGGCTACGGGTGAGAATATTGGCCCCTTCAACAGTAATCGAGATAGGTGTAGCCATATATCCATGGCCCAGGTAGTTCTTCGGCCCCAGTTGGATCCCCTTGCCTGACTGAATATCCATGGCATCGTTAAGTACATCACGGCCCATCTCAGTCATATGATATTTGGCAATAGCGGTCACGACAGAGGGCTTCACCTTAAGATCGATACCCGTTGTTGTTAATCTCCGCGCAGCCTCTAGTTGGTAGGTGTTCGCAATGATACGCGCAAGCGCTTCTTGCACCCCCTCAAATTGGCCAATGGCCAAACCAAACTGATGACGTACAGCGCTATAAGCTGTGGTTGTCTTAGTCGCCACATGGCCAGAAGCCGTCGCCAGTGCAGGCAGTGATATACCACGACCGGCAGACAGGCACTCAACCAGCATACGCCAGCCGCGCCCCGCATATTGAGGGCCACCAATGATCCAATCGAGCGGAATAAACACGTCTTGGCCACGGGTCGTCCCATTCATAAAGCCCATATTGAGCGGATTATGACGACTACCGATTTCGACACCTGGATGATCCGTTGGAATTAACGCGCAGGTAATGCCAAGGTCGACCTGGTCACCTAACAGGCCTTCGGGATCTCGCATCTGAAAAGCTAACCCCAGTACTGTGGCAACAGGCGCCAGAGTAATATAGCGCTTATCCCAGGTTAACTTGAGGCCTAACACCTCTTCACCTTGGAACTTTTCGCGGCACACTATACCTTCATCAGGTATGGCGCCGGCATCAGAACCCGCCTCAGGACCAGTCAGTGCAAAACAAGGCACAGCTTCTCCGCTCGCCAAGCGTGGCAACCAATGATCACGCTGCTCTTTGGTGCCGTAATGGGTCAGTAACTCGCCAGGACCAAGAGAGTTTGGCACCATGACGCTCACCGCAGCGCTAACGCTACGACTGGCCAGCTTACTGACAATGGTTGAGTTGGCGTAAGCAGAGAAAGCCTTACCACCATATTCTTTAGGAATGATCAGGGCGAAAAAGCCCTCTTTCTTGAAGTAGTCCCAGAGTTCAGGCGGTAGATCTTTACGTTCCTGAACTATGTTAAAGTCGTCGATCATCGTCAGGGCTGTCATCACCTGCTCATCGATAAACGCCTTTTCCTCTTCAGTCAATTGAGGACGACCGTAGCTATGCAAGGTATCCCAGTTTGGCTTACCCCTGAAGAGCTCAGCTTCCCACCACACATCGCCAGCTTCCATCGCCTCTTTTTCTGTGTCAGACAAAGGAGGCAACACCTTCTTAAAGAAAGCAAACACAGGCCGCGTAATAAACTGCATGCGTATATTTTTAACGCCGAAAAGCACTATTATCACCAATAGTGCCAAGATAAAGAGTGTCATACAGCCCCCTAGTCGGTGGTTACAGGCACTGCCACACCGGCAGCCAAATATGGGATCACCTTACGGATCACAGCTTCAATATCATTATGCTCATTAAAATCGGCTTCGGCGATTTCGGTCAGCGCATCGGCTGAGGCCATGGTGAATACCACTGTGCCTAAGGTAAAGTGTAATCGCCAAAACATCTCAGCGGGGGGAATATGTGGCGCGCTCTCAGCAACGGCTTTAACAAATTCACTGAGATGTTCACCATAATGTGTGGTGATGAACCATCTCAGGTGCCCCTGGCTTTCAATATAGCCGCGCCCCAAGAGTTGTAAGAAAGTACGAGTACCATCACTTTTAAACTTGTTGAGCTCAAGAAGTGGCTTAACAAGAGATGAGAAGATCTCATTAAGGCTAGGTTCTCTGTCTTGTTTTAATTGCACTAACTCTTTTGACGCGTCAGGCATGAACCTATCTAAATAGCGGGCCAATACTGCGCGGATCAGTTCTTTTTTAGAACCAAAATGATAGTTAACCGATGCAAGGTTTACCTCTGCCTTACTAGTGATAAGACGCAAAGAGGTTTCTGAAAAGCCGCGCTCGGCAAATAACTTTTCTGCTGCATCCAGTATTCTTGTTTTTGTGTCGGATCGATTTGCCATTCCGTGACCTACAAACTCTGATTTAAACGTTTGTTTAAATTAAACACTGGTACGGTTATTGTCAAATGTAATTCTCCTGCAGGTGAAGTAAACCAGGTACTTAATTGGGTAAAACGAAGTGACAGCAGTTAATAGACTGTAAACTTTGGCGAGATTGAGTAAACTATGCCACACAAAAATAACAAAGGAAGCTCTTATGATCCCCATTCGTGCCCAATTGACCCCTCTTGCCATGGTCATTGCGTTAACTCTCGGCGCAAGCGGCTGTGAAAGTGATGCTAATACGAATCAAGCCAACCCACAGCAAGCCAGCACAGATAATGCCACCAACCCCGTGGCCAGCATCGAAGACGCTAAAACATTTATCGCTAAAGCCGAGTCAGAACTCGCCGCGCTCTCCATTGAACAAAATCGCGCCGAGTGGATCTACAGTAATTTTATCACCGAAGACACAGCAGCCCTTGCGGCCTCTGTGGGTGAGCGCCAAACCGCGCTGTCGGTACAACTAGCCACTCAAGCGGCTAACTACACTCAACTGCCACTCGATGATACAGATAAACGTAAACTCAACATCTTACGTAGCGCGTTAGTTTTACCCGCACCGTTAGACCCGAAAAAGAATGCGGAACTGGCAAACATTAGCGCCGAGCTGAATGGCCTTTACGGTAAGGGTAAATATTGCCTGGAATACGGTCGCTGTCTAACGCAACCAGAGCTCTCTGGCATTATGGCCAGTTCACGCAATCCCCAAGAACTCGAGGCGATATGGCAAGGATGGCGAGCTATCGCCAAACCTATGCGCCCGCTGTTTGAACGTGAAGTTGAACTGGCTAACGAGGGCGCAAAAGATCTTGGCTACGCCAACCTATCTGAACTTTGGCGCAGCCAGTATGACATGCAGCCAGATGCCTTCTCAGATGAACTCGACCGACTCTGGGGTCAGGTATCACCATTATATGAATCCCTGCACTGCTATGTCAGGGGCGAGCTCAACGAGCAGTATGGTGACGAAGTTGCGCCGGAGCAAGGTCCAATCCCTGCCCACCTATTAGGTAATATGTGGGCCCAGCAATGGGGTAACATTTACGATCTTGTCGCGCCTGAAAATGCCGATCCTGGTTATGATGTCACCGAACTGCTTGCCAAGCAGGGGTATGATGAACATAAGATGGTTAAACAGGCTGAAGGCTTTTTCACATCCTTAGGTTTCGAGCCGCTACCAGATACTTTCTGGAGCCGTTCACTCTTCGTACAACCTAAAGATCGCGATGTGGTTTGTCATGCCTCGGCGTGGGATCTGGATAACCTGGATGATATCCGCATTAAGATGTGTATTCAGAAAACCGCTGAAGACTTCACCGTGATCCATCATGAGTTGGGTCATAACTTCTACCAACGTGCTTATAAAGACCAACCTTTCATCTTTAAAAACAGCGCTAACGACGGCTTCCATGAAGCCATAGGTGACACGGTCGCGCTGTCGATCACACCAAATTATCTCAAGCAAATCGGCCTGCTCGATGAGGTACCCGATGCGTCTAAAGATATTGGTCTATTGCTAAAGCAGGCACTAGACAAGGTTGCCTTCTTACCCTTTGGCCTGATGATCGACCAATGGCGCTGGAAGGTGTTCAGTGGTGAGATCACCCCGGCTCAATATAACCAGGCCTGGTGGCAATTAAGAGAAAAGTATCAAGGTGTGAAAGCGCCAGTGGTGCGCAGCGAAGCGGACTTCGATCCCGGCGCCAAATACCATGTTCCAGGTAACGTACCTTATACTCGCTACTTCCTGGCTCACATACTACAGTTCCAGTTCCATAAGGCGCTGTGTGATATCGCGGGCGATAAGGGGCCAGTGCATCGTTGCAGCATCTACGGCAACAAGGAAGCCGGCGCGAAACTTAATACCATGTTAGAGATGGGTCAAAGTAAGCCTTGGCCAGAAGCACTTGAAGTGGTTACCGGCAAACAGGAGATGGATGCCTCGGCGGTGCTGGACTACTTTGCGCCACTGAAAGTTTGGCTAGATGAGCAGAATAAACAGGCGAATCGTCAGTGTGGTTGGTAAGCTATTCCTGCTAGCCTCAAAAAGAATAGCCCCGCAAGGGGCTTAATTAGGCCCTGTACAATAAAAAAATCACCTTTCTTAAGGTGATTTTTTTATGCCATCAAGCCCATCTATGTTGACCTTTTTGATGCTGCTCGGCCGTTTCTAGCTTATCTTGACTAGATTTGGCCAACATCACCATCATGGCCCCAGCACCGCCCCAGATTTTAGGCGCTGAATGAAAAGCCTGCACCCCTTGGATCTCTTCCAGCCAGGCAGTAACACAAGACTTGAGTTTCGCCGGAAATGGCTGGTTATTCACACCAGTACCATGGATCACTATGAGGGCACGAAACCCTGCCTGTTGGCTATTCACCACAAAATCATACAAGAGTTCGCGTGCTCTAGGCAGAGCTATCCCTTTAAGGTCTAGGTCGGCCTGCACCTCATATTTACCCTGGCGAAATAACTTAAACACCTGGCCCTGGACGCCTTCCTTTTTAACGCTTACGACGGCATCCGGCGCGATGGGCATGATCTCAGCCAGATCGAGCGACAACTTATCTAAGGCCAAACGGCGCTGCGCCGCCTGATGGCGTAGTTGATCGCTGTGCTGATTATTTGCACCATGCAGCGTCGCTACTTGGCTCGACTTTAATGGCTTAACCCCTTGCATCGAAGCGAGAAAAAGTGCGCTATCATCTTCACTCATACCCTATTCCCCCACTTCATCTATGTGACCAGTGCCCAGTTGACTCTCACATACGCTATTACAACAGAAAGTATCCGTATACTGATTCCAAAACTCAAGCCAGACAGCACTTACAGATTCTGAATGCTTCAAATTTAGCCTCTGTTTATGCCGAAAACTCGCAGCTACAAGATCTTTTACATCAAGACCAATACACATTTAAAGCAGCTAACTGACGCTTTATGTTGAAAAAAAAAGCATTGAGTAGTAGATACACAATTTGTTAAGAACTAAAACTTTCGCATCATTAGGGCTTAGATTATAGTGAGCCTAGTATTAGCAGAAGCGTGTAGCTAAATGAAACTCCTCAAATTTGTCCTTGTCGTTGGTCTGTGTGTTATCAATTTCAACACTCTCGCCCAAAATAACGACAACGACGCGTTAAATCACTTTTATAAGCAGTTCAGCATGGCTTTTGAACAGCTCGATGTCGAGGTGATCCAAGATATCTACGCCGAAAATGCTTGCTATATTCCTGAACAACAAAATAAAGAGATAACCATGGGGCGAGACAACATCATAGCCCTGTACAAGCGATTCTTCGGTAAAATTAAGCACAAGAATGCTCATATCGAGGTGGATTTTCGCGTTATCGAACGTCAGTTAGCACAAGAGCAAGCCACGGATGTCGGCTATTATCTGATCCGTTTCTACCCGCCAAAAGAGACCGAAGAGCCAGTCAGCGAGTTTGCCGGTAAGTTCGTGATCGTTTCTAAGAAAAAAGAAGATGGCAAATGGTATCTTACCGTTGATACCAACAATCGTTCAGAGCCCTCTTTCTATTACAGTGCCAAGCCTTTGCCAAACCTCTACTATGGCCGCCAATTTTCGACTTTAACCGAGCAAGACAGCAAACATGATTGACCCTTCACTCCCTTGTCCTTGCGGCAGGAAACTGACTGAACGCCTTTTAAGTTATCAAGAATGCTGTTTGCCATACCACCAAGGTCAATTAGCACCCGATCCAGAAAGCCTGATGCGCAGTCGCTATAGCGCTTTTGTGTTAAAACAGCATCAGTACCTGATCGACACTCACCATCCCGATCACCTTAATGGTTTAAGTGTGCAGATCTTAGATGAGGATAATCATACAAAATGGTTGGGGTTGAGCGTCGCTAAAAGTCGTGTTGAACAAGACAGTGGTCTAGTAGAGTTTCAAGCCTGGTATCAAACCGAGGAAGGTATAGATGCCATTCACGAACGCTCCTCTTTTGTCAAACAGTCGGGACGTTGGTGGTACACCCAAGGAAAGCAATTCGCCCCCATATACCCGGGACGTAATGACCCTTGTATCTGCAATAGTGGTAAAAAGTTTAAGCAGTGTTGCCGAGGCTAAAAACGCTTTGGCGCCTATTAAGCCCTAGTGGTACTCAGTCGCAGCGTTACGTTTCAAAAATTGACTGAACTCAGCTTCTCTTAGCGCCGGACTGTAGAGGAATCCTTGGGCTTGATGACAACTTAACGCCGACAAGAAGGTTTCCTGCTCCGCCGTCTCAACCCCTTCAGCGGTGAGTGAAATATTTAATGCTTTAGCCATGGCTATGATGGCACTAACGATTTCACGACTTTCACGGCTCACATTCAAATCTGAAATAAAAGATCTATCTATCTTCAACTTAGAGATCGGGAACTGTTTAAGGTAGCGCATAGAGCTATAACCCGTCCCAAAATCATCGATAGCCAAGCCAACCCCAAGCTCTGCCAATTCTTTACACAGATGAGTGGCGTACACGACATCGTCCATTAATTCTGTTTCGGTGATCTCCAGGATCAAGCTGTTGGGTCGAATGCGATAACGTGTCACCAACTCCCACACCTGATCATAGAGTTGAGTGCTGAAAAACTGTCGAGCGGAAACGTTAACGTGCATTGAAATATTGATGTTGTGATGCTGCCATAGGTTAAGTTGACGGCAGGCGGCTTCGAGCACCCATTCGCCTATCGCAGCGATCATTCCCGTTTGCTCGGCAATATCGATAAAAGCACCAGGATACAACACCCCTTTCTTGGGATGATGCCAGCGGATCAAGGCCTCTGCACCTATATAAGCTTGACGGCCAAGATCTTTAAGAGGTTGATAATAAAGTTCAAACTCTCTATTTTTAAGGGCTGCTTGAAGTTCTCGCTCAATTTGGGCGTCTTCTTTGAAGGTATTAAGCAAGGCGTGATTAAAGATCTGTACTGCGTTGCCCTGTTTCTTCTTCGCGTACTGTACGGCAATATCGGCGCAAGTAAGCGCCGAGAAACCCGCCTCTAAGGCATCTATGTCAACCACGGACAACGCAGGTTTAGCCTCAAAAGACTCTACCCCAACCTGTACCGGTAAGCTAAGTTGGTGATAAAGGCGCTTGATGGCGTAATCAAGACTCTGCTCGTCTTCAATGCCCTCGACCACCAAAGCAAACTCATCGCTGCCTACCCTTGCCATGAGTTCAGCCTTTTTAACGCTACCGAAGTGTTTGATTCGTCTACCGATCTCTATCAGCAAACTGTCGCCTTTTTTGTGACCATAGGTATCGTTAAACCGCTTAAATCCCCTAAGATCGATCAGCATCAGATGGCCGTGTTGGACTCTTTCCAGTGCTCTATTGAAATAACTACGATTATAAAGACCGGTTAAAGCACATCGCCAGGCCAAGCGTTCGAGTTCATTTTGTTGTTGTAGCTCTTCTGTACAATCTTCGGCAGTTACCAAGGCATAGTGATTGCCTCTGGGCGTGGTAAAGGGGCGTACCCTATAACGCAACCAATAGCTTTCACCATCACGACGAACCAACTGAGTGTTACCTTTAGTGATCTTCCCCTGTTTTACTTGGGCTAATACCGTCTCAGCTTGAGTCGGTGATTGCTTAAAGAAGTCCAGCGAGGATATTGGCTTGCCCAATATCTGTTGTTTCAGCTCACCCGAAATAGATTGATAGGCTTCATTAACATATTCAATTTTATTAGTGGCAAGATTAACCACCATGCTGATCTGTTCAGACTGTTCAATCGCCTTAACAAAAAGACTGAGGCGTTCATCAGTCTCGTAGGCTCTTTGAGTCGCTAGGGTCAAGGCGAGTTGATCGGCCACTTGTGAAGCGACATGGATTTGACTGTCTTGCCATTGGTGAGCAGTACTAGACTCAAGAAACAGAACGCCCTCTAAATGGCCATTGATACGAATAGCCACATCAAGATGAGAAACCAATTCATTATCGAAGAAATAGCGGTTAAGTTCATCGACGCGGCTGTCGAGATTGACATCGACGACATCTATGATGCGGCGCAGCTTTAATTCATTAAGATAGGCAGTGCAGTGACTGGGGACAGGACGTAGAGCTGATAGACTTTGATCGCCTTGCGCGATGAGTTGTGTGGTGTCGTTATCGACATCAAATAAACATACGCCAACACGTTCAACCGCTAACGATTGACTTAAGAGACGACAAGCTAACTCGGCCGTCTCTTTAAACTGACCTTCTTGCTTTTCGGTCGAATTGACTATGATTTCGAGCAAATGCTGAAATTGGCGTTTGATCATAACATCCTACAGCCGATAACAAGGTTATCGAGGTAAAAAAACTGCCCTGAGCAGCACAAATACAAACATTGTTGTTATTTTTAATAAGAATATTCTGTGAACATTACACGAACAAGTTACTCACTAGCAAGCCAAAATCAGCAAATTCTCTTACAACCCATGTTCTAGCTGAAAAATCATTTTCTCTGCGCTGTAGCCGAACGTAAGCGTCAGTTGCTGACCATCATCTAGTGTCGTCATTTCACTTACCACACCATCAAAACGTGCTTTAGCAGCGTCGGCAAGCTTCTGTAATTCTGCCTGGGCATTCTCTCCTTGACGGTTTAATGTCAGTACAGTGTCAAACTCATCGATCACCGCGCCGATGTCGGCGTAACTGCCGCAATCGGTACATGTATCGTTCACCAATTCCGATTGTCCTTCTTGAATCTTTTTCATGCTGACTTCTACCTATTAAATTATGGAAAAATGCTTAATGCTAAACATGACAACGCACGATATAGCAAAAGCAAGTCGTCTGCACTTAAGACTATGCCAAAATGTCACCTAACGCACGTTGCTTCACAATCTGCTCAGTAAAATGCGGTAACTCAAGCAGATGCGCATCAACCGTTAGCTCTCCATGAAAACGTGCAGCCGTAATAGGATCACAGTTGGCCAACACCTCTTGCATCGCCAGCGGATCACGACCACGGTGTACTAAAGGTTCAGGAGATAAATATTGCTGCAGATGAAAACCGCTTAAACCAGCCTGATGAAATGCGCCGCTATTGTCGCAATCAATTCCTTTATGCAACTCACTCGTTAACGCTTGTGGCTCTGGAAGATCAAATTGACGTTTTAACTTTGCCTCGCTGTCTAAGTCCGCCCCATCAAGATGAAACTGTGCCAGATCTCTAGCGTCGCTCGACAACATCGCCAGAAGCAGGCCAAACTCACCGCGGCGATGCTCGGTCACCGCCTGATTAAGACGTGACCCTAAATGATTTTCGTTGATTAACAACTGACTAGTTCGCATAAAAAAACATCAATAAAACAGCTCGTTGCTATTTAATCGACCGCTTGCGACATAACTTTAGCAATTATTTCAAATAGGGACTTTACAGCGGCGGCGTTTCTGACTACTATTGCCGCCGCAATTGAGGAGGGGTTCCCGAGTGGCCAAAGGGATCAGACTGTAAATCTGACGGCTCAGCCTTCGAAGGTTCGAATCCTTCTCCCTCCACCATTTGCCTACAATGTAATAAAGAGATATTCGTGGAGGGGTTCCCGAGTGGCCAAAGGGATCAGACTGTAAATCTGACGGCTCAGCCTTCGAAGGTTCGAATCCTTCTCCCTCCACCATTTGCCTACAATGTAATAAAGAGATATTTGTGGAGGGGTTCCCGAGTGGCCAAAGGGATCAGACTGTAAATCTGACGGCTCAGCCTTCGAAGGTTCGAATCCTTCTCCCTCCACCATTTGCCTACAATGTAATAAAGAGATATTTGTGGAGGGGTTCCCGAGTGGCCAAAGGGATCAGACTGTAAATCTGACGGCTCAGCCTTCGAAGGTTCGAATCCTTCTCCCTCCACCATTTGCCTACAATGTAATAAAGAGATATTCGTGGAGGGGTTCCCGAGTGGCCAAAGGGATCAGACTGTAAATCTGACGGCTCAGCCTTCGAAGGTTCGAATCCTTCTCCCTCCACCATCTTTATCTTTCTTATTAAATTGTGATTCTGCGTTATCTGTGGAGGGGTTCCCGAGTGGCCAAAGGGATCAGACTGTAAATCTGACGGCTCAGCCTTCGAAGGTTCGAATCCTTCTCCCTCCACCATTTTTTCCTTTCCTGTTGATTCAAAAATCAAATTTCTATCAAATTCCTAAGCTAATTTCATCGATTACAGTAAGCCATATTAGATCTGATGTACCTAGTCGCATTTCTATTCGATTCCCCTTTTCGTTATAATTTATTTCGTTAAGCTATAACGACTAACCGCTCAAAAACCTCTGGAGCAAGAATGGAACAAAATTGGGTCAATCAGGCCATCGCTAAAATCGAGGCCGACTACCAGCGCAGCGCAGACACTCATCTCATCAAGTTAGATCTGCCTATGTTGCCGGGCATCGACATCTACCTAAAAGATGAAAGTACCCACCCGACAGGCAGCTTAAAGCATCGTCTGGCCAGATCTCTGTTTCTCTATGCCCTATGTAACGGTTGGATCACCAAACATACCCCCATCATAGAGTCTTCATCGGGAAGCACTGCTGTCTCAGAAGCATATTTTGCTCGCCTGCTGGGACTGCCATTTATCGCCGTGATGCCCGCCTCCACGGCCAAGAAAAAGATCCAGCAGATCGAGTTTTACGGCGGCCGGTGTCATTTTGTCGGACATTCCAGTCAAATTTATGCCGAATCCCAGCGTCTGGCAGACGAGTTATCTGGTCACTATATGGACCAATTCACCTACGCCGAGCGTGCTACCGATTGGCGCGGCAACAATAATATTGCTAACTCTATCTTCGAGCAGATGCAAAGGGAGCCCCACCCGGTACCCAATTGGATCGTCATGAGCCCAGGCACTGGCGGCACATCGGCGACGATAGGCCGCTACATTCGTTATCAGCGCGCCGACACTAAGCTCTGTGTCGTCGATCCAGAAAACTCGGTATTCTATGACTATTTCCATAGCGGCGACGCAAGCATTAGTTGCGCCAACGCCAGCCGTATCGAAGGCATAGGCCGCCCCAGAGCCGAACCCTCATTCATTCCGGGGGTGGTCGATCACATGGTCAAGATAGATGATAGTGCCTCGATCGCCACCATCTATTGGCTAGAACGCTTGATTGGTCGCAAAGCTGGCCCCTCTACCGGGACTAATCTTTATGGCGCCTTGCAACTAGCCAGTGAGATGCATAGCCAAGGTCAAAGCGGGTCTATAGTGACCCTGTTGTGTGATGCGGGCGAGCGCTACCTGGACACTTACTACGACAGCGAGTGGGTCTCAAGCCACATAGGCGATATCAAATACTATGAAGACAAGCTCGCCGAGTTTAACCACACGGGTCGACTTGATTAATCTGCTGTGGCTAACAATGATTTGAATAGAAAAGTTGGCGGGTAAGAGATTGACGGTGCACACCACCGTCAATCTTGATGAGGTTAATCGATATTGAGATACTTATGGGTCTGTATCGATAAACGCCAATTTCGCTCGATACACACTTTCATCGCCAACTCAGTGGCGCGCGGCTTCTGGCTTATGGGCTGCAGGCAGATAGTCTTACCCAGGGTATCGACCCCCTTTAATAGCTCATCAAGCTCTTCAATATGCGATGCCTTAGCCACAGGGTGTTTGATCTCATCGGCACGCTCTAACGCCTGCTCAAGGACCTTGAAGCCCCCTTTCATGTTGACCTTAGGAGAAACCGTCACCCAGGCTCTGGGATCAACCAGCACATCGAAAGTGCCACTGGTCTCGATTTGACATTGTAGCCCCGCATCTGCCAAAGATTGCGTGAGAGCGGTGAGATCATAGATACAAGGCTCGCCGCCGGTGATCACCACATGCTTTGCACTAAAGCCCTGCACCTTAAAGTGCATCAGTAACTCTCTGGCATCCAGTTCGGCCCAGCGGCCTATGGTACCGTCTACCTGAATCACCTGTTCAGAAGAGACTCGGTTTTCAGCCAAGGTTTCCCAGGTATGTTTGGTATCACACCAAGAACACCCCACAGGGCAACCTTGCAGGCGCACAAATATCGCAGGCACCCCGGTGTAAACCCCTTCACCTTGGATGGTTTCGAAAACTTCATTGACCGGATACTTCATCTTTAACCTCGTCGCTTTGGGGCGGCTTTTATAGAAGATTTTGCCCCTACAAGCAAGTATAACCCCATTAATTCATCGAGGATTCCTGAATTTACCGCTAAATACCAACGAACCGGCCAAGAAAATTTGCATGACCTTACGGGTCAGTTAAACTATCGGAAAATTTTTTATCGGACCCATAAAATGTCTAAAGCCGTTGTTGTATTTAGTGGCGGGCAAGATTCCACCACCTGTTTAATCCAAGCACTCAGCCAATATGATGAGGTGCATGCCGTGACCTTCGATTATGGCCAGCGGCACAGTCAAGAGATAGAAACCGCCAAACAATTGGGGCAGCAGCTTAATGTCGCCAGTCACAAGATACTGGATGTCACTGTACTGAATGAATTGGCTATCTCGGCCCTGACACGAGATGCGATTCCGGTATCTAATGAGCTGATGGATAATGGTTTACCCAACACTTTCGTGCCGGGTCGTAATATCCTGTTTCTAACGCTCGCCGGGATCTACGCCTATCAGCTTGGTGCCGAGAGTGTCATTACTGGTGTTTGCGAAACCGATTTCTCTGGTTATCCAGACTGCCGCGATCAATTTATCAAGGCGATGCAATCGGCGCTTGAACTGGGCATGGATAGAGAACTTAAGCTGGTCACCCCCTTGATGTGGCTCAATAAGGCCCAAACATGGGCACTGGCCGACAAGTATCATCAGCTTGAGCTGGTGCGCGACCAGACGCTGACCTGCTATAACGGTATTCTGGGCAGCGGTTGCGGTACCTGCCCAGCCTGCCTCTTGAGAGCCAAAGGGCTGCAAGATTATCTCGACGATAAAGAGACAGTCATGGCGCAGTTGGACGCATCATGTTAGCTCGCCTGACGTCACGCGCCACGCCCTATGGTGTGGTGCTGGCCATAAGCATACTGTGTGCCCTGCTCTATTTTCTGCAACTGGACGCCACACTGGCCTTTCGCCGCACCGCTATCGCCCATGGCGAGTGGTGGCGCCTGTTAACGGGCAACCTGCTACACACCAATCATTGGCACCTGCTGATGAATCTTGGCGGCCTCTGGGTGATCAGTTTCCTGCACGAAAATCATTACCGCGCCGGTAACTTCACTTTATTATTTTGCCTGCTCTGCCTGTTACAGGGGCTGGCTCTCTATTGGTTTTACCCAACCCTTAGCGGCTATGTGGGGCTAAGTGGCATGTTGCACGGTCTGTTTGCTTATGGCGCGCTGAAAGATATCCAGATGAAGATCCGCTCTGGTTATCTATTATTTGCTGGGGTCTGTGCCAAGGTAGCCTATGAACAGTACTATGGCGCGACCGATCAGATCACCAAATTGATCGACGCTAGGGTCGCCACCGAGGCGCACCTGGTAGGCGTGGTCAGCGGTATCTTACTATTCCTGCTATTGCGCCAGATAAGGCGTTTCGCCCGTTAATCCTACGGGCAGATCTCGCTGGACATGGCCTCAATAGGGGCGATGAAAAAGGCTAACCTGAGGTTAGCCTTTTTCATCTCCGGCGTGCTTTAAGCCCACTCAAACCTTGGAGGCCTAAACCTTAACCGCTTAAGCCTTAATCAGAGCTTCGCGCAACGCCAATACTTCGTCTCGCAGCGCCGCCGCCTGCTCAAACTCAAGATCTCTGGCGTGCTGATGCATACGTTTTTCCAGCTCATCGATCTGGTGACTGAGGCTCGCGGCATCTTGCTTAGCATAGGTCGTGCGTGACTCGGCCACTTTATGATATTTCGGCAGCACCTTAGCCGTATGCTCGTTATGACCACCAAGATCCATCACATCGGCGATCTTTTTCGATACCCCTTTAGGCGTTATACCATTGGCCTGATTGAATTTATGCTGCTTCTCTCTACGCCGCTCGGTTTCCCCTATCGCCTTGGCCATCGACTTAGTCACCTTATCACCGTAGAGGATAACCTTACCGTTAACGTTACGCGCCGCTCGGCCAATGGTCTGAATCAATGAACGTTCAGAGCGCAAGAAGCCCTCTTTGTCGGCGTCCAATATGCACACCAACGACACTTCTGGCATATCCAAACCTTCCCTGAGTAGGTTAATCCCCACGAGCACATCAAATACCCCAAGACGCAGATCGCGAATGATCTCGACCCGCTCTACAGTATCTATATCTGAATGCAGATAGCGTACCTTAACCCCATGTTCGTCCAGGTACTCGGTGAGATCCTCAGCCATACGTTTGGTCAAAGTCGTCACCAACACCCTCTCGTTAACCGCCACACGTTTATTCGCCTCAGACAAGAGATCGTCAACCTGAATCGCCACAGGCCTCACTTCAATCTCTGGATCCAGCAGCCCGGTAGGACGGACCACCTGCTCGGCGATCTCCCCTTCACTCTTATCGAGTTCATATTGCGCAGGCGTCGCCGACACAAAAATAGTCTGGGGCATTAACGACTCGAACTCTTCAAACTTAAGCGGGCGATTGTCTAATGCCGAGGGTAAACGAAAACCATATTCCACCAGGTTCATCTTGCGCGACCTGTCGCCTTTATACATGGCGCCAATCTGAGGCACAGTCACATGAGACTCATCCAGGATCAGCAAACCATCTGCCGGCAGATAATCAAGCAGGGTTGGTGGCCCCTCGCCTGGACGTCGACCCGACAGGTAACGTGAGTAGTTTTCGATGCCGGAGCAGTAGCCTAGCTCAGTCATCATCTCGATATCATATTGCACCCGCTCCGAGATACGCTGAGCTTCGATCAACTTATTATTGTCTAGTAGATACTGTTTACGCTGTCTCAGTTCCTGCTTTATCTCCTCGGTGGCTGCGAGGATCTTCTCTCTTGGCGTCACATAGTGGGTCTTGGGGTAAACCGTGGTACGTGCGATCCGCTGTAAGATATGGCCAGTCAGTGGGTCAAAGAGACTGAGGCGGTCGATCTCATCGTCAAACAACTCAACACGGATCGCCTGCTTATCGGATTCCGCCGGGAAGATATCGATCACCTCACCACGCACCCTGAATGTGCCGCGATCTAACTCGATATCATTACGGGTATATTGCAACTCACTCAGGCGCTGAAGGATCTCGCGCTGGCCCATAAAATCGCCCTGGCGCAGATGAAGCAACATCTTCATATAAGATTCAGGGTCGCCCAAACCATAGATGGCTGAGACAGATGCGATCAGCACCACATCTTTGCGTTCCAGTAACGCCTTGGTCGCCGACAGGCGCATCTGCTCAATATGGGCGTTAACCGATGCGTCCTTTTCAATGAAGGTATTGGTCGAAGGCACATAGGCTTCGGGCTGATAATAGTCGTAATAGGAAACAAAATACTCAACGGCATTATGAGGGAAGAACTCCTTCATCTCGCCATAAAGCTGAGCCGCCAGGGTCTTGTTGGGCGCCATAATAATGGTGGGGCGCTGCATCTGCTTAATGACGTTGGCAATGGTAAAGGTCTTGCCTGAGCCCGTCACCCCCAGCAGCGTCTGACTAGCCAGGCCGGATTCGAGTCCCTCTACGAGCTGCTTGATGGCTGTAGGCTGATCGCCAGCCGGCTGATATTGAGATACGAGGTCGAACGCTGATTCACTCAATGGTGCACTCCTTTATAACAGTGCACCTATCTTAATTGACCCAAACTCATTAGCCAATTGCGAACCCTGTTTTTATTCGCAAGCAGATTTAACCAAAATAGCACCTAAACATCATCAAGTTGTCATGTAACTTTAGTACAAGGTAGAAATCTCCCCCTTTAGATTAAAAAACAGCCAAAAACCTAAGGCTAGAGCCAGATTAATACACAAGTTATCGCCTAAATCTGATTACATATTTGTAACGCCGCCACTTTTATTGCTCTACGGGGCTTGATTTTTATAAGTTATTGATAAACAGTGGCAATATTAAGAGTAGCTAAATCTCGTCATTTTAAGTACAAGTCCCAATCCATCGGGCTTTGACCGTAGGTTTTCGTCCTAACCCACAGGTTTATCCACAGATTTAGTGGATAAGTCGCGCAACCTCAGGAGAATCGCGGCTTTAGGGCTATTTAAGCGAATGGTGAGATTTCATTGATGAGATGAAATTTTACTACATTTGAAAATACGACTGTCCGACAAAAACGCTTGCCATGCCATAATCTCCGTCGAAAAATCGTTAATAGGTGATAATTTTCAGCCAGATATGGCCGCGAAATAGCCAAAATGCCCACTTAGCGATCACTATGCGCATTAGATGAGCACTTAACAGCATAATTACACTTTTTTTGCCAAGTCGAGTTGACTCGTGTGTAAGAGCGATTTAATATGCGCTCCGTCTTCAACGACGAGTCGCTTATACGATTCCCCAGTAGTTCAGTCGGTAGAACGGCGGACTGTTAATCCGTATGTCACTGGTTCAAGTCCAGTCTGGGGAGCCAAAGCGTTTATTTAAGAAGATAGTTAAGCATTATGTAGTTCCCCAGTAGTTCAGTCGGTAGAACGGCGGACTGTTAATCCGTATGTCACTGGTTCAAGTCCAGTCTGGGGAGCCAAATGTTTAACCATATAAGTATCTGTTCCCCAGTAGTTCAGTCGGTAGAACGGCGGACTGTTAATCCGTATGTCACTGGTTCAAGTCCAGTCTGGGGAGCCACTTATACTTATATAGATAGCGAAGTTTCTATTCCCCAGTAGTTCAGTCGGTAGAACGGCGGACTGTTAATCCGTATGTCACTGGTTCAAGTCCAGTCTGGGGAGCCAAAGCGTTTATTTAAGAAGATAGTTAAGCATTATGTAGTTCCCCAGTAGTTCAGTCGGTAGAACGGCGGACTGTTAATCCGTATGTCACTGGTTCAAGTCCAGTCTGGGGAGCCAAATGTTTAACCATATAAGTATCTGTTCCCCAGTAGTTCAGTCGGTAGAACGGCGGACTGTTAATCCGTATGTCACTGGTTCAAGTCCAGTCTGGGGAGCCACTTATACTTATATAGATAGCGAAGTTTCTACTCCCCTGTAGTTCAGTCGGTAGAACGGCGGACTGTTAATCCGTATGTCACTGGTTCAAGTCCAGTCTGGGGAGCCACTTCACTATCATATTCCACTAAAGATTCCCCAGTAGTTCAGTCGGTAGAACGGCGGACTGTTAATCCGTATGTCACTGGTTCAAGTCCAGTCTGGGGAGCCATCTTCTTCGTTATCCTCTCACGCTTCGTCTAAAAAATCTCATCTGCCATAAAGCGTTAGACTATCCGTTTCAAATTTAGCTAGAATGAGTAATCGATTGTCTTAGGTTACTATTTATGGGCGTTGGAAAATCAATTCATCTACTTCTTATTGCAGTTTGCCTGACCCTGATAGCAATAGGTTATCAAGGCCAAAAACAGCAGATAGTTAGGCTCGCCGACACCCAGCTTAAAGAATATCAAGCCAATCCGCTTTGGCAGCAAGCCCTCCCTGAAGATGGCAAAGCCCTCTTTGCGCTGTTAAGTAAAGAGTATGACTTTCAGTTTTTTCAATATGTGCATCAGCTAGATGGCAATCTGAATTACACCCATGGCCAGCTCATTCCAACCAGTCATGATCTTGCCACATTGCTGTTTAGCCAACTAAGAGATGACACACGGGCCCTCGCCCAGGGTAGATTGCAAGTTAAACTCGCTAGCCGCGGCATCGCAAATGACGCCGTCAATCAATTTATACGAAGCCTATATTGGATTGGTGGTACCTATTTGGTTCTTGCCCTATTGGTCTCACTCATCATACATCGCCAAAAGCGCAGTGTTCGTTACGCCGTTGAAGCACTCGATACCTTAGCTGAACTTAAGTTTGACGCCATAGCACACTCGCGTTTTAAAGGAGAGCTGAAACCCTTAGGCAAGGCCATAGAGCATTGTCGCAGCGCATTACATGAGAAATTCGATAAGATAAAAAAGGATAATGAGCAGCTCAATCGAGAAGCTTACCAAGATCCCATAACACTTTTTGGAACGCGCCCTAAATTTACCGAAAAGCTTGATGCAATCGCCAAACCAGGTAAAGACAGAATTGGGTTGATGGCGATGATCAAGGCAACCGAACTGGGACATGTCAACCAGAGTATGGGGCGGGCCGCCGGTGACGATTACCTTTCGGGTGTTGCTAACTGTATTCGTAAGGCGCTACAAGGGATCCCCAATATTGAAGCATTTCGACTCTCAAGCGCCGACTTTGCCGTGTTTATTCCCGACCTCGTCCTTAAAGATGCCCATGGGCCTTTAGAAAAGTTAAAGGCGGAATTTGATGAATTCCAGCAAACTAGCGATCTCGACGCCACCGCCTATATCGGCTTGGTTCCCTACCAGCAAGGGGGGGATGCCCTATCTCTCGTCTATATCGCCGATGCAGCCGTTAGCATAGCCCAGACCCTAGGTCCCAACAGCTATCATATTCAGGAGAAACTGACCGATGAGGAACTGATTGGCGATTCTCATTGGAAACTGGCAATCGAAGATATCATTAAACGCCGAGCGATTAAGTTTCAAGCACAGGACATTCAACCCTGCCGTGGCGCCGACAATATCTATAGCGAACTGCTGTCACGCTTTTACAGTGCTGAAGGTAAATTCCTGCCCACAGGTACAGTGATTGCCATGGCAGAACGTCATGGCCTGAGTGTCGAACTCGATAAGATCATTATCTTAAGTACATTACGTTTACTGATTGACACCCCCACGCTCACCGGCGCCTTAGGGATCAATATCAGCACCGCCTCGATGAATCAGCCAGACTTTACCGCTTGGCTCAGAGATCTCTTAGTGCGTCAGCGTCAAATCGCCTCGCGCATAGTGCTTGAGGTCAACGAGGCCGGCATGCAAGCGAATATCAGTCAGGCGCACAAATTCGTTCGCGATATGCATGGTGTTGGTGCGCGGGTCGCGGTTGAGCACTTTGGGATGGGCTTCACCTCGTTTAAATTTTTTAAAGAAGTTCGGCCAGATTTTATCAAACTCGACGGTAGTTATTCCCAATCTATCGACAGCGACGCTAACAACCGTTTCTTCGTTAAGATGATTGTCGATGTTGCCCGAAAGCAGTCAATCAAGGTGATAGCGTCCAGCATAGAACAGCAGGAAGAAAAGTTTGCCTTAGAACAACTTTTGGTCGATGGCCTACAAGGCTATTACATCGCTAAGCCTAAGCCCTTATCACCAAAGGATGAGCAAACAGCGCGCAATCAGACCGCGGGATAATTAATCCCTGCATTCTTTGTGTTGTTTATCCCGGCCGAAAGGCTGATAATAAGCGATAAATTAGATATAGATAACCCATTGAGATGAGCGAATATCTCCTCCTATTGGTCGGCACAGTGCTGGTCAATAATTTTGTATTAGTTAAATTTCTCGGTCTCTGCCCATTTATGGGCGTCTCGAGCAAGCTGGAATCAGCTATAGGGATGTCGATGGCGACAACCTTTGTGCTGACGCTTGCCTCCATTTTGAGTTATCTAGTTGATAACTATCTGCTGACACCATTTGATTTAAACTATCTGCGCACCATGGCCTTTATTCTGGTGATCGCTGTTGTAGTGCAATTTACCGAAATGCTGGTGCAAAAAACCAGTGCCTCACTCCACAGAGCGCTCGGTATCTATCTGCCCCTGATCACCACCAACTGCGCCGTTTTAGGCGTAGCTCTGCTCAACGTCAACGAGAAGCACGATTTTATCGAGTCGGCTATCTATGGTTTTGGCGCCGCAGCAGGTTTCTCGATTGTATTGATCCTCTTCTCAGCCATGCGCGAGCGACTTGCCGCCGCCGATGTGCCTATGCCTTTTAAAGGCGGTGCCATCGCTATGATCACCGCGGGACTCATGTCACTGGCCTTCATGGGCTTCACAGGTTTGGTTAATTAAGCATGAGCCAAGTTATTATTGCCATTATCCTTTTAGGATTACTCGCTCTCGCCTTTGGTGCGCTACTAGGTTACGCCGCAGAAAAATTTAAAGTCGAAGGCGATCCCATTATCGATCAGGCTGAGGCTTTGTTGCCCCAGACTCAATGTGGTCAATGCGGTTACCCAGGCTGTCGCCCATATGCCGAAGCGATAGCAAACGGTGAAAAGATCAATAAGTGTCCTCCGGGCGGCACAGCCACAATGGAAAAACTGGCCGAGCTTATGGGCGTCGACCCTGAGCCGTTAACCGCCTCGGCAGAAACTCAAGTAAAGAAGGTCGCTTTCATTCGCGAAGAGGAGTGTATCGGTTGCACCAAGTGCATTCAGGCTTGCCCTGTGGACGCGATTTTGGGCACAGGTAAACAGATGCATACTGTCATTACTGATTACTGTACCGGCTGTGATCTCTGTGTAGAGCCCTGCCCGGTCGATTGCATCGATATGATCCCTGTAGCCGAAACCCTACAAAACTGGAGCTGGCAACTCAATGCCATACCTGTGGTCAATATTAGCGAGGAATCTAAGTGTTAACCTTGTTAGAACAGATAGATAAAGGCACACTGTGGCGTATCCCCGGCGGTATTCATCCTCCAGAGCATAAATCCCTATCGAATCAAAATAAGATAACCAAACTGCCCCTTGCAGCGCACTACGTAGTACCTGTACCCGGCGTAGGCGAAACTTGCATCTTAGCCGTTAAAGTAGGTGATACTGTGGCCAAGGGCCAGGTGCTGACACAAGGTGAAGATTTCCGTCATCTGCCAGTACATGCGCCAGTCTCCGGCAAGGTGACCGCTATTGAGGCTCGCCCTAGTAATCACGCCTCTGCGCTGCCAGTATTAAGCTGTGTGATTGAAAATGACCACCAAGAGCATTGGATAGACTCGGTTCACGCCCCTTTGAGCCTCGATGACGTCGCCGAAATGGACAATCAAGCTATCTTGAGTCGTATTCAGGCTGCGGGTATTGCCGGTCTGGGAGGCGCGGCCTTCCCTACTCATATCAAACTGACTCCTGTCAGTGATATCGAACTGCTGATCATCAATGGGGTGGAATGTGAACCCTATATCACCTCAGATGACAAGCTAATGCAGGAAGAGTGCGATGAAATCATTCGCGGCATCGAGATCATCCATCAGCTACTTGGGCCAAAACGCATTATTATCGCAATAGAGGACAATAAGCCCGAAGCGATTGAACAGATAGGACACAGTCTTAACCGCAGCAAACTGCCAAGCAATTGTGCCAGAGTCGCAAAGATCCCGACCCTCTACCCTTCGGGTGGTGAAAAACAACTGATCCAGATCCTTACGGGACAGGAAGTACCATCAGGCGCCATACCCGCTAATCTGGGGATCTTGGTTCAAAACGTCGGCACCGCCTACAGTATCGCTCAAGCGGTTTATCGCAACATGCCACTGCTAGAGCGTGTTGTTACCCTCACAGGGCAAAATGTCAGCAAGCCTGGTAACTATTGGGTGCCCATAGGAACGCCTGTGGCACACTTGCTAAAGGTCTGCCAATTTAAAGGCAATTTAGATGCACCTGTGATAGTTGGTGGTCCCATGATGGGCTATATGCTACCCAATTGGGATGCGCCTATCACCAAAGGCACTAACTGCCTCTTGATGCCGAGTGAGCAAGAAATAGCGCCACAGAGTCCAGAGCAGCCTTGTATCCGCTGCGGTGAGTGTGCGGTAGCCTGCCCTGCTCAACTACTACCACAGCAGCTCTTTTGGCACGCTAAAGCGCAAGAATATGACAAGGCAGCGAGTTACAACCTAAGAGACTGTATCGAATGTGGCTGTTGCAGTTATGTCTGCCCAAGCGATATCCCCTTGGTTGAATATTACCGCGTAGCGAAATCGGCGCTAAAACAGGAAGCCGAAGAGAAGAAACAGGCCGAACTCGCCAAACAGCGCTTCGATTCCCGCACACTAAGACTCGAGCAGGAAAAGCAGGCGCGGGAAGATAAAGCAAAACAAGCGGCGGAGCGGCGCAAGACCCAGATGACAGGCTCTGATAAAGATGCTGTCGCTGCCGCCATGGCAAGGATTAAGGCGAAAAAAGCCGCTCAAGAGCAAACTCAGGCACCTGAGCCAACACAGACTGAGGCCACAGCCGCTGATAGCCCAGTGAATCCACAAGAAGTGAAACCACAAGATAAGGTCGCCGCAGCCATCGCTCGAGCCAAAGCGAAAAAGGCCCCGCAAAAAGCAGAAGCTGAACCTGCAGCAACAACGGAATCTAGCGTAACGCTAGCAAGTGGTGATAGCAGCACGGCCGCTCCGAGTCAGAAAGAGAAAGTCGCCGCAGCCATCGCCCGTGCCAAAGCGAAAAAGGCCGCGCAGCAACAGTCGCCAGCAGCTGAAATTGACCAAGAGCCGGCTCAGACAGACAAGCAGACAGCCCCTTTAAGCCAACAGGAGAAAGTCGCCGCTGCCATTGCCCGCGCCAAGGCCAAGAAGGCGCAACAGACAGGCTTAACAGAGCAGTCAAGGGAAGCGCCAACTGATACGGCTGCACCTATCGATGATGCCGAGGCGATCAAGAAAGCTAAAATCGCTGCAGCGGTCGCTAAGGCCAAGGCGAAAAAAGTCCAACAGGCGGGTTTAAACCAAGAGCAGCCAGTCGCTAACGCAGAACAAACCACTGACGAAGCGCCTGTCATTACTGATAAGCAAGTTGATTCAGTAGCAAATGTTGACGATGCCGAGGCGATCAAGAAGGCTAAAATCGCCGCAGCGGTCGCTAAAGCCAAGGCGAAGAAGGCTCAACAGGCGGGTTTAAACCAAGAGCAAACAGTCGCTAGCGCAGAACAATCCACCGACGAAGCGCCTATCATGGCTGATAAGCCAGTTGCTTCTGTAGCACCTGTTGACGATGCCGCGGCGCTCAAGAAAGCCAAAATCGCCGCTGCGGTCGCTAAAGCTAAGGCAAAGAAACTGGCAAAGGCCCAAGCTGATAACTCAACCAATGAGCACAAGGATTAACCATGGCATTTAAGTTGGCCTCATCGCCACACCTTTCAACCAAAGCACAAACCCGCGGGTTAATGTTTAAGGTCATGCTGTGTGCCCTACCGGGCGTGCTGGCCCAGTGCTACTTTTTCGGTTGGGGCACCCTGATCCAAATCGTCTTCGCCATCGGCGTAGCGCTAGCCACAGAGGCTGCGGTGTTAAAGCTACGCGGCCGCCCTGTAGGAAAAACCCTCAGCGATAATAGCGCCGCGTTAACCGGCCTACTGATCGGTGTTGCGATTCCTGCGCTTGCACCATGGTGGATTGCAGCCATTGGGGTGATCTTTGCCATCTTAGTGGTAAAGCAACTTTATGGCGGTCTTGGTAATAATATCTTTAACCCAGCCATGGCAGCCTATGTCATGCTGCTTATCTCCTTCCCGGTACAGATGACTACCTGGGTGGCCCCTAGCGGCGCCGCATTGCACGGCACAGATCTATTACTAAGCCTAAGTATTATCTTCCAAGGCGCCGATGCCGAGCAGATCCTCGCCTATCGCGCTGGGTTCGATGGCATGACCATGGCGACCCCACTGGATGCTGTGAAAACAGGTCTATCAACTGGCTTAACCATCAACGAGATCTTGCTCAAACCCAATTTTAGCGATGGCTTCGGCATCGGCTGGGCGATAATCAATCTGGCTTACCTTGCTGGCGGCCTGGTAATGCTGAAACTCAAATTGATCCGTT
Source organism: Shewanella sp. ECSMB14101 (assembly GCF_000773485.1). Lineage (NCBI taxonomy): Bacteria > Pseudomonadati > Pseudomonadota > Gammaproteobacteria > Alteromonadales > Shewanellaceae > Shewanella > Shewanella sp. ECSMB14101. The sequence goes on along the minus strand of NZ_JSFF01000003.1, from coordinate 146,294 downwards.
GGCAGATCAGTACGGCAATTCTTGCCAGCCTGTTTATCTGTGCAAGCATAGGTTATCTGTTAAGCCCTGATACCCATATGGGCCCCTTATTACACTTGTTCTCCGGCGCCACTATGCTAGCGGCTTTCTTCATTGCCACAGATCCCGTTACAGCCGCAACCAGCACCCGTGGACGCTTAATATTCGGCGCGCTCATCGGTCTTTTGGTCTACGTGATACGTAGCTTTGGCGGTTACCCGGATGCCTTTGCCTTTGCTGTGCTGCTGGCAAACCTGTGCGCGCCCTTTATCGATTACTATGTCAAACCCCGTGCCTATGGCCACAGAGCTAGCCACTAAGCCCACGGCAGGAGTATGAAGTGAAACGTTCTATAGTCAAAAATGCTACTCTGCTCGGTCTGTTTGCCCTGCTGTGCACCGCACTGGTGGCCTTAGTCAACCAGTTTACCTTTGAGCGTATTAAGCAGCAGGAAGATCTTGAGTTGATGCGCACCCTGCATCAGATCATCCCAGATGATATGCATGACAATGCGTTGATCGAGCACTGCATTCTTATTCAGGACGCAGCGGCTTTAGGCGTCGAGGAACCACTGCCAGCCTATATCGCCAGTAACCAAGGTGAGCCAGTGGCCATCGCCATCGAAACGGTCGCGCCCGATGGCTATAATGGCCAGATCAAGCTGATCGTCGCCATCGATGCAAAAGGTGAAGTGCTAGGGGTGCGTACCCTTAATCACAACGAGACGCCGGGTCTTGGCGATAAGATCGAGCTGCGAAAGTCCCCTTGGGTATTTGGCTTTAACGGTCAAAGCCTTCAAGATGATCAAGACAAACGCTGGGCAGTGAAAAAGGATGGTGGTCAGTTTGATCAATTTACCGGTGCCACCATTACCCCCAGAGCCTATGTTGGCGCGATGCGACGTACCCTGCTCTACTTCAACACTAATAAACAGACCCTGTTGAGTCGTCCAGCCAATTGTGAGGTCAACTATGAGTAACTATCGCGATATCGCTTGGCAAGGACTGTGGAAAAACAATCCTGGCTTAGTACAACTCTTGGGGCTTTGCCCTCTGCTGGCGGTTACCGCTACCTTAACTAACGCCATTGGCCTTGGTTTGGCAACCTTAGTGGTGCTGGTTGGCTCAAACGTGCTTGTCTCTCTGGTGAGAGAGTTTGTCCCGAAAGAGATCCGTATCCCGGTATTTGTCATGATCATTGCCGCGCTGGTGACCTGTGTGCAGTTGTTGATCAACGCCTATGCCTATGGCCTTTATCTATCACTAGGGATCTTCTTACCACTTATCGTCACCAACTGCGTGATTATCGGCCGCGCCGAGGCCTTTGCGTCGCGTAATAACGTTGTTAAGGCTGCGTTTGACGGTTTAATGATGGGGATTGGCTTTACCTTAGTGTTAATGGCACTTGGCGCTTGTCGTGAAATCTTGGGCCAAGGCACTCTGTTTGACGGTGCCGATCTCTTATTAGGCGATTGGGCAAAAGGGCTCACAATACATCTTTGGCAGGTGGATACCAACTTCCTATTGGCCATGCTGCCGCCAGGCGCCTTCATCGCCATGGGGTTTCTGATCGCCATCAAAAACCTGATCGACAAGCAGCTCGAGGCACGCAAACCCGCAGCCGAAGCCGCACCTGCCGTCACCCGTGCCCGTATCACTAAGGTGAGTTAAGTCATGAATAAAGAGAAGCGAATAAAAATACTGGAGATTCTTCGCGACAATAATCCAAAACCAGAAACAGAACTTAACTTCTCATCCCCTTTTGAGCTCTTGGTTGCCGTCACCCTGTCGGCACAGGCCACGGATGTTAGTGTCAACAAAGCTACCGATAAACTGTTTCCCGTGGCTAATACGGCCCAGGCTATCTATGATCTCGGTGTCGAAGGTCTAAAGCAATATATTAAGACCATAGGCCTGTACAACAACAAGGCGATTAACGTCATCAAGGCGTGCGAGATCTTGATTGAAAAGTATAACGGTGAAGTACCTGAAAACAGAGAGGCGCTCGAGGCATTACCGGGTGTGGGCCGAAAAACTGCCAACGTGGTATTAAACACAGCTTTTGGTTGGCCGACTATCGCCGTGGACACCCATATTTTTCGTGTCGCCAACCGCACCAAATTTGCCATGGGCAAAAATGTGGATCAGGTTGAGCAGAAGATGTTAAAGGTGGTCCCAGCCGAATTTAAGGTAGATGTGCACCACTGGTTTATCCTTCATGGCCGCTATATATGCACCGCTCGTAAACCTAGGTGCGGCGCCTGTATTATTGAAGATTTATGCGAATTTAAAGATAAAGCTGACTAACTAGCCAGCTTTAACAACTTGATTTTATATATTACTTTTTAGCGTGAGACAGGCTCTATCCACGCTTAAACAAATCATCAATGAACCTTATGTCAATTGGTGAACGACTACACTAGAGTCATTTTGATGGGGAGATTTTCCAGTGCGCTAGCGGATACTCGTCTAACTGGTAAATTCTCACCCAGTCATAACTGGCTTTCATTGGGTAAATATTGCGCTTTTTATTACCACCGAACACTGCTTGAATATCGTCATTTGGGATCCAAAAATTCATCATCAATTGTGTTAGATTATCGGGTATTGGCGTCGGAAACTTTTGTTCATTCTGGCATACAGGTTTACACGCTAAATCCTTTAACGACAGTACCTTATAAACTTTTCCGTCTACAAACCATTTGATCGCTGAGGGCGTCCACTCGATAGCATACACTCGCCATTCATCTGCGGGGGCGATGTTAATTTTATCTTCCCATGCGCCCCACTGCCGGGTTTCCAACCAGTTAGCGGCGTCAAGGCCATAAATTAAATTAGCTTGAAACTTATCAGGACGCCCACCTTCTAACTCAACATCTATTTCTTCCCACTCTTTAGGCTCACCCTCATGGGTATAGGTGAAAAAAGAAGAAATATAGCCCGAAGCCACTGCTCGATTAGGTGCTTTCATTCTGGTTTCGAAGCGTCCATATTTGATCTGTTTGTTAGAACGCGTTCTCAGCTCACCACAACTGTAATCATAAGCAGGCTTCATCATCTGATGGTCTTCAGACCAACTACTGGCGACATATTCTTTCTCAATGATCAGATTTAATTGTCCATTAGAGACGTCCACACCTTGAGGCTGAAATCGACACACAGACTCACTGCCGACGGCGCCATCGCCCTTTGACCATATCTCCGAGTTAAATTTATCGAATCGTTCATCTAAAACAAGTGAAAAGCCTTTATAATGCCCTGTGTATCCATTGTAAGCGACGGGTAACTCATCGGTATTGTCTAAAACGGAATGAGTGCAACTTACCATCATCAAAGCCGCTATGAATGGCGTGATGCAACCTATAGTTTTTGTCAAAAAAGTCTGTTCCATCTTTCAGTCCCTTATTCAGTACCGAAAGGCGATGAGTTAAAGAGTAATCGTTACATTAAATATGAGGTCAACTCAATGACGAAATGGATCACTCACCTCTCACTGCACATTTCAACCTTACCTAATGACGCAAAGTTACCTAAAAAATCCCGTGGTGAAATCGATTCCTATAATCACCAACCGCACTAAGTTTGCCCTGGGCAAAAATGGGGTTCAGCTAGAGCAAAAGATGTTTAAAGATGGCCCAGAAAGATTTTAAAGTCGATGCAGTTCAATGGTTTTTGGTAAATATAATGGCAATTTAAACAGAAAGTCTATGCTGACGAGTAAGCCACAAAAAAGCCGCTTTCGCGGCTTTTTTACACTTAAAACATACAAACAAAGAAAATAGATAAAAAGATGGCTATGGTAACCGTTAGACCTAAGGCCATTTTCAATTCGCTTGGCATCGACAACTCCTTTAATGACGGGGACTGCATTATCTCAGGCACAGGGGTGAACACCAGCCATATCCCTGAATTATGTGACCCTGATCAACCCATGTATCACCCTAAAAACCGTACAAACCCATCAAGCTAATAGTGTAAATTTAACCGTTTAAGCTAAGGCAACTCTCTGCCGTTACTGCATTTCAATAACAGGTAAAAAAGGTATACTTGTCACCGACACTAATCCTAAACCGAGGACGTTATGGCACAACTTTTACACACTATGCTAAGAGTCGGTGATCTTGATCGTAGCATACATTTTTACACCGAAGTTTTAGGCATGAAACTGCTGCGCAAGTCGGAAAACCCTGAATACCGTTACACCTTGGCCTTTGTTGGTTTCGATGAAGAGTCTAGTGGTGCAGGCGTGGTCGAATTAACCTACAACTGGGATACAGACAAGTATGATCTCGGTACAGGCTTTGGCCACCTGGCCATTGGCGAAGCCGATATCTATAGCCGCTGCGCGGCCATCGAAGCCGCTGGCGGCAAGGTGACACGCCAACCTGGACCTGTTGCCGGTGGTACCACAGAGATCGCCTTTGTCGAAGATCCTGACGGTTATAAGATTGAATTCATTCAGATGAAATCAGCCCAGCAAGGCTTAGGCTAACACGATAAGCTAAGCATAAAAAAAGCGCCCTAGGGCGCTTTTTACATTCAGTCTATCGATTAGAACTTAACAGTGATTCCACCATAGATTTGACGACCGATTGTGTCGTAAACCTCTGGTACGGTACCTGCTTCGTTACCACTTGCAACCATCATAGGCTTCTCATCGGTGAAGTTCTTCAGACCTAGGCTAGCCGTAATGCTATCGTTGATGTGGTACATACCCGAGATATTGTGGTACAAGATTGAATCAATGGTATCACCATAGTTGATATCATCCATCTCGCCGATATAACGGTTAGAGTACATTAGGCTCCAGTCACCCTGTCCGGCTTTCACGCTGAAGTTATTCTTCACCTTAGCGTAACCACCAAACATGCCGCCGATAGTGCCTGTGTAATCGATAGCATCCTGTTCAAATTTAACCAGGTAGGTCAAGTCGTTGCTAATGCTCCAATCTAAACCTAAGCCTTCGAAACGATAAGCCAGGTTAAAGTCGACGCCGCTGGTGTCTTGATAACCCACGTTAGTCAGCGGGTTGGTCAGGTTCTCAAGATTTCCATCTGGCGTGATGCCAAAGGTCTCACAAGCTGAGGTATCGCCACCATGACAGGCGTTAAGGCCCGCCTGAACGTCCAGACGCGAGATAGCATCGGTGATCTTGAAACGCCAGTAATCCAACGTCAGTGACATACCATCGATATAGCTAGGAGAGTAAACAAGACCCGCAGTGTAAGACTCTGATGATTCTGCCTTCAGATCGGGATCTGAGGTGTAGTTCACCAGGATCTGTGGATCTTGCTCGTTACCCCAAGGATCATCCAGGTAATCGAAAGAGCCTACGTTACCGCCAAACAATTCACTGACGTTAGGTGCACGGAAGCCAGTAGCAGCAACAGCCCTTAGCATCAAATCATCTGTGGCTTCATAGGTTAAACCTATCTTCCAGGTCGACGCATTACCAAAGGTTGAATAATCATCGAAACGCAGAGCAAATTCACCTGTCAGCTTGTCGGTAAAAGGTACACTTACCTCTTGATAAACAGAGAAGACGCTGTAGCTACCGTCAGTTGGATCTTGCTGAGCAGCGGTACCTTCACCAGCAACAATCACTGCATCTGGATTGTAGTAACCGCTGTCGTGACGATATTCTGCGCCGATCGCGTAAGCCACTGGGCCCGCATCCAAATCAAACGCTTCACCGCTGATCACACCTGAAACGATATGCTGCTCGTTACCGCCTGTTGTATTTTCTAAGTAGCTAATGTCATTGATGATATCTTGTGACAGTGGGTCGCCGCTAAACCAAGCATCCTGGTTATCATAAACAGACTGGGCCATGTTTTTAGCGTTGATTGAGTTGTGTACCCAAGTTTTCGCCTTGTTCTTACCATAGGTGTAAGCCACATCCCACTGAATACCCGTGTGAACATCCAACTCGCCGGCTAAGCCTGCTGAGACACGCAGGGTATCAGTGTCTTGCTCATAGATACGATTACCCGCATCATTGGTTCTTCTACGGTACTCAACGCGGTCCTGATCGTCTGGCGTAATTCCACCAGCAAGCATGGCATCAGTTAAGGTAATGCAGTTACCTGTTGAGCTAGGTGTACATACATCTAGCATTACAGAAGCTGGCTGAGCCGCCATCATCTGCTCAGATTTACGCTTGGTATAAAGAATGTCACCGGTAAAGACGATGTCATTTGCAAACTCTTGGGTGGCATTAGCAAAGAAGCTGTAACGCTCGTTGGGTGTCTGTAGCCAGCTGTCCTGGGTATAGTCGTAACCTTCGGTGCGATCGACCCAGTTACCGTTTTCATCTTGTACCTTACCGCCTAAAGTACCTGTAGGAATATAGCTACTAGACCCCTTCTCTACCCAATCGCGATCTCTTTGCATGACGCCACCACGATCTGAGTAAGCCACACCAAAGGTATAGTTACCACCATCGGTATTAAAACCGTATAGCGCACTGATCTCGGCGTTTTCACCATCACCCTTGTCGGTTGCGCCGCCGTTAATATCGAGCTGGAAACCTTCGAAGTCTTTCTTGGTGATGATGTTCACTACACCAGCAATGGCATCAGAACCATAAACCGCCGAGGCACCATCTTTTAAGATCTCAACACGGGCAATCATGGCAACTGGAATGGTGTTTAAGTCCACGGCGCTATCAGCACCCGAACCAGAGTTAACCATACGGCGACCATTTAACAGTACCAAGGTACGGCTAGCGCCCATACCACGCAGGTCTACCTGGGCAACACCATCGGCACCATTGTTGGTCGTAGAGCCTGCAGCCATACCCGCCATGGCTGGTTGAGCTTGCAGGATCTCGTCAACCGAGTTGTAGCCTTCGGCGCGGATCGCACTGGCATCAATAACGGTAACGGGCGAGGCTGTTTCCATATCCTGACGTTGAATGCGCGAACCTGTCACGGCAATACGTTCGAAAGAGGCGCTTTCTTCGGCAGCAACCACATTATTGCTAACAATAAATCCACTGGTTGATACTGAAGCAATTAAACTATATTTAACTGCTGCAGCTAATCTGCTTGTTTTTATCATGTAAATATTCTCCCTGATTCAATATTTTTATTCGGCGCCGTTCTTTTATTTATTCAACGCTCGATTCGATACTGTCTTGTCGCCATAAAAGCGTCAATCCACCAAATATTTAACCAATGAAAAATAAACGTTAATTCATGGTGTTTATTAAGTAACAAAGGACGTTCCAATTTTTCTCAACCAGAGCGAATAAGCATTCACCTAGCGTAATTAACTAGATTTAAGCTCATTAGCCAGTGATTTAAACCGCGACAGGCGCAACACAAATACAACGCACACAAATACCATAAGTGTGATCACCGTCACACAAACGGCATCTAAACAGCTGTTTAAATTTAGGTGAGTCACGCTATTGGCACATGAAAGCACCGCTGTTAACATTTCATTCGACAAGCTAGCCTGATAAATAAACATGCCAAAAAGATCACTAACCAAGCTTAGTAACAATATTTTACATTGAGGGTAAAAATGTCAGATTATGTAGATTCAACTGTGTATTTTAAGTACATCTAAAACACTGAGTTAAATTCATTTAAAGTGACTTAGGTATATAGAAGACCCACAATGATAAAACGCGTTTCATTATGATTAAGTCTTTAAGTAAAGTTTAAATTTATTAACACAAGATACCATATTTACAATAAATTTAAATTAAGACAAATAACGTATCAATAAGTTACTAAGCTATCGCCCTAGTAACCTTATGCAAATGAAAAAACGAAATTTAAGAAAACGAATGCTTAACGCGTGATACAAAATGGCCTAGCAAGTGTTCTGTACAAACTAAGAAAATAGTGAAGAACCCAAAGATAAGGTGTGTCTACCTTTTTCCCACAAAAAAGCGCGGACAAATGCCGCGCCGTTTCTCTTAAAGGTAAGAATGCTTATTCAGGCTTAATCAGATTAAAATGCTGATAGGCTCTCGCCGTAGCGATACGTCCCCTTGGCGTTCGTTGAATGAAGCCCTGCTGGATCAGGAAGGGTTCGAGTACGTCTTCGATGGTCTCACGCTCCTCGCCAATCGCCGCCGCCAGGTTATCTAAACCGACGGGGCCCCCCATAAACTTATCGATAATGGCCAGCAGTAATTTACGGTCCATATAGTCAAAGCCCTCAACATCCACATCCAGCATGTCCAAAGCACTCTCGGCAACCGCCTTATTAACCTCACCATCATGCTTCACCTCGGCGTAGTCACGCACCCGTCTAAGCAGACGGTTGGCAATACGGGGTGTTCCCCGCGAGCGGCGTGCCACTTCCACAGCGCCTTCTTGGTCGATTGGCAGTTCAAGTACCCTCGCTGAGCGCGTCACGATACTGCTGAGATCTTTAACGTTATAAAACTCGAGTCTTAGCGGTATGCCAAATCTGGCTCTAAGCGGCGAGGTTAAGGCCCCGGCCCTGGTGGTGGCACCGATAAGAGTAAAGGGAGGTAATTCGAGCTTGATAGAGCGGGCAGCCGGTCCCTCACCTATCATGATATCCAGCTGATAATCTTCCATCGCCGGATAGAGGATCTCTTCCACTACAGGGCTTAATCTGTGGATCTCATCAATAAAGAGTACATCGCCCGCCTCAAGATTAGTCAGCAGCGCCGCGAGATCTCCAGCTTTCTCAAGCACTGGACCAGAGGTCGACTTGATGTTGACCCCCATCTCGTTGGCGACAATCATCGCCAGGGTGGTCTTCCCTAAACCGGGTGGACCATAGATCAACATATGATCTAAGGCTTCACCCCGTTTCTGCGCCGCCTCAATAAATACCTTGAGCTGAGCACGGGTATCGTCTTGCCCCGTGTATTCATCGAGCAACTTAGGGCGCATCGCCCTGTCTATCTGCTCATCACGCTCCTCTATCCCCTGGGGCTGAGCATGAACTAACCTATCGGCTTCTATCATTTAATTCTCACTTTGGGGCTAAAGCATCGACTTGAGCGACGCCTTGATCAGTGTTTCCGAGTCCATGCCTTCCTTGAAGACACTGGAGACCGCCTTACTGGCTTGTGCTGGCTTATATCCTAACGCCAATAGCGCCGAGATGGCATCTTCTTCTGCACTGTTAACCACAGGCGCTGGCGTGTAATTAGACTGGAGCACAAACTCACGCTCGGATCCGTGGGACGCTTCCATCAGACTCTTTAACTTATCGCGCATCTCTACCAATAAGCGCTCAGCGGTTTTCTTACCCACACCAGGTAATTTCACCAAGGTGGCGATATCATCGTGCTCGACACACTTAACGAACTCGGCGGCGTTCATGCCAGACAAAATCGTCAGGGCCAGTTTAGGGCCGACGCCATTGGTCTTGATCAATAACCTAAACAGGGCTCTTTCCTGCTTGCTCATGAAGCCGTAAAGCAGTTGGGCGTCTTCACGCACCACAAAGTGGGTGTAGATCACCGCCTCCTGATTTAACTCAGGCAGTTCGTAGAAGCAGGTTAAGGGCATCTGCACCTCGTACCCAACACCAGATACTTCGATAAGCACTTCTGGTGCCTGCTTTTCGACTAATAATCCCCGTAAACGACCTATCATCTATATCTTCCGTATGTTCTCGCGCTGGCCTTACCGCCCAAGGCAATAAGACTCTGATATGTATGGAAATGGCACAGAGCAACGCCCAGGGCATCGGCCGCATCGGCCTGAGGCGCTGCGGGCAACTTGAGGATCTGCTGCACCATGTGCTGTACCTGACTCTTCTGCGCCCGGCCAGTGCCGACTACGGCATTTTTAATCTGAGTCGCCGAATATTCGGCAACAGGTAGGTCTGCATTGGTGGCGGCAACGATAGCCGCACCTCGGGCCTGACCCAGCTTGAGCGCCGAATCGGCGTTTTTGGCCAAAAATACCCGCTCGATAGCAAACTCATCGGGCTGATATTGGCGGATGATCTCGCTGATGCCATCAAAAATAATCTTAAGACGCGATGGCAGATCATCCGATTGGGTGCGAATACAACCACTGCCAAGATAAACTTGCTGCCTACCCTGGCACTGGATCACCCCATACCCCGTGATCCGCGAACCAGGATCTACCCCCAAAATGATCGGCATAAATAGCCTATTCTAGGGTGGCTAAGATCTCATCAGAGATCTCGGCATTATGATAGACCTCTTGGACATCATCATGATCTTCAAGGTTATCGATAAGGCGTAGAAACTTTGGCGCCGTCGCCGCGTCGAGCTCCGCCTTAGTCGAAGGCACCATGGTCACTTCAGCGTTGACCGATGCTAAGCCTGTCGCATCCAGTGCATCTTTTACCGCCCCGAAAGCGTCTGGTGTTGTGTAGACATCGATAGAGGTATCATCATTGGTTACGACATCTTCTGCGCCAGCATCGAGCGCCGCATCCATGATGGTGTCTTCATCGCTGCCTTCAGCATAAGAGATCACACCGCGCTTCTCGAACAGATAGGCAACCGAACCGTCGGTGCCCAGGTTACCACCGGACTTGCTGAAAGCATTACGCACACCAGATACGGTGCGGTTACGGTTGTCTGTCATGGTTTCCACCATAACGGCTGTGCCACCTGGACCATAACCTTCATACATGATGGTTTCCAGCACCTGACCATCTAACTCACCGGCGCCGCGCTTAATGGCGCGCTCGACCGTATCACGGGTCATATTGTTTGACAGCGCCTTATCGATAGCGGCTCTGAGTCTGGGGTTTGATTCGGGATCTGAACCACCTTCCCGCGCTGCGACGGTGAGTTCGCGAATAAATTTGGTGAAGAGTTTACCGCGTTTGGCATCTTGTGCTGCTTTGCGGTGTTTGATGTTGGCCCATTTACTGTGACCGGCCATAGAAGACTCCTTATTCGAGTATGCCTCGAAAAAGCCGAGCTAGGTGCTCGGCTTAATGATTCAATATTGCGTTATTCCTGTTCTTTTTTCGCTTCGACTACGCTAACGCCGAGTTCCTCGAGCTGGACTGGGTTAGCAAATCCAGGCGCGTTGGTCAGAGGACATGCCGCGGTGGTTGTCTTAGGGAAGGCCATCACGTCACGAATAGAGCTTGCGCCCGTCATCAGCATCACAATGCGATCCAGACCAAATGCCAGACCGGCATGTGGCGGGGTACCATACTTGAGCGCTTCAAGCAGGAAGCCAAACTTCTCTTGAGCTTCCTCGTCGTTGATCCCCAGAATTCTGAACACGGCAGATTGCATTTCACTGTTGTGAATACGCACCGAACCACCACCCAGCTCGCAACCGTTAAGCACCATGTCATAGGCATCCGAAATTGCTGCCGTTGGGTTGGCTTCCAGCTCAGCAGGTGAGATACCACTTGGCGCGGTGAACGGATGGTGCATGGCGTGCAGACCGCCGTCAGAGGTGCGCTCGAACATTGGGAAGTCAACCACCCATAGTGGTTTCCAGTCACCTTGCAGCAGGTTGAAATCTTCACCTACTTTCAGACGCAGTGCGCCCATGGCTTCTGCCACTATGTTTGCCTTGTCCGCACCAAAGAGGATAAGGTCACCATTAGCCGCACCAGTGCGCGCTAGGATACCATTAACCACCTCTTCACTCAGGAACTTAAGCACTGGCGACTGAATGCCTTCCAGGCCTTTCTCCAGCTCGTTGACCTTCATCCATGCCAGCCCTTTGGCACCATAAATGTTGACATACTTGCCATATTCGTCGAGCTGCTTACGAGACAGGCTGGCCCCGCCTGGCACACACAGCACGGCCACACGGCCTTCACTGTCATTTGCAGGCTCTTGGAACACTTTAAAGTCAACGTCTTTGACCAAGTCAGCCACATCGATAAGTTCAAGCGGGTTACGTAGATCAGGCTTGTCAGAGCCGTAACGACGCATCGCCTCGGCGAAGGTCATCTTAGGAAACTCACCCAGTTCGACATTAAGTAACTCTTTAAACAGACCACGAACCATCTCTTCTGTTTTATCCATCACCTCTGCAGAGGTCATGAACGAGGTTTCGATATCGATCTGAGTAAATTCAGGCTGGCGGTCGGCACGCAAATCTTCATCACGGAAACATTTGACGATCTGATAGTAGCGATCAAAACCTGACATCATCAGCAGCTGCTTAAACAACTGTGGCGACTGTGGCAAGGCGAAGAACTGCCCCTTGTAGGTACGGCTAGGTACCAGGTAATCCCTTGCTCCTTCTGGCGTCGCCTTGGTCAAAATAGGCGTTTCGATATCGAGGAAACCATTGCCATCTAGGAAACGACGCACGGCGCTGGTGACCTTAGAACGGAAGATGATGCGCTCGGCCATCTCAGGGCGACGCAGATCCAGATAGCGATATTTAAGGCGCTGCTCTTCTGTATTGTGTTGATTTTTGTCCATGTTGATCGGCAAAGCCGGCGCGCTATTAAGTATGGTCAACGCCTTACCTAATACCTCGATTTCTCCGGTACGCATCTGATCGTTGATCTGGCTGTCAGGGCGAGCACGAACAAGGCCCTTAACCTGAACACAGAACTCGCTGCGCAGTGTGCTGGCGACATCGAATACCTCTGGCAAATCAGGGTCATAAACAACCTGAATCACGCCTTCTCGGTCACGTAGATCAAGAAACACAACGCCGCCAAGATCGCGACTACGATTGACCCAACCTACGAGAGTAACTTCTTCCCCAACATGAGAACGATTAACGTCTCCACAATAATGACTGCGCATCTAACCCTTTCCTTTCATCCACAAGGCCTTGCTTGAGGATATTCAATACATGACAAAAGCGGCATTATAGTGAAATATTGCCGATTTCAAAACAACTTCATCTTCTTAAAATGAAGTAAACCTTTGGGTTGGATAAATATCCATCAATACCAGAGCTCGCTTAACAAAATCACGCGCTATGGTAGCAGCGACCACCCTGTTTCATCGCCCGGGACATGAGTTTATCGGCTGTCTTAAGCAGCTCAACCACTGTATCGCCATCGTTTGGAAACATAGCAACGCCTATGCTGACCGATAGTGCCACATTCACACCATTGATCGCAAAGGGCGCGCTAAAACTACCGATAATGCCATCGGCCACCTGACACACTGTATCGAGGTCTTTGCTGCGATTTAACACCATCACAAATTCATTGCCACCAAAACGCGCCAAGGTATCAGATTTACGCACTGCCGCTTTAAGTTGCTGAGCCCCCTTCGCCAAAACACTATCACCCACCTTATGACCGTAGGTCTGGTTGATATCAGGCATATTGTCAAAACTGATAAACAGCACGGCAAAAGGCGTCATCTCACGTCTGTGCATCAACACTGATTGCTGCAATCTGTCATCAAGCAAGCTACGGTTTGGTAGACCGGTTAAGGCGTCAAACTGCCCCGCCTGCGAGATCTCAAAGGCCAGCTCTCTTGCGAGAATCTGTCGGCTGTGGTGTCCTCGCCATAGCAAATAAGCAATTAAAATAAAGCTCACTAATGCCAACGCATAGAAACCATTTTGGTAGTTCAACATCGTCTGCCAGCGACTTGTATCCTCTTTTACCCAATGCTGATAAATGGCCTGTTGTCGATCAGGGGTTAACTGGGCGATCGCCTGGTCCCACATAGGAACCAGCTCTTTATATTTTTTATTAAAGGCAAAATGGCTTTGCTGCTGCGAAAAATCGGCCAACACGGACATCTTTAATGCCTTGTAGTCGCCCTGCTTTAACACCATGGCCATGTTGATCACTTTCTCGATAAAGGCATCGGCCTTACCTTGTGCCACCGCATCTACCCCGGCGCGACTATTGGGAACGATCACTAGCTCTATGCCGAGATCTTTATTCATCAGGTTGGCGATAAGCTGATAGCCTTCGACGACCGCTAAGCGTTTGCCACTCATCTGACTGAGATTGAATACCGTCACCTGATTTAAGTTAGTCACCAAGCCCCAGGGTGAGGGCCAGTAGGCACTACTAAAGGCCAATTCCCGCTCGCGCTCTGGCGTGTAGGCGACGCTACCAACAACATCTACCTCGCCATTTTTTAGCGCATCGACCAAACTATTCCAGCGTTCATAAGCAATGGGTTGCACCTCAATGCCAAGCTTCTCGGCAATCCAGGTCGTGATCTCACTGTTGATGCCCATAAACTCACCACGCCCGTTAGCGTATTCCATCGGTGCCCAGGCACTAAGATAACCCACTTTAAGCGTGCCCAAGCCTTGTAAATATTGACGCTGGGCCGGCGTTATTGTCACTGAGCTGAGGAGAGTGTGAAAGCTGCGATCTTCTTTATCCAATATCCATTTACTCTCAATCGCGGCCAATTCGGCTGGATTGATAAGCTTAAATCCCGCAGCGATGCGCTGGGCGAGGCCTTTATCTTCGTTTCGCGTTAACGCATAAATGTCTGTGGTAAAGTCAAGCTGGTGATACTGATGAAAGTCAGGCCAGGAATCGGTTCGTAGTAAGTAGTGCTGGGTCCAGGCTGATGCCGCCACGAAAGCCGCTATGTGTCCCTGCTGCGCCGCCTCAATCATCTGGGTCACATTCATATAAAGCTTTAGTTCAGATTCTGGTAATGCCTGCTTGAGCTTATCCAGATAGGGAGCGGTAGGCACGGCGCCAACCCGTTTCCCCTTAAGCTCATCGAGACTCGTCAGCGGACGCCCATGACTAAAGATGCGACTCTTGACCTGATAGGTTTTCCAGGCGCGAGTCAAATTAGTCTTCATAGTATCGCTTTCAGGATAGCCCACATGAATATCGGCCCTGAGATATTTGAGCTCATCCAGGCTGTCCTCCATGGATGCCGGGCGAAACTCTACCGCAATCCCTGTTTTTTTCGACCAGAGTTTCCAGATGTCGATATAGAGTCCATGGGGCTCGCCATCCCCACCTGTATCGGCAAAAGGTTGAATGCCTGTTGTGGTGGCAATCACTAAAGTATTGCTATCTTGGCTAAAGCCTAACCAACGTTTGTCTATCTCTGTGCGGCTGGCCTGACTTAAGCGCTCAAAGCCGCGATTTATCTGAGTAACCAGGTCTCTACGCCCTTTACTTACGGCGGGCACCAAAGCGGTTTTTTTAATTAACAAGCGATTGTCTAAAGGAAACTCCTCGAGCACTGCTCGGCTGACCGCATTATCTTTAAGGTAGCCTTCCATGCCCGCAAACACATCGACCTCACCCTCTACTACACCGCGCATGAGATCGGCCCGGCTATTATAGTAGCGATAACTGAGCCCATTGACCTGTTGACTCAAAATTGACTCATGAGAAGAGCCCTTCACGATACCAATGCGGTAAGGTAACAGATCTTCGTAACTCTTTTTGTTTTTCAGACTATTGCGCACATAAAGATAGGTGCTGACATAAGCAATGGGCGCTGCGAAATCAAAATACTGCTCACGATCTTGAGTGATCCCTAAGCCAATATGGATATCGGCATCTCCCTGGGCCACCTGGGTAAGGGAGTCCTGCCAATGACGTGCGACAAATACAACAGGCACCTGAGTCTGGGATGACCACTCCCGCCATAGATCCACCAAGACCCCTTTGGCATCACCATTTTCATCGATAAACTGATAGGGATAACTGTCCTCCCCAAACACCAAGATCAACGGCTTTTGGCGCTCTTCGGCCATGGAATAAAACCCGAGGAGCAGGGAGACGGCAAACATCAAGCGAATTAGTAGTGTCAAAGAATATTCCCAGTATCGTTTAAAAAAGCGCTTAAGCCTTGACCGACTAAGCAGTGCCTGACTCAAAATTAAGTTAACCCGGTACAAGGACCTCAACTCGGGTTTAAAAAAATGGCCTCTTTCCTTGGTTGCGAAAGACAAAGTCACGGCGCTGTAAAATATATGTTGTTATTAGGATATTAGACAGAATTTTATTCCCAATTTCCAGTACTAGACTTGCTGCGAACTGTTATCATTAGCTAGAATGAAATATTGAATTTACTCAAAAAACTCTGATGAACTCAACACAAGATACTATTTACGCACAAGCCTGTGAACATATCAGTGACTTTCAATTCGATGATCGAGTTGCTGGTGTCTTTAGCGACATGATCCGCCGCTCTGTTCCCGGATATGGACAGATCATAAATACCCTAGGTGATTTTGCCGATAAGTGCGTCTCTCCCGATTCAAATATCTATGATTTAGGCTGCTCATTAGGCGCCGCCACCCTTAGCGTACGCCGCCGTATTGAAGGACGAGGATGCCATATCATTGCCGTGGACAATAGTGAATCTATGGTCGAGCGCTGCAGGCAGCACCTTAACGCCTATGTTAGCGAAACCCCGGTAGACCTTGTCTGCGCCGACATTCGCGACATCGATATCCAGAACGCTTCTATGGTGATTTTGAACTTCACCATGCAGTTTCTCGCCCCAGAAGACAGACAGACGTTAATTGCTAACATCTATCGCGGCCTCAAACCCGGTGGCATATTAGTATTGTCGGAAAAGCTAGTGTTCGACGATGCGCCTGTGCAGCATCTGTTGGACGAATTGCATCTGGACTTTAAAAGGGCTAATGGCTACAGCGAATTAGAGATCAGTCAAAAACGCAGCTCGCTTGAGCATGTCATGAAACCTGATACGCTGGAGCAGCACCAACAGCGCCTGACAGATCAGGGTTTTAGTCATTTCAGTGTCTGGTTTCAATGTTTTAACTTTGCTTCTATGGTGGCCATCAAGTGATCAGCTTCAGCTCTTTTTATCAACAAATCGCCGATTCAAACCTCCAGCATTGGCTAGAGGAACTTCCGGCGATCCTAGGCCAATGGCAGCGAGAGCATAAACATGGCAACCTGCCCAAATGGGAAAAAGTGCTCAACAAATTGCACTACCCTGCGCCAGATCAGCTAGATTTCAGCACCAAGGTAGCTGTTGGCAGCGGCGAACAACTCAGCCAGGGGCAACAGGAAAAACTGAAAAACCTGCTGAAGCTCTTTTCACCATGGCGTAAAGGCCCGTTCGATCTTCATGGCATTCATATCGATACCGAATGGCGTTCAGATTGGAAATGGGAGCGCGTACAGCCTCACATCTCACCTTTAAAGAATAGAACCGTGCTCGATGTCGGCTGTGGTAGTGGTTACCACATGTGGCGCATGCTAGGAGAAGGCGCTAAGCGTGTGGTCGGCATAGACCCATCCCCGCTGTTTTTGTGTCAATTTGAAGCAGTAAAGCGACTAGCCGGCACTGAACATCCCGTGCACCTCTTGCCCCTTGGCATTGAGCAGTTACCGCCGCTCGATGCCTTTGATACCGTGTTTTCTATGGGTGTGCTTTATCATAGACGCTCTCCTATAGATCACCTGTTTCAATTAAGGGATCAGTTAAGAACCGGCGGCGAGCTCGTGCTGGAAACGCTAGTCGTGGATGGCGATGAAAACACCGTACTTGTGCCTGGTGAACGCTATGGCAAGATGAATAATGTCTGGTTCCTGCCTTCGGCCAAGGCATTAGAAGCCTGGCTCAAAAAAGCCGACTTTGTCGATGTTCGTTGTGTCGATATTGATGTAACCTCATTAGCAGAGCAGCGAACCACTGAATGGATGCCAAACGAATCATTAGTCGATTATTTGGATCCCAATGACATCAGCCTGACCGTCGAGGGATATCCTGCGCCTAAGCGGGCTACGTTTATCGCCGTCAAGAATCAGCCTAATAAAGATTTGATTTAAAAGAATAGTAAATGGAAAACACTATGTTAAAACAGATAACTACCCTCGCTTTAGTGACAAGTCTTGTTGGATGCGCGGCAACACAAGCGCCAGAACAACCTGCGCCTGTCGATATTGACACCTTCAATGCCAGCCTTAGCGAGCAAAAGAGCGAGCTAGTGGCCTTAATCAACGCTAATCAAACCGCACAACAAGTGGTGCTCTCTTCACTTTCAACCCAACTCGATGGCCTCAGCCAACAGCTGGAGGAGGTTAAGCGCCAACCTGAAAAGCAAGTGGTTCAAGTGCCAGTGGAGTGTGACCCGTCGCCTATTGGGGATAAGTTTATCTTAGGGGCGGTAGAGCACGTCTATATTGATGAGATCAAAGCTGGATTTGAAACCCGTATTGACACTGGCGCCGAATCTTCCTCACTTGATGCCCATAACATCATACTGTTTGAACGTAATGGCAAGCAGTGGGTACGTTTTGATGTATTTACCCAAGGCGCAGACAAGCCAGCAGAAACCTTCGAATCAAAAGTCGAGCGTTTTGTGCGCATCAAGCAAGACGGTGATGAGAATGACAGACGTCCAGTGATCCATGCTCATCTACAGATTGGAAACTACAAGGCCGAAACCGATCTCAACTTAGTCGATCGCAGTCACCTGGATTACCAACTCCTGCTGGGTCGTAAGTTTATGCAAGACATTGCCGTGGTAGATGTGGGGCAGACTTTTGTGCACGGTAAGAAAAATCCATCAAATACAGTAAAATAAGAATAGGATATTAACCTGATGCACTCTAAAAAGCCTTTTTATATCTTAGTCGCACTACTGTTTATTGCTGGTATTGCGGCAAGCGTTTATCGTGGTATCGAGCATAATGTACCCTTCCTGCCGGGCGAGCAGGTTCAGAGCTGGGCAGTCGACGCTAAGGTCAGTTTTCAGGGCACAGGACAGCCTGCTGAAGTCACCTTCTCAGTCCCCAAAGATCCCGCGTTTGAGATCTTGGCAGAAAACGCTACTTCACCGGGTTATGGCCTCTCGGCTACCGAAGATAACAATGGCCGCCAGGTCACTTGGTCTACCCGTGAAGCAATAGGTCAGCAAGATCTTTACTATAAAGTCACCTTAGTGCCAACCGGTAAGAATGAAGTCCTGGCCGAACAGGAACCTGCTACACCGCAAGCCTACAACTGGTCTGCTACTGAACAGGCGGCAGCGGAACAGGTAATGAATGAAATTTGGTCACGCAGTGCCACCAACCTTTCGTTCGCTCAGCAGCTCAACAAAAGCTTTAATGCCACCGAGCGCAGCCAGAACCTGGAGCTGTTGCTAACCACCAACTCCCGCGCCGATCTCTTTATCAGAATGCTCAACAGCAAAGGGATACCAGCCAAGAAAGTCAGCGGGCTGTTTTTGGAAGATCAACGCCGTCGCCAGCAACTGACCACTTTTGTCGAAGTGTACCATCAGGGCCAGTGGATCATCTTTAACCCAGCCGATGGTAGCCAAGGACGTCCAGACAATCTGCTTATCTGGGACAGAACCGCTAAATCCACTTTAGATGTGGTTGGTGGTGTTAACTCTCAGGTGAATTTCTCCATGCTGCAGGACACACGTTCCGCACTGGCGACCTCTATCGACATGCTGAAGAATAAAGATGCCCTCGACTTCTCCCTCTATCAGCTGCCGCTTGAAGAGCAGAGTCTGTTTAAAGGTATTTTGCTGATCCCTATCGGTGTGCTCATGGTGGTCTTTTTACGTGTGATCATAGGCATCAAGACCTCTGGTACCTTTATGCCAGTGTTGATCGCCCTGGCCTTTATTCAAACCACGCTGCTGACGGGACTTATCGGCTTCCTCTTGATTGTTGCCTTCGGCTTGATGATCCGCTCCTACCTGTCGGATCTCAACCTCTTGCTGATCTCACGGATCTCGGCGGTCATCATAGTAGTGATCGGCATCATAGGCCTGTTCACCCTGCTCTCCTACAAGTTTGGCCTTAGTGAAGGCTTAACCATTACCTTCTTCCCGATGATCATCCTGGCATGGACCATCGAGCGTATGTCTATCCTCTGGGAAGAGGAAGGCGCAAAAGAGGTCATGGTACAAGGCGGCGGCAGCTTGTTTGTGGCCACTTTAGCCTATCTCGCCATGAGCGCTAGCTGGGTTCAACACTGGGTGTTTAACTTCCTGGGTATTCACTTGGTTATCCTGGCGACCGTACTCTTAATGGGTCAGTACACAGGCTACAAGTTATTAGAACTTAGACGCTTTAGGCCGCTGGCGGGAGAATAAACATGCTATTTGCCCGACCACACAAGCTTAAGGAAAATGGCGTCCTTGGCATGAACAAACGTAATATCGACTATATAGGTCGCTATAACCCGCGTAAGTTCTACAAACGCGTAGATGACAAGCTCACGACAAAACAGCTGGCGCTGGCCAACGATATCGCCGTGCCCGCGCTTATCGGTACCGTATGCCAACAACACGAGATCATACATATTCCCGAGATGGTCAATAACCGCGATGGTTTTGTTATCAAACCCTCCCAAGGGTCCGGTGGTAAAGGGATTTTGGTGATCACTAAGGTGGAGAATGGTCATTATTTCAAGCCCAACGGCCATGAGGTGACTCCTAGCGAGATCGACCGCCATATCTCAAATATTCTTAGTGGGCTTTTCTCCTTAGGAGGCAAACCCGATGTGGCGATCGTTGAAGGCTTGATCGAATTCGACCCTGTCTTTGACGGCTACTCCTTCGAAGGGGTGCCCGATATTCGGCTCATTGTCTTTAAGGGCTTCCCTGTGATGGGAATGCTCAGACTCTCGACAGCGGCATCTGATGGCAAGGCAAACTTGCACCAAGGAGCGGTAGGCGTTGGACTTGATATCGCTACGGGACGCGGCCTGCACGCAGTGCAGTTTGACTGTCCAATAGAGCTGCACCCAGACACAGACAAAAAACTCACCGATATTGAAGTCCCCCACTGGGACACTCTGCTCCATACGGCATCTAAAGCCTATGAGATGAGTGAGCTTGGGTATTTGGGGACTGACATGGTACTGGATCAAAAACTCGGTCCACTGCTCCTAGAGCTCAACGCCCGTCCGGGATTGGCAATTCAGATCGCCAATGCTCAAGGGATATTGCCGCGCCTAAAGCACGTCGAGCAGATGAAAAACAAGTCTATGTCAGTCGAAGAGCGCGTCGCTTATGCTAAAACGCATTTTAGCAGTCTCACTAGCGCTTAACTTTAGTTTGGCGGCTGAGGCCGCCTCTCCCATCACCCTGCTCAGTCAGCAATGTATCGACTATCAGGTCTCTTTGTCTCAAGCTCAGGTCAGCATTACACCTATGCAAGCCAGTATCGAACTGGAGCGGCAGCTTATCGGCCTGTTTAACTTAAAAGACAGTGTACGCTTCTATCGTCAATATCCTCTCAGCGCTGATGACAAAGAGGCTCTGCTACAATGTCAGTTGCATCTGGCAGATGAGTTTGCCCGCTTAACACAGTCGCCCTGGATAATAGAGCAAAGTCAGCTTTGGACGCAAAATGAGCAACCCGGGCTACGCCGTTTCGGCCATCACCTAATCAGGCAACTCAAAGAGCAAATAAGCCTAGAGCAGAAATCCAGAATCCACACGGCACAAGCAAGCGTTGCCCACGGCCTAAGGCAAAAAAATCTCTCCCTTGCTCTTGGCGCCTCACACTGTGAGCTTCAACATCAAACAGAACATCACAGCGCATTTGAGGACGATACTAAATCCTTTGATCGCTCAATCGCCAGTTACCTGATTGCCCAGCAAGATATCAGTTGTAAGCGCCAGGTGTGGCAGGCGTATCAGACAAGGGCAAAAGAGCGAAATCAAGCGGCCGTTTCGCAAATATTGTCCACCAAACAGGAGATAGCCCAGCAGCATCAAGCGCCCGACTATGCACATTGGGTGCTGAGCAGTCAGCTGCTTAAGTCACCAGCCCAGGTTAAGCGCTATCTTGATACCATGACGCAAACCACGATTGCCCCCTGGATGCTCGGTACCCAGTTAGCCAGCCTCCCCAAGGCCGACATAGCCCCAGTATCGGCGGCTAACATGTTAGAACAGATAGAGGAAAAGCTCAGTCCTTTCGGTCTGCTCGTTGAGCCCGTCAACCACAAGATGAGCCGACTTTGGCATCATGGACGCCTGTTAGGCGATATCTTTCTGGCGACGACGCCAGATATAAGGGTCAGTCCCCTAAGACAAGCGGTAATTGGCCAGCAATTTGGTCAGTTGACGCTTTCATCTCCCGAACAACTGGAAGACTATCGCGCCCAGGAGCAGTTTATCACTAGCATTGCCGAACTCGTGGCGCGTATGCTGCCAGGTGGGCATTACTACTTGAACAACACTCTGGGCGACACCCAAGACACTCAAGCATTAGCGAGCCAATGGTTAACACTCTACCTTACAGGGCAACTACTACCTACCCTGCCCATAGATAGCCGCGAGGCTCAACTCGAAGCCTTTTCGACTCAGCTTAAGGTCTTTCGAAGCAAACTGGCCCTGATCGCCTATCAAACAAAGGCCGAGCGCAGCTATCAGGATCTCAGCCAGGAATTTGCCTTGAGTTTTGGCGAGCCTTGGCCACAGGCCTATGATGCCCTGTACAGCTTCACCGGCGCCGTTAACCAAGGTCCGCTCTATTATCTGGTACTGTGGAAAAAGAGTCTCGCTAAGCAGATCCAAGCCCAGTCACGACTCGATACACAAGCCTTATTTGATCTCTTACTCGTTAACGAACAACAGCTCAGCCTTGATGATCAACTCACCCTTATATTTGGCGACACAACACCTGTCGTAAACCTACTTGAAAGGAGGCAACATGTTCAACATAGCGCCATACACTAAACTCTTAGGCACATTCGCGCTCTCTTCAGTCCTCTTGCTGTCGACTCAATCTGCCGTTGCAAAAACAACCGCAGCATTAGATGCGATGGGCGTAAAACAAGCCATTCAGACGAACCTAGAAGATCACCTTTACCAACTGCCCCCCAGAGTACAGGGCCATTATGGCATCAGGCTCTATCGCATGACGGGTGATGAACAATACGCCAACGCCGCCTTGGTGGACCTTTACGCAGTGACAGAATCACAAGCCTTTTACGCCTGCCAACTGGATAAGCCTGGATTTATTGCGAATGAAGCGCAGTCAGCGATTGATGTGCTGGGTAATGGCCCAAGAGCCAAAGCACGTAAGAAGGCGTTACAACCCTTCCCCGAATTTCTATTCTATACAGATGTATTACTGAGATTCTCGAGTCGTATCGATGAATTTGGCTTGCAGGGTCCTTGTCATGACAAACTAGTCAAAGCCCTTAAGTCAACAGATCTGAAGCGCGGTTTGACCGATAAAGCCATGATTGAGGCTTGGGCAGCGCAATTAGTCAACTATGTCTACTGGGCCAAGCAGCTGGGCGTGGGCGATTATGTGCAAGACTACAAGGCTGCCTTTAACCGTGTTTACCCTCAAAGTCGAGATGCCAAACTCACTAAGAAGCAGTTCCGCAACAAGATCTACGGCATGACCCACTTTATCTTTGCCGCCAGTGAATATTACCAGCAGCCGGTAGATAGTAAGACCTTTGCCTGGATCTTGGATTACTTCGAGGCCAATATCGACAGGATCCTCGCCGATGCCACCGACGATATCATCGCCGAAGTGGGAATTAGCTTCCATCTGGCGGGCATGTCCGACAATCCTGTTGTGAAAAAGACTCAGGCGCACATCATATCCGCCTTCGATCCCAAGGTGCAGACCATCCCCTCACCGCGCGGTAATCCCGATCTTGCCTTGGGTGAGCATCGTAATGTCTTAGCCATGATGCTGTTAGACTGGCCTGAAACCCTGCACCAAGGCCCCTATTTGCACCAACTTAAAGCAACCAAGAAATATATGCCTAAGTTAGTAACCATAAAACCTAAACAGCCGCAAAAATAGCAAAGGGTAGCGAGCATGAGTCAAGCCAAATCCACCTTTGAACAGTGGCGCATTCTCCAGGCTGTAGTCGATTATGGCGGTTACGCCCAGGCGGCAGAAAAGTTAAACAAGAGTCAGTCGTCGCTCAATCACGCCGTGGCAAAATTGCAAGCACAGCTGGGTGTTGCACTATTGGAAGTCAGAGGGCGCAAGGCTTATTTAACCGAAAGTGGTGAGGTTCTGCTTAGGCGCTCACGGCACATTACCCGATCTGTGACTGAGTTAGAGCAACTAGCCAACAATCTGGAAAAAGGCTGGGAACCCAGCCTAATGCTCTCCAGAGAGTTGATCTACCCAATGGAGCACCTTATCGATGCCCTGGCAGAATTTGAACCCCAGGGCCGGGGCACAAGGATCACTATATTGGACTCTGTGATCAGTGGCAGCGCCGAGTTAGTGGAATCGGAAAAGGTCGACATAGCCATCATAGGCGGCGCAGCGCCTAAAGGGTACCTTGCACAGCCTTTATGCCATGTGGACTTCTTTCTGGTCTGCCATCCCTCTCACCCGTTGGCGAGTATGGATATGCCCCTCGATGATCAGACCCTGGCAGAACAGTTACAGATAGTGATTAAAGATACCGGTCAGATCAGCCGCGGCGAAATGGGGTGGCTCAAAGCTGAGCGCCGCTGGACGGTTGCTAACTTTCATGAAGCCTTGGTAGTACTGGCAAAAGGCCTGGGATTCTGCTGGATCCCGAGTCATCTGGTCTGTGGCGCCATCGAGCAAGGTAAACTAACACGGCTGGAACTGAAAGGCTCGACCCACAGACAAGTCCCCTTAAGTCTGGTGATCCCCAACCGCGATAAACAGGGACCAGCGTCCCAACTACTTGAGCAGCTTATCTTGAAAAATCACGCGATTTAAAGGGAGAAAGCAAACGAAGATGGACTAGGCTGGGCCCCCTGATAACGAGCATTGAGGGCAGATTGGCTATAGACTTCAGCCTTGTTTTCTAAGATTTGACGACTGATACGCTCAATAGTTTGTGAGGGCGCTCTATCATTATCCAGTGCTGAGGGGGAATCGACTCTGCTGGCTGATATTTGGCCTTTTTCATCCACCTCCCCAGCCACCTTGGGCGTTACAGGGTCAGGCAACTGACGCTGCTGCTCACTCTTACCCGCATCAATTAATGGCTGCATCTCTTTGGGTGTCATCATGCTCTGCTGACGCTCTTGAGCCAGTTCAGCTTTTGCCGCATTCATCTTGCGCAGCGCCTCGCTGGCTACACGAATATCCGCCATAGAGGGCGTCATAGGCGCCATAGCAGCGGCGTAAACCTGCTTCATCTTATTCAAGGTCGCTAGCGGATCACCTGGCACCGAGGAGATATCGATCGCCACCTCACCATCGACGGCGTAACGACGACCATCGCTTCCCTGCTCATATTTGAAACTCGGGCTGCGTGCAAAAGTACCGCCAACACTGGCATGAGCCTGCTCATGGGCTCTCACCTCAGCGTCACGTTTTGCCAGCGCCTGCAACTCGGCCTCCTGTGCCCTATCTAACTGCTCAGCATCAACCTCTTTGTCCTTAAAGGGATCATAGCCTTGCTGCTCGCGCGCATCTGTCTGACTAAAGACATTAGCTCCTGAACCTTCTTGCGCGGCGGGATCACCGGCGGATTCGCCCGCATCCTCTTGTGCTGGATTAAAGATCGTTTCCACCTGATCTTTAGCAAAGATATTACCAATCCCATTGGCTTCACCTGTGTCTGTAGCGCTCGTTTCACTCGCACCAGAGCCAGTGTTTATTCGCCCTTGGCTAGCAGCTGGATTAGCGGCTACTTGGCCAGGCGCGCGATTAATCAGTCCATTTACCCCTAGCGCCCCTTGAGACAGGCTATAGCCACCGCTGCTTTGCTTGCTTACAGGACTATTGCTGTCGCTAATATTAACCAAGCTATTAATGGGCGATAGATCTGCCTTAAGGGTCGCGGTTTTACCTGATAAACCCGCACTGGCGATACTCGGCGCGGTTGAGCCAGATGCAGACGTCACAGGAGATTGCGTGGCTAATGTTTGTGAGCCATGTGTTTGTGAGCCATGTGTTTGTGAGCCTTGTGTTTGCGGGGCTGGTGTTTGTGGGGCTAGCGTTTGTGGAGCTATATGTTGCGCAGTCAGTGTTTGCGCCGAAGAAACTGGCGTTACTGAAGTACTGACTGAAGGATTTGAACTGAAGCGCTGACCAAGTGAAGACGGCGAAGCATTTAATCGCATCGCCGTTAGAGATGGCGCTGTCATGACGCCGGCCATGGGGTTACACCTTAATGTCTATCACTGTACCCAGGGTTTCGTTTGCTGTTTCGAGCACTTCTACCGCAGCTTCCCCTTGGTTTTTCGACTCGATGGCTGACACTAAAGCCCCGGTTTTATCGGTCGCACTAACCGGGTTGGTTGTTTCTGTCGAACCCGCCTCACTCGTTTGAGGCTGACTGGGTTTTGCCACATCAACCGTCGCCTGCGTCAGGCCCGATTGCGCACCTTTTAAGCCCGCTAACCCGGATGAAAAACTTGATGGTATTTCCATAATCTAACGCCTCTTTAGGCAAGTCACAGTTATGGCTAATTATTAACCAAAAGCCTGCGAATGTACAGGCTTTCACGCCCGGGTGCTTATCTGTTTGAATTGATTAGCTTGCTCCTATCCAGTTGGCTTCCCAATCTTTCCATACCGGGGTAAAGCCCCGCTGCCTAAGGACCTTGACCACCTCGGCTGCACTGCGCTCATCACTGATCTCAAACTGATCCAATTGAGCATCAGGATTTACATAACCGCCAGGATCGGTGCGGCTCCCGGCGCTCATCTGAGTGATCCCAAGGCCAAGCAGATTATCGCGTAACTTAGGTGTCTCTCGGGTGGAGAGGCTGATCTCCAACTGCTCATTAAACAGTCTGAAGGCGCAAATTAGCTGTACTAATCCCCGATCAGACAGTTGCACCTTAGGCGTAATGCCGCCGACACAGGGCCTTAACCTCGGCAGTGAAATACTGTAGCGACTGCGCCAGAACCGCCGCTCGAGATAATCAAGATGGTGCCCCATCAACAGCGCGTCCATACGCCAATCATCCAAGCCTAAGAGGACCCCAAGCCCTATCTTATCCACGCCGGCTTGGGCGATACGCTCAGGTGATGCTAAACGATAGCCATAGTCTCGCTTATTGCCCCTCAGGTGATGTTTCTGGTAGGTGGTGGGGTCATAGGTCTCCTGATACAACATAACGGCATCCAACCCTCTTGCCACCAGTGCGTCGTAAGCCTTTGTGCTCAAGGGCTGCACCTCCATGGCCACATGACTAAACTGCGCCTTTACCTGTGGCAGCACGGACGAAAAATAGTCCAGTCCCACCTTAGTCTCATGCTCGCCGGAGACTAAGAGAATCGAGTCGAATCCCTGAGGCTTGATCACCGCCATTTCGGCGGCTAGCTCCTCCGCGCTCAATACCTTGCGCTTAAGCTTGTTACTCATGGTAAAACCACAATAATCGCACTCATTGGCACAGAGATTAGACAGATACAGGGGCAGATAGAGACCTATGTTGTAACCAAAACGCCGCCGAGTCAAAGCCGCAGCTCGCTGAGCCATCGGCTCAATATAAGCTTCGGCAGCCGGAGAAAGTAGCGCCAACAGATGATCAAGATTGCCCTGCTCCCCCACAATTGCCGCCTCAACCTGGGTTGGTGTGGTCGAATACAGCCTTAACTTCAAGGTCTCTCTGGAAAGCTTAGCTAGCTGCTGAATAAAACTCATCAATCAGACTCCGCTAAAAATCCAGTCAGCGACTGCTGTGGGCTGGTGCCTATCGCCCTGGCGTGTACCTCGGCCAGTCCTGCTTCATAAGCCTTACGCCCAGTCGCAACCGCCTCTGCAAAACAAAGCGCCATTTTTACCGGATCGCGACTGGCGGCAATCGCCGTATTGACCAGTACGGCACTTGCCCCCATCTCCATCGCTGCCATGGCCTGTGAAGGGGTTCCTATTCCCGCATCCACCACTACGGGGACATTGGCCTGCTCTATGATGATCTTCAAAAAAGTAGCGGTTGCGAGTCCCTGATTGGACCCAATGGGGCTGCCTAAAGGCATCACCGCGGCGCAGCCCACCGCTTCCAAGGCTCGGCACAGCACGGGATCGGCATGCACATAGGGTAAAACCGTAAAACCGCGTTCACACAACACCTTAGCGGCATTAAAGGTTTCAATAGGATCGGGCATCAGGTATTTGGGATCGGGATGGATCTCAAGTTTCACCCAAGAGGTCCCCAGCACTTCCCGCGCCAACTCGGCGGCAAAAATTGCCTCCTTGGCATTGCGGGCACCAGAAGTATTGGGTAGCAACTTAACACCACTTTGCCGCAGGGGAGCAAGAATATCGTCAAAGCCACCTTTAATATCGACACGTTTCATTGCCAAGGTCACCAGTTGCGAGCCACTGGCGGCCAAGGCCGCGAGCATCTGATTAGCAGAGGAAAACTTGCCCGTGCCAGTGAATAAACGCGATGAGAACTGAGTATCGCCTAGGGTTAACATATTATCCTCCTGCCACTACACCAAAAATTTCAACCACATCATCTGCTTCACACTCAGTCACAGCCCACTGTGACTTAGGTACTAGCTCACCGCCGCGCACTAATGCCACGCTATCCAAATTGATCGATTGCGCCTTTAACATTGCCTGCAAGCTGGTCCCTGCTAGCAGCGTTACCGGCAGGCCGTTGACACTTATTCTGATCTCACTCATCTATCTCTCCTTTGCCATGTCGGCGCACACAGGGCAGTGAGGATCGCGCCGTAACCTCACCTTGTGCATCTCTGCCGTTAGGCCGTTATATCGCTGCATTTCCCCTAGCCCACCCAGTCCCATGATCAGCTTAAGGGCAAGTAGCGCCTGCATCGATGCCATAGTGCCGACCATAGGCCCCAGCACACCTAGGGTTGAGCAGTTTTCACTGACTCTTAGTTCGGCGGGAAAAACACAGTGATAGCAGCCCGCCTCAGGCGCCCTTGATAAATCGAAGGCCATCAACTGACCACTGAAATGCGCAGCAGAGCCCACGACATTGGGCAGATTGGCTGCTACGCACGCAGCGTTTACACTATGGCGGGTGGCAAAGTTATCACTGCAATCCAGTACCAGATCCACATCACCGAAGAGCGCCCTGGCGTTTTGCCCATTAAGGCGCTCAGTCTTGGCTATTATCTGGCAAACATCAGCATAGTAATGACCTGAACGCAGTTTTTGCTGAGCCACCAAGGCTTTGTACTTGCCGCAATCATCAAGGGAGAACAGTAACTGCCGCGGCAAGTTACTCAGCTCAACCTTGTCGTCATCGATGAGCGTCAGCCCACCAATGCCGGCCGCGCTCAGATACTGGGCGCAAAGCTGACCTAAACCGCCTATCCCGACAATCGCTACGCAAGCTGCCATCAGGCGTTGCTGGCCGGCTTCGCCCACTTCCGGCAATAAGATCTGCCGAGAAAACTGGATAAATTGTTGATCAGCTAGCGGCATCGCCATTCTCCCAAAGGCTGAGCAACTCGAGATAGGCATCGCCTGGCGATGGAGCCTGGGTTACCGCTCTGACAAGCGCCACGGCGTCGACACCTGTCGCTTTAACGGCTTCGAGTCGCGATTTATCTATGCCGCCAATCGCCACCCGCGGACATCCGGGATCAAAAAGAGCCACCAGATGCTTGAGGTTCTCTAGCCCCTGCGCCTTTGACGGCATTGACTTGGTAGGAGTTGGGAAGATATGCCCTAGAGCGATATAAGATGGCTTGAGTTGGCACGCCAGCGCCATCTCAAATACTCCGTGACTCGAGAGCCCAAGCGCCATCCCTGCGTTGGCAATTGCCTCAAGATCGGCATCAAACAGATCTTCCTGACCCAGATGGACACCAAATGCGCCGTGTTTTACCGCCAATTGCCAATGGTCATTGATAAAGAGCTGAGCGCCATACTCTCTCCCAAGAGCAATGGCATCAACTATCTGACGCTCTAGCTCATCTGTGGTGCTTACCTGTTTTATCCTAAGCTGCACCGTGCTGGCTCCTGCTGCCAGCACCTGTGATAGGGTCTTGACATCACCTACCACGGGATAGATACCGATCGGCTGGGTTAACGCAGGAAAGCTAAGCGCAAGGCCATAAGGAGTATGGTGTGAAATATGCCTTAGAAAATCGGGGCCCTTGCAGTTTTCTGCATCGATTAAGCTTATCTTAGCGAGGCTTTTCAACCCCTTAGGCCAGCCACAACGTTCTAGTGGCCCCGAGCCTGCGCCTACCGGACTGGCCGCCGCTATCCCTTGACCAACATAGGCTTTAGCCAGTAAGACCGCATCATGCAACACCAAGCCATGAGCGAGAAAGCTCGCAATTGCCGATGAGAGCGTGCAGCCGCTACCGTGGTGGTTTGGGTTATCACTTCGCTCGCTACTAAGGCGAAATCCCCTATGCTGATGCAAAGCTGAGGTATGAGGTACCCGATGGCAGACAAAGTGATCCTCGGCGTACTGCGCTTGCCAAAAGGCCCCCTTATCGCCCCCGGTTATCAAGAGGTTACAGCCCAGATAACGGGCTAAATTCTGCGCCTTAGCAGAGATCCCGTCACTATCATTACCCACTAACGCCGACAGTGCCTCAAACTCATGGCCATTGGGAGTCATCAGGGTAAGTAGCTGCCTGAACGGGGAAAAATCCAGTCCCTTATCAGCCTCAGCACTGACAAGCGTGTCTCCACAGGAAGCTACCATCACAGGATCTAGTATGATAGGGACCTGATAACCAGTGACCTTGGCGTGTGATGTAAAATGCGTCGCCAGCCAATCAGCAAGCAGATCAATCTGACGCTGATTCGCCAGCAAGCCAATTTTTATCGCCTTTGGCGGCAGGTCAACCAGCAAGGTGTTGAGTTGATTGAGCAGCAAGGCATCGCTGACCGGCTCAACGCCATTGACCGCTACCGAATTTTGCGCGGTCACACAGGTGATGACGCTGCAGCCATGGCCGCCGAGATCCCCTATAGTTGCCAGATCCGCTTGAATCCCGGCGCCGCCACCGCTGTCTGAACCGGCTATGGTCCAGACGATAGGTTTAGCACTGCGCATGGCTATACCTCTTCAACGTCGGCCATTGTGGCACTGTGATAGAGGGCGCCACCGGTCTGCTTAAACTGCGCCGACATCTTCTCCATCCCTTGCTGGATCTGTGTCTGAGGCGCCGCCTCATAAGCCTGGCTGTGCTGTACCTCAATCGCCTGCGTCTGACTCTCTTGCGCCGCGGCGTACTCACGTACTTCCTGGGTGATTTTCATTGAGCAAAACTTAGGGCCGCACATGGAGCAGAAGTGGGCAACTTTGGCCGACTCTTGAGGTAAGGACTCATCGTGATAGGCCCTGGCGGTATCGGGATCTAATCCCAGGTTGTACTGATCCTCCCAGCGAAACTCAAACCTTGCCTTCGACAAGGCATTGTCGCGGATCTGAGCACCAGGATGCCCCTTGGCCACATCCCCGGCGTGGGCCGCTATCTTGTAGGCGATCAGCCCCTGTTTCACATCTTCCTTATTGGGCAGCCCCAGATGCTCCTTAGGGGTGACGTAACAGAGCATGGCACAGCCATACCAGGCAATCATTGCCGCGCCGATCCCCGAGGTGAAATGATCATAACCTGGCGCGATATCTGTGGTTTGCGGGCCTAAGGTATAAAAAGGTGCCTCATCACACAGCTCGAGCTGCTTATCCATGTTCTCTTTGATCAGCTGCATGGGGATATGCCCCGGGCCTTCTATGATAGTTTGCACATCATGTTGCCAGGCGCGCTTAACCAGCTCCCCTAAGGTTTCAAGCTCAGCAAACTGCGCTTCATCGTTCGCATCGGCAATGGAACCTGGGCGCATACCATCCCCAAGAGACAAAGAGACATCGTAGGCCGCGCACAACTTACAGATCTCATCAAAGTGCTCATAGAGGAAGTTCTCTTTATGATGAGAGAGGCACCACTTGGCCATGATAGAACCGCCCCGGGATACAATACCGGTCAAACGTTTCGCCGTCATGGGCACATAACGCAGTAAGACACCGGCGTGAATAGTAAAATAGTCCACCCCCTGCTCCGCCTGCTCAATTAGGGTGTCCCTGAAGATCTCCCAGGTGAGATCTTCGGCAACGCCGTTGACCTTCTCCAGAGCCTGATAGATGGGAACCGTGCCTATGGGCACAGGCGAGTTACGAATGATCCACTCGCGAGTCTCGTGGATATAGCGGCCGGTTGAGAGATCCATTACAGTATCGGCGCCCCAACGCGTCGCCCACACCAACTTCTCCACCTCCTCTTCGATAGAGGAAGTGACCGCGGAATTCCCTATATTGGCGTTGACCTTGACCAGAAAATTGCGACCAATGATCATCGGCTCAGCTTCTGGATGATTGATATTTAAAGGAATGATCGCCCGGCCAGCGGCCAGTTCCTGACGGACAAACTCTGGGGTTATCGCCTGGCCCACCTTGGCACCAAAGCTTTCCCCTGCTGCGCGCTGGGTCAACACCTCATCGATCACAGTATCGCGAGCCATATTTTCCCGCAGGGCCACATATTCCATCTCAGGGGTGATGATGCCGTGTCTGGCGTAGTGCATCTGGGTTACCACCTTGCCATCTTTAGCGCGTCTCGGCCTTGGCAGATGTTCAAACCTTAAGTGATCCAGTCCCTCATCGGCCAAACGTTGCTGGGTAAAACCCGAGCTTGCCTGACTTAGCGTCTGGGTATCGTCCCGCTCTGCGATCCAGGCGCTGCGCAGCTTGTCCAGACCGCGACGCACATTGATATCTGCCTTAGGGTCTGAATAGGGACCGGCACAGTCATAAACCTTGATTGGCGGATTCTTTGCAACAATGGGCGCCGATTGGGTACCACCAATCAGGGTATCGGACTGATGGATCTGGCGCATGGCAACCTTGAGGTCGGCTCGACTCCCCTGCAAGTAGATCTTCTCTGAATTGGCATGTTGTAGCGGTTTTAGATTATCGATAAAGGCCTGGGCCTGGGCTCGAGTTTCACGACGTGTTGACATAAGCAATCTCACTATTGAGTTAAATGAAGTTGCTTGTCTGGAGAAGTTGGCGTTGAGGGCATTAACCGCGAGCGACATAAGATGATCGCACCAGGTCAAAAATATGGTTTGAAAGGCAAGTTTAAGGGCAATTTATCGCCTACAAAATAGCCTTTACCAAGGTCATATTATGCTTGTTTCCTTCGCAGGGACTAACCTGATCAGGTTCAACGGATCCCGAATTAACGGTCTCAGCCTAATGGCACTCCGACAAGAGGTGCCCAGTATAGACCTAAGCCTTAGCGATAAACAAGCCCTTAACACACTAGCTTGAAACCAAATAAATCAAACGAAATAAATCAATATAAACAGCATCATAAAATATAAATGCTCGCTAAAATTGATTTTGTGGTGAAAATAAATCATCTTAGTTATTGCTTTTTTGGCTAACGCCCATCAGCTCAAGGTGCCTGTCTAACGAGGCCTTAATCGCCTGCTTCACCTTGTCTTCACCACACTTAAAAGGAAACCCCAGGTTCTCTGCGTGAGGATTGATAGGAGTCGCGACGTTAACCACCCGGTAACAGGTATCACCAAGCTTAACGATACGATTCGGGTCCAATTTACTGTCCAGGGTAATTGCCGTGTTATATTCATCGATTTTTGGCAGGGCTAACTGCGCCATCAGCCCATCCATCTCGCTTATCGATTTGGGCATTGTCGCCACATCGGCCGCGCGCTGAACCAGCTTATCGATCAAGGCTTGACGATGCCTGGCCAGATAGTCTCCGGTGATGACGCCGAGCTCCCCAGCAAAAGGCCGCTCTTGAGGCGGCGCGCTATATCCTGTTAGATCAGGCGCCTCAAAGGTGAACCCTTGTTCTGCCACTCTCCTTGGCAGCTCTGGTTCGATATCATGACTTTTTGCCTGACTCTTCTCGGCGCCGGCCGTCTGAGTTTGCTGATTACCCCGGTCAGGACTATGTTTCTGGCTCTGGATCAGTTGCTTCTGCGGGGACGAGGCGCCAGGCGATTTCAGTTGGGATAGCGAGGTGAGACTCTGCTCCTTCGTAACAGGCGCAACTAATTGAGATTCAGATGAGTTTTTTAGCGGCGCTGCTTGATTAGCTAATTCCCGCTTGGTCATGGCCTCAAATTGGGCAGCGCTCAGCATATAGGCGCTTATCGCCTTGGTAGACGGCTCAGCGCGCAAGGCGGGGCCATGGTATAACGGATAACGCCAACTAAGCATGGACAGTAGAAACAGATGCAGCAGCAAGACACCGAGCACAAGCATAAGATCTGTTAAGCTTATCCCTAGGAACTTATGCTGGCGCCGCTGGTGCTCAGCACTCTCCTCAAGCAAATCGAGGCTGGTTAGCGCAAGCGGCTCAGGACATACGGCGTTAAGCTTAATCGCCGACCAATGATACTCTTTTTCTGGTTGCCTTGGTTTATATAGCTCCTGTGGCGTCACTTGCAAGAGAGACAGATCCTTTCCTTAGGTAACTTAGCGCTTTAGAGGCTAAGCTTGACCCATAAGTTCCACCTCCTGTTATAGGTGGACACTATTTATATTAAAGTTATTTAAAATCAAACATTAAAAATCACTCTAAACTTTTAAGCTTACATATGTACGCTAAAGTATTTCATTTGCGATAGCATACTGTTAGACTCAGCTTGAGGTCTAACCAGTCAATAGAGAGCATGATGCCGTCCCAAGAACTTCCCTTAAACCAAGCTGATCCCCTAGTGTCAATCGCCGCGCCCTATAGCCGCTCTGAAGAGCTGGCCAATGCGATGAGCCATGGACTCGGGGTGCTTGCCGGTATTCTGGCATTGGTTTTTTCAATGATGAAAGGTTGGGATAGTCTCAGCGATCTGCAGTTGGGTGGTATGTTGATCTACTGCCTGAGTATCATACTCCTGTTTCTCTGCTCAACCTTGTACCACAGCGTGTCTGATCCCAAGCTAAAACATAAGCTGAAGATTGCCGATCACTGCGCCATCTATCTGCTCATCGCCGGCACCTATACCCCACTCATGCTGATCCAATTAGGCAGCGCCGAAGCCGATGGAATC
Organism: Shewanella sp. ECSMB14101; assembly: GCF_000773485.1. NCBI lineage: Bacteria > Pseudomonadati > Pseudomonadota > Gammaproteobacteria > Alteromonadales > Shewanellaceae > Shewanella > Shewanella sp. ECSMB14101. Next base: position 111,455 of record NZ_JSFF01000003.1, on the reverse strand, counting down.
TTGCTCGCCATCTGGTGTCTGGCACTTGGCGGGATCTTGTTTAAGACACTCTTTATCCACAGATTTAAGATCTTTAGTCTGGTGCTCTATCTGGTAATGGGTTGGTTGTGCGTTATCGTCATGAAGCAACTGCTTGAGGCCATGAGCACCCTAGGTTTTCAGCTATTAATGGCTGGCGGGATTTTTTATAGTGTTGGGGTGATCTTCTATGTGGGTAAACGCATCCCCTATAATCATGCCATCTGGCATCTGTTTGTGCTGGCAGGAGCGCTCAGTCATTTTCTATGTGTCTATCTGACGGTGCTTTGACTTGACTGTGCTCTGACATAAAAGCGTCAAACGCCGCATCCAGAACTTGCGCTTCATCTGACATCTCCATACCTCTTAGCAGGCTGATAATGCACTCTATGGTGCACAAGCCCTGATCCACCTGATTGCGCCTTAAACGATAACGAGAAGTAGATGCCTCTGACAGGCTTAAACGCCGCGCCTGTTGCAGATAGGGGCTCTGACGGACCATCTTTCTGGCTTCCTGCCAGGTGGCATCCAAAATAATGATCTGCTGTGGTAAAGGCGTCTGAGCCTCCTCTACTAAGGCTTCAAGGGGAAACGCTGGCGGGCTTTCATCACTTGGCGGAAAGAGTAACAGCGCCTCTCCCGACTCGCAGGCCTGCTTAAGCCAAGCATCGGGCTCAACCCGTGACCAAGGCACACGGCGGCATAACTCAGGAAAATGCTGCAACGCCAGCGTGCCCGTATTGGAGGGACGCTCATATTCCCGCGCATGTGTGAGCAGTATAAATTTCATTTAACTAACTTTCTTTGCGGTTTGCTGGCTCAATAAAGGCGTCAGTATACCCTAGCCAGGCGAGTGAGGTTAGCCAGGCGCCGACATAAATTAACGAGTATTTACGACATGTTAAGCAAGCTAGCGAAAGTCTCTCGCTTTTGACTCAAAATTATTCACCATAGTAGAAACATCTATTAATCTACCCGCAATGATATGACTCACCCCAGATTGGGTCTCAAGTATGCCCACTACCTTTAATATTTTTGATGTCAAAAAAGGCTGACGCTGCGCCCTGGCCGTTGCACTCCATACGATTACATTGATGTTACCCGTCTCATCCTCTAGGGTCACAAAGGTCACCCCAGAGGCGGTACCCGGACGCTGACGCCCCACTACCACGCCGGCGACATGTACCAACTGACCATGACGGCAACCCGCCAATTGGGCCGCACTTAAACACTCCTTTAGCTCTCCCCGCTCTCTGAGCTGCGCTATCACATGACGGCCCAGACTCAAACCAAGGTGGCGATAATCGCTCTGCATGGCGGCCATCTCACTCGGCGCAGCCAATACCACCTGACTGCTCACAGGAGGTAAATCATCAAACAGCGGCAGACTCGGCTGGTACGCACTCAACTGCCAACGCGCCTGATACCTGTGCCCAGCCACAGTAAGCAGAGCATCGGCACTGGCAAGCAGCGTCAGGCAGGCAGAAGAGAGTCCGATCTCATACAACTGCTCGACCCGGGTAAAACCTGTCTCGGGACGCGCCTTAAGTAATCGGCCAATATCGGCCTGTTGCAGCCCCTTCACCTGGCGAAACCCTAGACGAATCACTGCCCCCTGCTCCGCTTCAATCTCCACCAGACGATTGTCCCAATCACTGTAATTCACACACACAGGCAACACCATCACCCCATGGCGCTGTACATCCTGAATTAACTGCGACGGGCTATAAAAACCCATTGGCTGGCTGTTGAGTAAGGCGCAGCAAAACGCCGCCGGGTAATGATACTTAAGGTAGGCCGACACATAGGCCAGCAAGGCAAAACTGGCAGAATGAGATTCGGGAAAACCATACTCGCCAAACCCTTTAATCTGCCGATAAATCTGCTCGGCAAAGCTCTTGCTATAACCCCGTTTCGCCATGCCGCTAAGGAGCTTGGTTTCAAACTGTGCCAGTTCACCGGTCCGCTTCCAGCTCGCCATCGCCCGGCGCAGCTGATCGGCCTCACCACCGCTAAATCCGGCCGCCACCATGGCCAGTTGGATCACCTGCTCCTGAAAGATAGGCACCCCCATGGTGCGAGACAGTACTGACTGCACCTCAGGGCTGGGATATTCCACAGTCTCCAGTCCATCGCGGCGACGCAGATAGGGATGCACCATATCACCTTGAATAGGACCAGGCCTGACGATGGCAATCTGCACCACAAGATCGTAATAACAAGCGGGTTTTAATCTGGGCAACATGGTACTCTGTGCCCGAGATTCGATCTGAAACACCCCTATGCTATCGCCAGCCTGCAACATGGCATAAACCTCGGCTTGTTCCCACACCAGATCGGCCATGGTAAAGGGACGCTCAGGTGTACTTAACAGGGCGAAGGTTTTACGGATCGCCGTCAACATGCCCAGCGCCAGAATATCCACCTTTAGCAAGCCAAGGCTCTCAAGATCATCCTTATCCCACTGGATCACAGTGCGATCGACCATGGCCGCATTCTCAATCGGCACCAACTCAGACAAGGGGCCGGCTGAGATAATAAAGCCACCCACATGCTGCGACAGATGACGAGGAAATCCGATAAGGCTCTGCACCAGCGGCAGTAGCATTCGCCCTCGCCCCGACTCTGGTAGCATGGCGGCGAGTTGAGCAGTCCAATGCTGCTTGGGATCGCGGCGATCGATCTTTTTTATCATCATGGCGATCTGCTCGGCATCTATCCCCAACACCTTGCCCACATCACCCATGGCACTCTTAAAGCGATAGCAGATCACCGCCGCTGCTAGGGCAGTCCGCTCCCGGCCATACTTGCGATAGATATATTGAATCACCTCCTCGCGCCGTTCATGCTCAAAATCCACATCGATATCCGGCGGCTCATTACGCTCTTTAGAGATGAAACGCTCGAACAACATGTTAATCTTGGTGGGGTCAACCTCAGTGATCCCCAGGCAGTAGCACACCACAGAGTTGGCTGCCGAGCCCCGCCCCTGATGCAGAATCTGCTGTGACTTGGCAAAGCAAACGATGTCATAGATGGTCAAGAAGAAATATTCATAACCCATCGCCTTGATAAGCGTTAACTCCTTTTCATACTGCAACCTGACCTTGTCAGGCACCCCCTCGGGAAAGCGCCGCTTGGCCCCCTCTCTCACGGCTTGGGCCAGGTACTCACAGGCCTGCATGCCAGCCGGTACCACCTCCGCAGGGTATTCATACTTAAGCTCATCTAAAGAGAAGTGACACTGGCGCGCCAGTGCAAGCCCCTTGTCTATCCAGGCCTGAGGATAACGCTTATATTGCGCCGCAATGGGTTTAAGGCTCGCCTCGGCATTGATAGAACATAGGGCCGCCCCACTGTCGAGATCCCGCCCATGAGCAATGCAGGTGAGTACATCAAGCATTGGCTGACGAGAAGCGTCATGCATCCGTACGCCACCGGCGGCAACACAGGGAATGGTCAGCACCTCGCCCAGTCTTTGCCACAATTGCAAGTGAAGCGCCTCACCCGGCAACAAGAGCCGCTCCATCAAGAGGTGCAACCGGGTTGAAAACGCCCGCTTTAGCTCTGCGCCAATCTGTCGCAGATGCTCCTGATATACCACCAGCAGTTCTCCCTCATCCAACGCAGTGCTAAGCGTTAGCTGAAATTGGGCCAAGGAAGGAGGCCGCCATAACACTAGGCTCTCTTGCTGTTTCAAGAGGCTATTGAGACTCACCTTGTACTCCCCCTTTCCCTGACTGCGTCTTGCCTGGGTGATCAGTGCGCTGATCTCCCCATAGGCTACGCGGCTGGGTGCCAGCAGGACGAACAGGCCCTCATCGAGATGAAACTCGGCACCTAAGATCAATTTAAGATCGCAGCGCTTGGCCGCTTCGTGAGCCTTCACCACCCCGGCAAAGGAACATTCATCGGTCAATGCCAGCGCCTGATAGCCCAGCAGGCTGGCCTGCTCCACCAGCTCATGGGGATGGGAGGCGCCGCGCAGGAAGCTGTAATTAGAGAGTGCATGCAGCTCGGCGTACATTAAGCAAACCATCCCTGTAAAAATAACCCCTGAGGCGTGCGAAACACCCAGCACAGTCCACCTTGCTCCATTTGAGCCAGGTAATAATCTCGCGGCGCCTCATTCCCCCAGGGAGAGAGCAGGCGCTCGGGTCCCTTTAGCAGAGTCACTTGTTCTGGCAAGATAGGTTCTGGCTGACGCAGCAACCAGCTGGGGCGGATTCGCCCATCACAGCTCCCCTGCGCCAGATCAACTTGCAACCCCGCACTCTCACTCAGAGCACGTGTCTTTCCCTGATAACTGGCCTTGGGCTCGGCGCACTCATGACTGCTTTGCCAAGCTGCACCTTGGGGCGTCTGGCGCCATTGTGAAAAGGAGCGGCTCTGCCAACTGTGTTCAGGAAGATGATGGCTGCAATTGCTAACGCCCTTCACCTTCTCGGCGCCCAAGCGAGCCTCAAGCAGAGATAACAGCCGCATACTCGCATCTGACTTGCCCTGACTCTGGTACCAGTTAGGGGTTTGTACCGCCAGCGCGACTAAGGTATCGGCTTCGACCTCCAGGCTGATCACGGGCGCCGCTAAGGACAAACTGTCGAGCTGCACGCGGCATAGCTTGAGCAAGGCATCGGCCCTGTGCTCGGCAAAAGGATAGCGGATATCGCAGCGCAGCGGCGTCATCGTCAGGTCGCGAAACACTAAGGTCAAACGTAAAGCCAATACTGCCTGCTGACGCTGCATAAGATAGCTCGATAAGGTTGCGAGCATGCGACTCAGTGGAAACGCCAGTCCTTCGAGATGACTCACCTCATAGAGCAAGGCAAGCTTATGCTGATAGCTCTCGGGCGGTTGATAAAATCTGTGCACCTGAGGTAACTGGCCTTTAAGCTGGGCAAGCAGGGTCAGCATCGCCTCTCCAAAGCGTTCACCCAACTCACTCAGGGGCAAGGCGAGTAACTCCTGCGTCTGTGTTAGCCCCATGTTTTCACAGGCGCGCTGCACCGAGAGCGGTAAGGGTAAGGCTGAGATAGCCAGAGGCGCCAGCTGCATTAGAGTCACTTGAGGCAAGACCTGCTGTGTATTTTCCTCCTCGCCAACACGGACCTGCGTGTCACCTGCTTGGGCGACTTCCTCCCCCGCTTTAACCTCAGGGGTCACATCTTTTGGGGTGAATATGAGCCGCTCCGGCCACGACATGGGCTGATATCTGGCCCCCAGCTGTGCCAGCAAGGGATTCTGAGCTAAGGCAAACTGACATTTGAGACCATAAGCGACTGCGGTGCTATGATATTGCCTTAACAGCTGATTTAAGCTGCCAAAGACTTTCACCATGGAGCCCACCTCAAGCAGCAAAGTATCTGTCACCTGAGGCTGAGCATCTCGCTTGCTCCCATCGAAGGGACACACCATGGGCACCACTCTGGCGCTATAAGCATAACTCCATTGACACAGCCAATCGCAGGCGCTCTGACTGAGGCTATTATCATAGGTCAATAGCTGCAGTGATGGGCAGAGGGTCTGCGCCGTGGCGATGCTCTGGCCCACCTCTACCCCTTGGCTGGCCGCGGCCTGAGAACTGAGCAAGATCTGCCTCGATTGACGCTCATAAAGAGCCAATGCCGCGCCAGGCTCTATCCCCTGATGGTAGCTTTGATATTGAAGTAGCCAATGGGGAAAATATACCGCCAGCCACAACATCTAAGCGCTCCAGGGCCCTTGCACAACCTGGCCTCCCGCCAGAGACGAAGTCGAATCTCCCTTCAGACTCTGCGCCAGCAGCTCAGGTAGCAAAGACAAGCTAAAATTAGGCGCAGGCCAACCACCACGGCGCTTAAGAATATCCACCTGAGTAGCAAAAGCAGAGGGCTTCCCCACCAGCTCTGGCTGCAGGGCTAGCCGTAGCGGCACAGGATGTGGCTGCGCCTTGAGCTTACTCGGTAGATAACAGATACACAGGCTCTCTCCCTTCTCACAGGCAAGTTGCAAACGTCTGGCCTGACTCGTACTGAGCTGATCGAGCCAACATAACACCAAGGGAGATACGCCACTGGTTAATATCTGTTCGAGCGCCCACAGCTGCTCTTTAAGCACCTGGGTATCCACCCACAACAGACGGCTGACATCTATACCCTGCATAAGCAGCTGCTGAGGGTAAGGCACATGTGGCGGCGCCACCAGACTCACCAGACTTGCAGCACCGCCTTGCGGCGAACGGCTGGGAATTAATCGGCGCATAAGGGGGAGCACAAGGCTTAGCTCGCCTATGCCCTCGCAGCTATAGAAGATCTCGCACAGTCCATGGGCCGGCCAGCCCCCATGCCCCAGATAGCGATTAAGCTCGGGATAACCGCTATCTTGACCCAACGGTCCGGGATAATAGACATCACCGCGCCAGAGATCGGCACGTTCGAGCAAACGTTCAAGTTGAGGATCTGCCAAGGCCATAATACACCCACTCTTAGTCGGCTTACCTACAGGTTCAGCTAAGCCAAAAACAATAATACTGTATATAAATACAGTATATTTATAATTGGCCAGATCGCAAGGGAGAAACACTAAGATCTGTCACACTGACGGCTCATTTTTTAGGCGCCAGCGGTGGACAGGCACAAAAAAACCACCCTAAGGTGGTTTTATCGGCGGAGCCTTGGGTTAACGGTACTTCTTAACCTTCTTCAACGCGATCTGCTGCTTGAGCGGCGACAGATGTTCGATGAAGACTTTACCGTCGAGATGATCCATCTCATGTTGCAATACGATAGCCAGGAAGTCATCGCTCTCTATCTCAAACGCCTCTCCCTGACGATCAAGCGCCTTAACCTTAACCTGCTCGAAACGGCTCACCTTGGCGCGATAGCCCGGAATTGACAGGCAAGCTTCCTCACCCACTATCTCGCCTGAGCGCTCAACAAACTCTGGATTGATCAGCACTAAGGGTTGATCGCGATCTTCAGAGAGGTCGATAACCAAAATGGCATGCTCACTGCCCACCTGGGTAGCTGCCAGCCCAATACCGTCATCCGTGTGATACATGGTTTCGATCAGATCATCGATAAAACCTTGCACGGCGGTGACATCTTCTACAGGCTTTGCCTTACGTTTCAGGCGCTCATCGGGAATGGTCAATATATCGAGTACAGGCATAGTGTGCGGTTCTGGCTCTTAAAAATGGCTAAAAAGTGGCGCCATTATGACCTAAATCACATTAAAGGCAACTGCAAACCCATGGTTTTCATCCCTGCAAAGCCAAACCGTGGCCCCGATTGACTTGTAATTCATCAGCGTAGCCGATAGCATGAAATCACAAACTGTATACAATATACGAGAATAAGAATGTCAAACCTGAAACGTACCCCTTTGCCAAGTACCTTTTATGTGGCCAACACCATGGAGATCTTCGAGCGACTCGCCTGGTATGGCTTCTTTACGCTCTCCTCTCTCTATATGACCTCTCCTGCTCACCAGGGAGGCTTAGGCTTTAGTGAGCAAGAGCGCGGCCTGCTGCAGGGGATGATCCCCTTCTTTCTCTACCTCTTTCCTGTACTTACTGGTGCCCTGGCCGATCGCTATGGCTACCGCAAGATGTTTCTACTGGCCTATGCCATCATGTGTCCCAGCTACTTCTTACTAGGTCAGGTGAGCAGTTTCAGCGGCTTCTTTATCGCCTTCATGGGCGTCGCCATCGGCGCCGCCTGCTTTAAGCCCGTGGTGACAGGCACAGTGGCACGCACCACAGACCACACCAATCGAGGCTTGGGTTTTGGCATCTTTTATATGATGGTCAATGTCGGAGGTTTCCTCGGCCCCTTTATTGCCGGCTATGTGCGCGCAATTAGCTGGGACTGGGTCTTCATCATGTCGGCCATTTGGATTGGTATTAACTTTATTCCGGCGCTATTTTTCTACAAGGAGCCGACCAATCCCCACCAGCAACGCGGTAAGTCACTTTCTCAGGTACTGATGGACATTCAACAGGTACTGGGCAATGCCCGTTTCGCCCTGCTGTTTTTCGGCACCTTAGTGATCTTGATGTCCTACGGCGCCAAATGGATCGACGGTGAGCAATGCCTGTTTATCTACATCGTCTGGTTTAGCCTGCACTTTATTTGGAATACACTGGCCAAGGCCGACAGTAAGGCTCCCTGGTATAGACAAAAAATTGCCTTGGGGAATAAACCCTTTGTGATCTATCTGCTTATTCTGTCAGGTTTCTGGATGGTCTATCAGCAGATCTTTATCACTCTGCCTATCTATATTCGTGACTTTGTTGATACCTCAGATCTGGTCTCAATGCTCGCCGCTTGGCCGTCTCTGCTCGACTTCTTCGCCCCGGTAGATCTCAGCCTGCTGAGCGACGAGCTTCTAGGCGCCGCCAAAGGCTACGCTTTGGGTAGCCTGAGCCTGTCACAGGCCTATTTTGACCTGGTGCATGCCAAGGTGATGATCCCAAAGGAGGCATTGGGTGACGCCCTGCGTGCCATCGCCGAGCACCCTGAGCTCGCGAGCCAATATAGCCAACAGTTTGCCCAGCAATATCGTCAGGTGAATCCAGAATACCTTATCGGGCTCAACTTTCTCTCCATCGTGCTGATGCAGGTAATGGTCAGCCGTATCGCCGAGAAGTTCAGTCCACTGCCGGTATTGGTTGCCGGCACGCTGATCCTGGCATTGGGGACCGCCCTTGGGGGCCTAGCCCACGGCCTGCTTATGGGCGGCGCTATGGTACTGACCTCTATCTTAGTCTTCTCTGTCGGTGAGATGGTCGCCTCTCCCAAGAGTCAGGAGTATGTGGCCAGCTTTGCCCCTGAAGATAAAAAAGCCATGTTTATGGGCTACTACTTTGTCTCCTCAGCCATTGGCTTTTTGCTGGCAGGCCCTCTGTCTGGTTACCTCTATGCCGAGGTCGCTAAAGGCGCGGAACAACCGGCGCTGATGTGGTACATCATAGGAGGATTCGGCCTACTTGCCGCCATCGGACTAGTCATGTTCCACCGCTTTGGTGCCAAACAGCAAACGCTCTCAAACAGCCTTCCTACAGAATCTGCCGTAGAAGTAAGCTAACCCCTTCGTAAATGGCGCTGCATCTGGCTTATCTGGTGCAGCGCCAGACGATATCCATGCTTTTATCTTAGAAATTCTTAAAAAACTGGTTTACTCTCAGTAGATAACTACTGAATTTGCCAGCTTCATGGCTTGACGGAGTAAGATTGAACCAGAGCGCACTATCGCCGATGGCGAAAATATGGCACGTAGTAGCCCTGATCCCCGAAGGTCACGTCAGCTCCTATGGCAAAATCGCCGATCTGGCGGGCCTGCCAGGGCGAGCCCGTTATGTGTCCCGCGCCCTTAAGATGGCGCCCGAGACCCTGCAACTACCTTGGCACAGGGTGATCAATAGCCAAGGCAAGATCGCCTTTCCCGAAACCAGTCCCCATTTTATCGAGCAGCTGCAAAAATTAAGAAGTGAAGCGATAGAAGTGAACCGTGGTAAGGTTAAACTGTCAAAATATGAGTGGCAGCCAGATCTTGCTACCTTAATGTTTGCATTACCCTTTTAACTTACCTAAAGCGGGAGAAAGCCTTGTCGATATTTAAGTCTGCATTGATCATTTCAGGTTTCTTCAGCGTCGCGCTCAACGCCCACGCCAATGCCAACGAGCACCCGTTAACACCACACACGGCTGAATACCAGGTAAACTATGGCAGCATAGAGCTGGGTAAGGCGCGCTATCAATTACCCGCTCCTGAGGATAACCTGTATCAGTACCGCTTCGACAGCGATATCAGCCTCTTGGTGTTATGGGATAAGCGCACAGTGATCAGCACCTTCAAAAAGCAGGGTGAGCAACTGATGCCAATGCGCTACACCCACAGTCGCAGTGGCACAGGCTCTGACTATCAGGAGCAAGCAGCCTATGTACTGGATCAGCAGTTGGTACACAGTCACTACAAGGATGAGCGGGCCAAATTCCCCTACACGCCGGATCTCTACGATCCCCTCATGGCACAACTACAGTTTAGGCTCGACATCATGCAGGGCACCGACAAATTGCATTATAAGATGCTCAAGAGCGGTGAAATTGACGAATATGATTTTAAGGTGATCGGTAAAGAGCGTATGGTGCTCCCCAGCGGTACCTATGAGACAGTCAAAATAGAAGTCGTGCGCGACAACGACAAACGCCAGACCTTCTTCTGGATGTCACCCAAGCTAGGCTACCTGCCAATCAGGCTCACCCATTTTGAAAAGGGAGACAAGCAGCTGGACATCACGCTTCTCAATTATCAATACAGTGCGCCCACCATGGTGCAGACTGATGAACAAACCAAGGAACAGGCCAAGGTGCAAAGTGACAAACAGGCCCAGCCATAACCTTATCAAAAAGGGGCCAAAGGCCCCTTTCTCTATAACGACTAGTCGTTTACCGCTTGACTCAATAGGAGCTCCCCCCGAGAAAAGAGCTTCCACTCACCCGGTTGTAATATCTGCCAGTTTTCATTGTCGGTCAGTGGCCGCGTCGCAATAACGGTCACAATATCATTGGGGGTCGTTTCTTTATCGAAATCGATCACCACATCGGTATCGATAAGCTTCGCCTTACCAAAGGGCGCACGCCGGGTAATATGGCAAAGATTATTGCTGCAATAGCTCATCAAATGCTCGCCGTCACTTAAGATCATGTTGAACACCCCTAAGGCGCGGATCTCATCGGCAAGTTCGGCAATAAACTGATAGACGGGCAAGAGATCTTCGGGGGCCTGCTCGCCAAAACGTTCAACCACCTTTTCTAAGATCCAGCAAAATGCCAACTCACTGTCGGTGTCGCCGACCGGCTGATAACGACTAACCACAAACTTTTCAAGATAATCACTCAGCTGACCATTGTGGGCATAGGTCCAGTAACGTCCCCACAGCTCACGGGTAAAAGGATGAGTGTTTTCCAGCGATACACAACCACGATTAGCCTGACGGATATGGCTCACCACGACCTCACTCTTTATCGGGTAAGATTTGATCAACTGCGCCACATGGGACTGACTGCTTGGTGATGCATCTTTAAAGGTGCGGCTTCCCTTACCCTCGTAGAAGGTGATCCCCCAACCATCAACATGAGGACCTGTGACACCACCACGCTCGGCCAATCCAGTAAAACTGAACACTATATCGGTTGGCACATTGGCACTCATGGCCAGCAACTCACACATAAAAAAACACACCTTAGGTCACTATTACGTATCTCAATTTATTCTAACTAGTTGGCCCCCATTGTGGAATGCTCGCTAAAACAAAAAAAGTTAAACGATTGTTTGAAAAATGCTTGTATAAAACCCGCCAAGGGGTTAGATTTTATGCGACACAGGTCTGACCACCATCTATAATTGTGATGACGGTCATATAAAAAATGCTGACATAGAGCAGCTTTCGGTCGCTATTGAAGGAGATTAACCGTGACTAGCTTACTTTGGATTTTTGTGATGCTCTTTGCATTAGGCGCTTTAGCCTATCTAAGAGTGTCCCTGCTTACCTCGACTATCATTGCAGCTATTGTGATGGTGGTGGGGACAGCAACAGCGAGCATTTCCCCCTTAGCTTGGCTGGTGTTTCTCGCCATCGCCCTGCCCCTTAACATTGGCGCCTTCAGAAAAAGCGTGATCACCCGCCCGCTACTAAAGCTTTATAAGGGGATCATGCCTGAGATGTCATCGACCGAAAAAGAAGCCATTGAGGCCGGCACCACTTGGTGGGAAGCCGATCTTTTCGCCGGTAAACCTAACTGGAAAAAGCTACACAACTATCCCATGGCGCGCCTTACCGCGGCAGAGCAAGCCTTTATTGACGGCCCTGTAGAAGAAGTCTGTAAGATGCTGAACCAGCATCAAGTGTCACATCAATTGGGCGATCTGCCTGAATCTATCTGGCAATACCTGAAGGACAACGGCTTCTTTGCCATGATCATCAAGAAAAAATACGGTGGTCTGGAATTCTCTGCCTATGCTCAATCCCGCGTACTGCAAAAATTAGCCGGCGTTAGCAGCGAACTGGCTTCCACCGTTGGTGTACCTAACTCATTAGGCCCTGGTGAACTCCTACAACACTACGGCACACCCGCGCAGCAAGACCATTACTTGCCACGTCTGGCCAAAGGATTGGAAGTACCTTGTTTTGCCCTTACCAGCCCCGAAGCAGGTTCAGATGCCGGCGCGATCCCAGATTTTGGTATCGTCTGTAAGGGCCAGTGGCAAGGTGAAGAAGTCCTGGGGATGAAACTGACCTGGAACAAGCGTTACATCACCCTGGCTCCGATCGCGACCGTACTGGGACTGGCCTTTAAGCTGCAAGACCCCGACAAGTTGCTTGGCGACAAGGAAGAGCTGGGTATCACCTGCGCCTTGATCCCAACAGATATCCCCGGCGTTGAAACCGGTCGTCGTCACTTCCCGCTTAACTGTATGTTCCAAAACGGACCGACACGAGGCAAAGAGGTATTTGTACCGCTCGACTTCATCATAGGCGGCCCAGAGATGGCGGGTCAGGGCTGGCGCATGCTGGTTGAGTGTCTGTCAGTGGGTCGTGGTATCACCCTACCCTCTAACTCAGCAGGTGGTGTAAAGACAGCTGCTGTTGCAACCGGTGCTTATGCCCGAATTCGTCGCCAGTTCAAGCTGCCTATCGGTAAGCTTGAGGGGATCGAAGAGCCTATGGCGCGCATTGGCGGTAATGCCTACCTGATGGATGCCGTCACCACGCTCACCACCACAGGGATCGATCTTGGCGAGAAACCTTCGGTTATCTCTGCCATCGTTAAGTATCACCTGACCGACAGAATGCAAAAGTGCGTCATCGACGCCATGGACATTCACGGCGGTAAAGGGGTCTGTCTGGGTGAAAACAACTACCTGGGCCGTGGCTACCAGGCGGCACCTATCGCCATTACCGTAGAAGGAGCCAACATTTTAACCCGCTCTATGATTATCTATGGTCAAGGGGCAATTCGTTGCCATCCTTACGTGCTGGCAGAGATGGAGTCGGCCTTCGATCCTGATCCAAACAAAGCATTGAACGATTTTGACTCGGCGCTATTTGGCCACATCGGCTTTACTACCAGTAACCTGGTACGCAGTTTCTGGTTGGGTCTGACCTCGAGCTACTTCTCAAGCAGCCCATACGGCGATAAAACCAAGCGTTACTACCAGCACATGAACCGTTTCAGCGCTAACCTGGCATTGCTATCGGATCTCGCCATGGCAACTCTTGGCGGCGGACTCAAGCGTAAAGAGCGTGTGTCGGCCCGTCTGGGCGATCTCTTAAGTCAGCTCTACTTAGCCTCAGCCACCTTGAAACGCTATCAAGATGAAGGACGCCAAACTGAAGATCTACCTTTGGTGCAGTGGGCCGTGGAAGATGCCTTGTACAAGCTGCAAGACTCGCTGGACGATCTGCTTAACAACTTCCCTATGGGCCTGGGCCGCGTGTTAAGAGTTATCCTGTTCCCATTTGGTCGTCCGCTGAAGCGCCCAAGCGATGTTCTGGATCATAAAGTGGCTAAGATCATGCAAACCCCATGTGCTAGCCGTGAGCGCTTGGGCAAGGGCCAGTTCTGGACCCCATCGCAGTTCAACGCAGTGGGTATCCAAGAACAAACCTTTAAAGATATCCTCGCTTGTGAGCCGCTACACGATAAGATCTGCAAGGCAACGGGCAAGCGTCACCCCTTCATGTGGCTGGATAAGTTAGCCGCCGAAGGCAAAGCGCTGGGGATTTTGAGTGATGAGGAAGTGGCTCTGCTTGAGCGAGCCGAGATAGGCCGCATGAAGTCAATCAATGTCGACGACTTCGATCCTGCTGAGCTTAGGGCACAAACCTTAAGTGATGAGACCCAGCACCAAGCCGCCTGAAAACCAGATGGCTTAAGATGAAAAAAAGGAGGCCATAGCCTCCTTTTTTGTTGCCGCTATGTCAATGAGAACCTAAGGGCGACTCGCTACGGCCCTATCTCACCACTTAACCGGCCGCTTCCTCTTTGGTCACTAACGGCTGTGGCTCATCAAGGTTTGCGCTCTGTTCTTGCTCTTTCTTCTCATCGGCTAACTGAGCCTCCATCAGAGCCTCTTCAGGCAATAGACTGATCAACTCTATGCCCACAGGCAAGGTATCAACCGCCTCGGTGATCAGCTTAACCTTGCCCTCCTGCAAATAAATTAAAGGTAAGGCACCTTCACCGTAACGCTGCTTAAAGTCGGCGAAGGTAAAGTTCTCGGTTAAGCTGGTACTCTTTATCTTGCCCCCCTTGGCCATGATGCTGGCAAGCCTTGCATAGGTCACGTTATCACCAAACAGACACAAGCGTTTAAGATAAGACTCAGAAAGCTGATGACGAGCGCTGTTGCCTTCACCACTGCTTAAGCCAAATACTTTATGCTTCCCAAGAATATCCTGAAAATGAAAAGTCACTAAGGGATTGAGCTGACGATAGGGAGACAAAACCAAAAGGCGCCCAACGCCGCCCAGATCTAACGCGTTGTCGGCATGCTCAGAAGTCGGATTCCCAAAATAGACAGGAATATTGTCCATGCGTGACAGACGTATGTTGTCCCAGTTATTGTCGGCGAGTACCACCTGCACATTCTTTTGGATCAAGACTTTGGCCAGAGCCCTGGCAAACTTGGACGCACCAAAAATCAGCAGCCCCTGAGCCGAGCCCGCCTGTACCCCTAAAAAACGCGCCCAGGCTCCGGCCGTCAGGCTTTGAGCCACCACAGTACCTATGATGATCAAAAATACCAGCGGCACTATCTTATCGGCGCCCGCCACGCCAAGGCGCTCAAGTTTTATGGCAAACAGTGACGATACCGCTGCGGCGACTATCCCCCTAGGTGCCACCCAACTTAAAAACCACTTATCGGCCCTAGGCAGTGAAGTGCCAATAGCGCAGCACCAAACGCTTAGTGGCCGCGCGATAAACATCACCACTAGCAATAGTGCCAGCCCTTGCCACCCCAACTGCATCAAGGCGTTAGAATCTAGCCTGGCCGCCAGCAAAATAAACAGGCCCGAAATAAACAGCACGGTCAGTGTTTCTTTAAACTCGATGATCTCTGCGATGTCGACCCCGCGCATATTGGCTAACCAAATTCCCATGACAGTAACCGTCAGCAAGCCTGATTCTTCCTGCAACAAATTAGAGCCAACAAATGCCCCTAGCATGATAGTGAGCACAGCGGTATTTTTAAGGTAATGGGGTACCCAGGCGCGGCGCAGCATCACCCCTATGCCGTAACCAAACAGCGCCCCTAACCCCAGCCCGACCGCAAGCATAGACATTAAAGATAACAGGACATGACTGGCTGGCTCGGCGGCCACCGCCAGGTATTCAAACACCAACACCGCGAGCAAAGCGCCTATGGGATCGATAACTATCCCTTCCCAACGTAAAATACTCGCCAGTTGCGATTTGGGCTTGATACTGCGCAGCATAGGCACTATTACGGTCGGGCCTGTCACCACCACTAAGGCGCCAAAGAGCATGGCCATCTGCCAGGAGAAATCCATAATAAAATGGGTCGCCACACCGATACACAGCCAAGTCACCAAGGTGCCAATAGAAACTAAGTGGGTGACCATGCGGCCGTGATCGCGGATCTCGGAAAAATTGAGCGTTAAGGCCCCTTCAAACAAGATAACCGCCACCCCTAAAGAGATGATAGGAAATAACAGATCGCCAAATATGGCGTCGGGATCCAACAGATTAAAAACAGGCCCAACCAAGAGGCCACATAGCAGCAAGGGCAGTATCGCCGGTAAACGCAAGCGCCAGCCAAGCCACTGACACACTATCGACAAGATCCCCACTAGGCCCAACATGCCTGTGATCTGCTCTACCATCATCTTCATCCTTAAACAGCCCAAGGCAAGCTAGCCCAGTAATTAGCATGAGTATAGTCAAGACACGCCATTAGATAGACGTGTGCTCATTCCATTTTCTGCAAGATAACACTGTTAGCTCAAATGTATAGCGCAACTTAAAAGGTTAAACCTAAGCACCTATCAGTCTGTGCAAATTCAAATAAAGAGATATTGAGATACAAAAAGCCCCGTCATTACTGACGAGGCTTAGCTGTCGTTGGCACAGCGGACAGGACTCGAATCCGCGCCCCCCAGCGTGACAGGCCGCCATGCTTTCAACAAGAGTTTAACCAACTGAACTGCCCTACCGTCATCCGAGAACGCGAACCATTAATGCTAAAAACATCAGACACAAAAAAGCCCCGTCATTACTGACGAGGCTTAGCTGTAGTTGGCGGAGCGGACGGGACTCGAACCCGCGACCCCCGGCGTGACAGGCCGGTATTCTAACCAACTGAACTACCGCTCCTAAACTCGGATAAATCGCCTTGGCATTTCATCAAAATTAGGTACTTGATTGGCGGAGCGGACGGGACTCGAACCCGCGACCCCCGGCGTGACAGGCCGGTATTCTAACCAACTGAACTACCGCTCCACATCAAGTTGCGAAGGATAATACTTAGGCCACCTAGTCCCGTCAATAACTTTTTTTCTGAAACAAACTAATCAGTTAAAATTTCGCCAAACCAGAGTGTTTCATCAGCAAACTTGACTAGCTTTTGTCCGGCTCTGCGCCTTTGCGATCTGTCTCATCCGGCATGGTCAAATCAATCTCATCAAGAGTTGGCCCAATTTCCTTAGCCCGCTCCTGCTCAAGCCTTGCCGCTGTTACCGCCAATGCTTGTTTTAGATTTTGCCGTTTACGCCATACCAGCAAGGCCATGGTACCTAAGATCAACAAACTGATATTGATGGTAATGATCCAGAACATGGCATCCTCTTTCGCCTTGGCTTCGGCGATCGCCGCCTTCTTAGCGGCCAATGCAGCCAACTCCTCCGCCGTCGGTGGCGGCTCTGGCGGCGGCACCAGATTAAAGAACTGCTCGGGCAAGGTGATCAACACTTCCCGTCCCGAGACGGATGTTGCCGCGACCACGCCCTTGATGCGATAGCTGCCAAATTCTGACACCTGAGGCAATGTCAGCTGCATACGTTTCTTGTTAATGGTCTGTACTGGCAGCGTCAATTGCAGCCCTGCAGGCCCCACCAATTCAAACTCGAAATGGGTATTAGCCAAAACCAACTGCTCATCATCGACAGCCACCTCGACCTGCCAACGCCCTGTGAGCGGATCGTCGGGCGTAATCACAGAGAGAGACACAGGCATAGGCAGCAGCTCAATATCCCCACCCACCTCTCGACTGAAAATATTGTTCTTGGCACTCACCTGATAACGGTAATGTCCCCAGGGCTGATTGAGGTTGATATTGGCAGTAAAAATGCCGTCATCGGGCGTACCATCCAGTCCTTCGCCGTTATCCTTGTAGCTACCGACGATCAGGGTGCCGGCAGCAAAGTTCTCATCCCCGGGCCTATGCTCGCTGATAAATTTCGCGGTCCAATCCACTAAGTAGTCGAGCCCGGGCATACGTATACGCTGCGCATCACCCAATAGCTTTGCGGTAATTTTAAGCCGTTCACCTTGATAGAGCGGCCGAGGTAAGGGATCAACCTCTATCGCTAACTTAGAGATCTTGTCTATCTTAGACCCTTTAACCACCTTACCTAAAAGTTGCCAAGGACCCGGCATGGGAGATTTGATGGTAATAATATCGCCACTTAGGCCATCGACCCACTGCACAGATTCTGGATGGCGCGTTGCATACCACTTACTACCATCGGGTAGCACGATTATCACTGGGGCACTGCCATATTCGCGTTGCACGAATAGGGTCAATTCATCGACCATATGATCGATGCGAAAACGGTTTTTTAGCTCACTGGCCTCAGACGAAGGAACTACCTGGGCGGCAGCGCCAACGGAAAGCAGCAGTAGCCCAGAGGCCAAAATCGCGCACACTAGCCAATTTTTCATAGGATGACGTTTATCCTCGCCAAATACATTGTCCTGATTTCGCAACTAAATCTAATCTTTGTTCATGCATACTCAGTTCATCGGCCGTTGCGCCGATCACTTTAAGATTTGCGCGATTGGCATCCAGACGCATGATCCCGCCGCTCTCTTGTCCCGGCTTTTCATTAGATAGCTCAAACTTAGTCTGGCCACCGGTCATGATCAGGTAAACATCGGCGAGGATCTCGGCATCCAATAGTGCGCCGTGAAGCTCACGGCGTGAGTTATCTATGCCATAACGCTTACACAAAGCATCCAGGTTATTCTTTTGCCCTGGATGAAGGTATTTGGCGATCTCCAGCGAATCGAGTACCTGACAGATATCTGAAGTCTTTGGCCCTCTCGGCGTCAGCAGCGAGAATTCATGATCCATAAAGCTCACGTCGAAGTTCGCGTTATGTGCCACAATCTCGGCGCCGTCGATAAATTCGATAAAGGCGGGAGCTATCTGCGCAAATACCGGCTTATCGGCGACAAACTCGTTGGTTATACCGTGAACCGTGATCGCCTCTTCATCAATCTGCTGCATAGGATTGATGTATTCGTGAAAATGGCGGCCGGTCAGCTTACGATTCACCACCTCGACACAGCCTATTTCGATAATACGATGACCAAAATAGACGGCACCTGCCCCTTGGTTCATACCAGTAGTTTCGGTATCGAGGATCACTTGGCGCTTAGCATTGGAGATGATATTCATATAATTACACGCTTTTATAAAAAAAATTTGGGTATACTGCTGTCCATATTTGGCTATGGTAGCAACTTGATGCACGGACTGAAACAACTCTTAATCTATACCGACGGTTCTTGCCTGGGCAATCCCGGTCCCGGCGGCTACGGGGTGGTGATGAAATATAAGGCCCACGTAAAAGAACTCAGCGGCGGTTTTGCCTTAACCACCAACAATCGTATGGAGCTACTAGCCCCTATTGTCGCCCTAGAGGCGCTTAAAGAGCCCTGCCAGATCATCCTCACCAGCGACAGCCAGTATATGCGCCAAGGGATCACTCAGTGGATCCATGGCTGGAAGAAACGAGGCTGGCTAACGGCCGCTAAAGAGCCTGTTAAAAATGTCGACC
Organism: Shewanella sp. ECSMB14101; assembly: GCF_000773485.1. NCBI lineage: Bacteria > Pseudomonadati > Pseudomonadota > Gammaproteobacteria > Alteromonadales > Shewanellaceae > Shewanella > Shewanella sp. ECSMB14101. Next base: position 92,371 of record NZ_JSFF01000003.1, on the reverse strand, counting down.
TTTGGCAACGCCTGGATGCGGCAACCACGCCACATCAGATCGATTGGCGCTGGGTAAAAGGCCATGCCGGTCATATCGAAAACGAGCGCTGTGATACCCTGGCGCGAGAGGCCGCTGAGGCAAAACCCAGCGCAATAGATACCGGCTATCCCTTATAAGGTTAAACCAGTTAACCTGGCCTAACTTGTCGGCGACAGTGCCAAAAAACGCTGACAGAAAAGTTCAAAGGCGCTGCACAGTGCCGTCGGCTTACGGCTCTTATGACGAATTTTATAAAACTGGCGCGCCAGGGTGAGCTCTGGCACAGAGATCAACGCCAGTTCCCTTCGCTGAAGCTCCTTTTCAAGGGTAAGTTCAGACAAGACAGCCAGTCCGGCGCCTTGTCTGACCGCTTGTTTTATGGCATCTGGCGTAGAAAAATTAAATTTCTCCACTGGCCGCATCGCCAGCGCATTGGCAGCATTGATAAAATAATCTCGAGTGCCCGATCCCGGCTCCCGCATTACCCAAGCATGTCCGGCCAACATATCAGGTGTCACCACTTTTCCCGCCAAAGGGTGACCCGGATGACAGAAGATAAGCAGCCTATCTTTATGCCAAGGCTCGACACTTACCCGGCTATCGAGACATTGGCCCTCGATAAAACCTACCTCGGCGCGAAACTCTACCACGGCATCGATCACCGCCTGAGTATTAGCGATGTTCAAATCCACCATAGCGTTGGTAAATTGTTGACTAAAAGCCACCGCGCTCTTGGCAAGCAGATAGTTGCCTATGGTTGAGCTGGCCGCCACACTCAAGGTGCCGCTCATTTGCGCCTCTGGGGAGGAAAACAGATGTTCTATCTGCTCCACTTGCTGCAGGGTCTGCGTGGCCAGCGGTAATAGCAGACTTCCCTGGGCATTGAGTCTCAGCCGATTCCCCACCCGTTCAAATAAGCGGGTATCGAGTTGCTTCTCTAACTCACCAAGGGCCATAGAGGTCGCTGGCGCCGAGAGGTTCAGACGCTGAGCCGCCTTCGCCACCTGACCGCTGCGAGCGACAGCTTCAAAAATAGCTAATTGCTTTAAGGTAATTCTCATTTTACCTGCTTGACGAAAAGATCATTTTAGGCGCAACTGCTTTACCCTGCCTGCGGTTGGCGCGGTCGACCATTTGGGCTGACGAACCTTTTGCTTGTCCATTATCGGCGTCATGGGAGAGTCTAACTTGCGGGCAACCAATATATAGACGCTGCCACTGCCCGGCAACCAGGCCTGCAATGCATGTTGCCAGATGGAATCGCCATGGATCTCACTTAGCAGATGATGATAAACAAGACGCTCATCGCCCACCACTTGATAGCCGAGTAACCCAAGCCAATCTTTTACCCTAGAGGGGGTAAAGAAACGCCCGCACCAAGGCAACTGCTCCTGACGACTGGGCAACATCTTACCCAAAAAGGCCGGGCTTAATGGGTTAAAACCTATGATAAACAGATATCCGCCAGAGATAAGCACCCTGTCGGTCTCTCGTAATACGCTATAAGGGTTGGCTTCAAAATCAAGCACCATGGAACAGACCACAGCATCTATCACCCCATTTTGAATGGGCAACTGTGCGTGCTCGCCTTGCAAGGAGCAAAGCGCCGATTCGCAAAGAGAGAACTCTCGCCCTATCGGTAGACAGGGTTTTTCCAACGCATAACTTAGCGGGCCTATGTTAAGCATGTGATAGCCAAACACTTTTGGCCACCAAGGCATCAACGTATCTTCGATAGCCTCTTGCAGCCAAAGCCCGTTGGGCAAATCCTGCCAAGTCTGGGGTTTGATCAGATCAAAGGACACAGGTCACTCCAAGACTCATTATTCTGGTTTCCCAAGGGGCGGTTTGCCTTTTCAAGTTGATCTTCTGTTGCCATCATAACGCGTTTTAATCGCCATGTGAGCAACCAAGGCGAGACATAGCTTTTTCATCCTATAAATCGCCTAAAAACTGCTTCAGAAACAAACAACAAAAACAAACAGTCCCTAATGATGTGACTATTTTAGTATTAAATCCCTAAAGCGCTATACACGCAATAGCTTTGCTCAGTAAACTAAATGCGTGTCACCCAATCCCAGTGAGAATCGCTATGCACAGTGTTACCCCAATTCCCGCCTTTAATGACAACTATATCTGGCTGATCCATGCCCATGACACCAAGGGTTATTATGTGGTCGACCCAGGTGATGCCAATGTGGTTATCGACTATTTAAAGCAACATGAGATCAAACTCGATGGGATCTTAATTACTCATCACCATAGCGATCACACCGGCGGCATAGCAGCCCTGCAAACCTATCACGACCATAACCTCACTGTGTATGGTCCAGACAGTGAAAATATTAAGGGGATCAATCATCCCATCTCGGGGAAAACAGAAAGTATCAGCCCCGATAGACTGGACAGCAATGCCCAGATATTTCACCTCCCCGGCCACACCTTAGGTCATATTGCCTATCTGATTGACGATCACCTTTTCTGCGGCGATACCCTATTTAGTGGCGGCTGTGGACGCCTGTTTGAGGGCACGCCAACGCAGATGAGACACTCCCTCGACGCTTTGGCCGCACTCGATGACAAGGTCAAGGTCTATCCGGCCCACGAATACACGCAAGCGAATCTGGCCTTTGCCCAAACGGTCGAGCATGACAACCAGGCGCTGGCTGACTACGCCGCTCACGTTAAGCAACGCCGAGAACAGCAACAGCCCAGCCTGCCCTCTAGCATTGGGCTAGAGAAGCAGATCAACCCTTTCCTGCGCGCCGATCAAGCCACAATTAAAGCGGCATTAGGTCAACATTTCAGCCAGGATGTGACGGATATTGACACCAGTTTCACGCTTCTACGTCAATGGAAGGACAATTTCTAATAATTCCTATACAATGTCGCGCTAATTAAGTCCCCGCCCAGCTAAGCCAAGGAAAACGCCTTGGCAGATGCTTTGTTAGAGGGACCCAAAGTAAGGAATTATTGTCGATGCGCTTACCCATTTTCCTGATCGCAGGGGGACTCTCCCTGCTCGCAGGTTGCCAAACCTTTACTCAGCCGGAACCTGAACCGGCCATAGCCACCACAACACCCATAGTGGTTGAACCCCAAGTGACAGCTCCTATCGAACCTGAGCCCATTCAGATCAGCGATGTGTGGCAGCGTATTCGTCTGGGGCTTTCTATGCCTGTACCCGATCAGAAACTGGTAAATCAATATCGCGACTGGTACCTGAAGCATCCCCAGCACCTGGCCCGCGTTTCTGAGCGTGCTGAGCCCTTTATGTATCTCATTGTCGAAGAGATAGAGCAGCGCAACTTACCTATCGAGTTGGCACTACTGCCTATCGTCGAGAGCGCATTCGATCCCTTCGCTTATTCCCATGGCGCTGCATCTGGCTTATGGCAATTTACTGCCCCCATGGCTAAACACTTTGGCCTGGAGATGAACTGGTGGTATGACGGTCGCCGCGATGTGCCTGCTGCAACCACGGCAGCACTGGATATGATGGAATACCTCTATCAAAAAACCCACAATAATTGGCTCTATGCTATTGCCGCCTATAACACGGGCGAAGGGCGTGTACTCAATGCGGTGAAACGCAACCAGTCTAAAGGGGTAGCGACCGATTTCTGGGCATTGAGCCTACCAAGGGAAACTGAGCGCTATGTCCCGCAACTATTAGCACTCGCCGATGTCGTAGCCAATGCCGAAAAATATGGGATCTCGCTCCACCCCATTCCTAACCAGCCGCAACTGAAAGTTGTGGATGTAGGCAGCCAAATCGATCTGGCACTCGCCGCCGAGATGGCAGGTATGAAGCTTAACGAACTGCACGCCTTAAATCCTGGCTTTAACCAGTGGGCGACTGCGCCTGAAGGCCCTCACCAGATAGTGGTGCCGCTTGATCGCGCTGACGTGTTTGAAACCAATTTAGCGGCCAGCAGCCAAGATCAGCGCCTAAAATGGCAGCGTTATAAGATAAAGTCGGGTGACAGCCTAGGGCTAATCGCCAAGCGATTTAACACCACACCATCGGCGCTCCGTGCGGTTAACGATATTAAAAACAACCGTATTATTGCCGGCAAGCATCTACTGATCCCTATCTCTGCCAAAGATCCCGCCAAGTATCTCTTGTCTGCGGACCAAAGATTACAAAAACATCAATCTGGTGGTAACGGCTATAAACTCAGCTACCAGGTTAAATCAGGGGACTCACTCTGGCTTATCGCCAAACAGCACAAGGTGAGTGTGTCTAAGCTGGCTAAATGGAATGGTATGGCCCCGAAAGATACTCTCTCTGTAGGCCAAAAGTTGGTGATCTGGCAACAAGGCAAGGATAAGGCGGTCACCCGCACAGTCAATTACACAGTACGCTCTGGCGATTCACTGGCTAAAATAGCCAGTAAGTTCAATGTCAGCGTAAACCAACTGGTTAAATGGAACAGCCTATCGACCAAAAAATATCTGCAACCAGGACAGAAGCTGACCCTGTATGTTGATGTGACTAAATCACGAGTTTAATCACCTCGACTGTTAGCGATAAATCACCGGGTTAATAAAGATAAAAAAGCGATGCCAAGGCATCGCTTTTTTTGTGACTGCTATTTATCGCGTGTTACACCATTAAATGAGTTGCCACTAAAACCCACCTAACTTCTTAAACAGCTTATCTTTTAGATCATCAGTGGCTTTTTCGGCTTCTTTCTTCAGTTTTGCATCAAACAATGCCGCCGTATCTAAAGCGAACTTAGGCTCACTGATGGTGCCACTGATAGCGAAGGGGATCTCCAAACCATAAAGCTCATCCTTCTCGGCACTCCCCTGGCCCTCTAATGATCCCACAACAGAGGTCTTAAGTGCATAATCGATCGCCTCAGACAAGAGGTTAACATTGCCCTTACCCTGCAGGCGGATCAGAGGCGATGCCATATTCAGATCGGGATTGGTAACCTGACCCTTAGCCATAGTGAAACTGCCCGTGAGGCTGGTAAAGTCTGTTTTCTTTTCACCAGCTGAGGTGGCATTTAAATCCCCTGCCAACTTAGCCTTAGCATCACGCAGCATCTGCGGGATATTCACACCATAGAGTGAACCATCGGCAATCTCAAACTGTCCCTTAGCATTAAGGTTACGCTTAATGTTATCAGGAATAAGACTAAAGCCACTGCCTGCCACCTCAAAATTTGTGGTACCGGCAAGCATGTCGACCTCGGCAGCATCGGTAAGCAGTGGGCGCACCTGAATCCCCGAGATCTTCTTATCAAAGCGATAGCTGGCCACCTTTTTACGTCCGTCAAGTTGCGCACTAGCAAGCAGTTTGCCTTGATAAAGATCGGCGCTAAGTTGATTGACATCTAACACGCCGTTTTTAAGCATCAGCTTCATCAACCAATTCTCTGTCTTGATCTTATCGGCAACCACAGATTTAATATCAAGATCCAGCTTAAGGTTGACTGCCTTCATACCGGTCAAATCGGGCTCTTGGGCACTCGCACTGGCTGCGCCGTCTTTCTCATCGGCTTTAGCTGCCTCTCCTTTCGCCATATAGGGAGTCAGATCTATGTCGCCAAAACTCATAGAGGCCACCACATCCGGCACTTTAGCACCGTAATTAACGGCCAACTTACCCTGGGCCTTAATTTGCTCAAGACTCAGACTAGAGAGGACTACCGCCAGCGTCTTCGCCTGATTGTCTAGTTCAATTTGGCTAGTCAGATCCATCTGCATCCGCTTGTTAGGAATTGCGTCTCCCTCAACGATGTTTTCAACCACAAAATCCTTAATGGTGAGCTTGGCCAGGCTGCCGTCGACCTTAATCTCGCCATTACCTTCGCTGGTTAGCGTCATCTCGGGCTGGACCATAGAAAATTTAAAGCTAATATCGGCGAACTTATCTAGGCTAAATGCCCCTAAGGTCAGTGCCTCTAACTTCAGCGCTTGTACCTTACCCGTCGCCTCATCGAAAAGATTTACCTGAGTATTGGTAATGGCAATTCCGCCGATATTGAGGCTACTGAGCTGCACACTACCTTCTGCAGGCTTGCTGTCACTTACTGCTTGTTCAGCGCCAGCCTTATCACCGCCGGACGTTAATCCGTCTAGGCTAGTACGGCCATTCTTGTAACTATCATAGTTAAGCGTTAGACCGTCGAGGTTGAGCTGTGCAATTTCAACTTCTTTGCTCAATAAAGGCAACAAAGCGACTTCGGCGACTATGCCATCAACCTTGAGCATGGTGTCGTTTTTAAAGCCCTTAGGATTAGAGAGACTAATGTCACCCAGTGCAATACCGATACTTGGAAAGAAGGTCCAACTCAGATCTTGGTTAATAGTGAGTGTTCTGCCCGTTTGTTTTTTCACCGCCTCGACAATTTGCGGTTTAAAATCGTTAGGGTCAAAAATAAGCGTCAGGTAGGCGGCCAATAACAGGAAAAGAGAGGCGAATACGATAAGTAGCCATTTTAAAAATTTCATAACAGGTTCCATCTGGTAGGAGTGTTCAACTGGCTTTCGACCAATTACGAGAGATCCAACGGCATTGATGACACGGCAATGCCATTATCATCTGCATAAAGCATCATACCTGGTTTAATTATAACGCGATCTATCTCCAGCGTAATATTAACATCACCCAAATCACGCTTATCCGTCTTAATCGGATTGGCTCCAAGTGCTTGAATACCAATAGGCATCTGCTTCAATGCTGCCACATCTCGCACATAACCATTGATCACTATGCCACTCCAGCCATTGTCCACGGCGCTCTGGGCAATCATATCGCCAAGTAAGGCCCGTCGGTTTGAGCCACCACCATCGACGACCAATACCTTACCTTGTCCGGGTTGTGACAACAGCTGCTTGACTTTGGAGTTGTCTTCATGACATTTCACCGTCACCACCTCCCCCCAGAAAATGTGTTTCTGGCCAAACTGACGGTAATGGGGCGCCAACAGCGATAATTGAGCATCATAACGATCGAAAAGATCGGGCAAAAGATCCAGCATTGCAGCCTCCCTGCAACTAAACCAATGATGAAGTTACTATAACAAGGCAGGAATAAAATGAAAATTAGATGAATTTAAATTCGATCGGTTTTAAAATGTGCTTTCCCTAATTTACCCAGGTGACATTTTGTCACTATGCTCCTCAATGAACCGATACATAATTGTGTGTGATCGGCAAAGACACATTGGAATAAAATGACAGATAAACTCGATTTACAAGATGCAATGGCGGCCCTCGATAAATTTGGTTATGACCAGAAACACAGCATTGAACTGGGTCAGGCACGCACTCAAGCACAAATGGAGAAGTATCTAAAATCATTAGACTTTAATCTACGCAGGCTGCTTATTTTACAAGAGGTCGTCAATAAATTAGTCGAAGAAGAGAAAGCCAACCAGGCTCGTCAGGAAAATATTCAAACTTTTAAAACTAAGGTCATTAACCTGTCTCGAGAATATGGCCTGCCTTACGACCAAGTGTTGAATATTATGAGCCAGCAGGAAAAATAAAGGCCTGCTCTTGGCAGGCCACTTATTTTACTTACAGTTTAAACGTTGAAATAAGCGATTCAAGCTCGGCAGAACCCACTTTAACTTGTTCACTGGTACTGCCTATCTCTTCACTCTTTTGTTGATTCTCCAGCGAGATGTCGTTAATGCGGGTGACATTCATGTTCAACTCGGCGATCACTGCACTTTGCTCTTCTGTTGCGGTGGCAATTTGAATATTCATGTCAGAGATCTGTTTTATTGAAGACTTAATCATCTGCAAGGCATCGACAACTTGAGTGGTCTCGCCCACAGTTTGCTCAGATTGTGCCTTGGCACGAGCCACCGAGGCATTAACACTTTCAACGGACGCGCGAATCGCCTCGATGATCCCATTGATCTCTTGGGTCGACTCTTGCGTGCGACTGGCCAGGGTTCGAACTTCATCGGCCACCACGGCAAAGCCGCGGCCCGCTTCACCAGCCCGTGCTGCCTCAATTGCCGCATTCAGCGCAAGCAGGTTGGTCTGCTCGGCTATTCCCACAATCACATCAAGGATCTGCCCTATCTGCCCCGAGCTAACCTGCAATGCCTGCGCCTCACTAGCGGTCACTTCCAACTCGTTTGACAGGCTCTGAATCTTAGCCACGGCACCATCGACCACTATGACGGTATTATCGGCTTCAACATCGGCGCTACCCGCACTATCGGCAGCCAACTGTGCATTAGATGCGACCTCAGATGAGGCCATCGACATCTCATTAATCGCCGTCGCCACACTCTGGGTTTCTGCCTGCATGTTAGCCGTCACTGCACTGGCCTGGGACGAGATATCGGCCAGCCCTTCGGCCAGCTCACGACTATGGGAAACGGAAGCCGCAACCGAGTTAACCAAGGCTTGGATCTTCGCCACAAAAACATTAAAGCTAGCGGCAACCTGCTTCAGTTTATCCCGACCCGATTCCTCTAACCTTAAGGTGAGATCCCCTTCGCCTCTGGCAATGTTTTCAAAGGCGGCTATGGTATCGGCCATAGGCGCAGAAATACTGCGGGATATGGCACCAAGAATTAAGATCACAGGTAACCACACCGCAATACAGATCAGTAGGTATCTACCGCTAAAAGCTTGCATTTCATCTTGAATATCATCGACATAAATTCCGGTGCCCACAATCCAGCCCCAGGGCTGAAACCGCTTAACCACACTCATCTTAGGACTGGGTTCCGTAGCATTTGGACGGTTCCACATATACTCAACCAAAGCGTACTCGTTATTCGCCGTGCCTGTTACCATCTTCTCAAATAGCTGTACACCGTTAGGAGCTTTCATTCCCAGCACATTGGTGCCCACCAATTTCTTAGCAAAAGCGTGTTGTACCATTATTCCCTGGCGATCTATGGTCCAAAAATATTCGTTGCCCTCATACCGCAACGCATCTAACGCCTCAATGGCAGCACGCTTTGCCTCCTCGGTCGACATATCGCCCGATTGAGACGCCTCATAGAACTGACTAATCACCTTCTCACCCACATCGGAGAGCGCCGATAATTTTGCTTCTTTCTCCTTGATCAACACCTCTTCGATATTCATCAAGGCAAAAATAAACATGATGCCGGTCGCCACTATGGCGAGCAGCAACATTAACAGCAATCGATGGGCAATTTTAAATTTACGAAATAGCGTATAGATGGCGTTCATAGGCGACACCTCGAAAAGTAACCGGATTAGTCCACGGACCCTTTAAATTTCGTCTATCATCAGAGGTTTGTCAAAATTGGAAATACCTATAAATGTATACTTTTGTAGAATAAAATAACGGCTTAGAGAAGATATAATGCAGATGAAGGAATAATCCGTCTGATTTGGCTATTTACAACTACACTAAAGTGTCAACACTTTTTATAAGGGTAATCTTAAGCAATGAAGACTAAGGGAATAGTATTCTTGGTGATTATCACCATGGGACTGTTATCGATTAACTGGTGGGGCGCAAAAGCCCCCGCCACAGAACCGCCCACCAAATTTAAAATCGCCACCTCAACGACTCCCCTCAGCGCACCACTTATTATTGCCAGAGAACTGGAACTTTTTAAGCCCTACAATCTCGACATCGAATTGATCCCGCTGCGCGGTGGCCACCTCTGTTTTCAAGCTATGATACAAGGGGTTGCCGATCTGGCCACCAGCTCAGAAACCGTCATCATGTTTAATGGCTTTGAGCGCAATGATTTTCGCCTCCTGGCTAGTTTTGTCGAATCAAATAACGATCTCAAATTGCTGACGCTTAATGATGGTCATCCAATGAGCATGACTCAATTCCAACATAAAAAAATAGGTATGGTTAAAGCCAGCGCCAGTGAGTTCTTTGCCGATGCATTTCTTATCATTAGTGGTCATCAACAGCAGGAGTTTGAGAAGGTATTTATGTCGCCCCAAGCACTTGGGCCCGCCCTGCTGTCGGGAGAGGTTGATGCCATTTCGGTGTGGGAGCCCTTTGGCTATCAACTGATAAAAGAACACGATGACAAGATATATCAATATCCTGGCAAAGGGATCTATAACCTCTCCTTTAATTTGGTCGCAACAGAGAACAATGCCAAGTTAAATCAAAATCACCACGCCAATATCTTAAAGGCGTTAAAAAGCGCACAGCACTTCATTAATCAGCATCCTCAACGCGCAAAACAAATTATCAGTGACTATCTGGATATGCCCCTGCCCGAGTTGGAGTGGGCATGGAACGATTATATTTTTCGGCTATCTTTAAATAACTCGCTGCTTTCTAACTTACATGCGCAAGCACGTTGGGCAATTGCCAGTGGTGCGGTAGAAGCAGAGAACACACCAGATTACAGGCTGCTTCTGGACGACTCAGCCCTTATGCAGGCGCTCGACAACTAGGACGTTATTAGACCTATGATGATCAATACCAGGTTGAAATTGCTGCTATTTGTCAGCCTGTTTCTGACAACAACCATCTTGCTGACTTTCGCTGGCCTCAAAAATATTCAACAAGAAAACCTACAGCAGATGTCTCACATCATGGAGTTGGAAACGTCCATAGATGTGCTGAGAAGTCGACTCTGGGCGCTACAAGAGTTCCAAGATGAAGAGGTATTGAATCAAACCCTAGACGCTCACGAGCAGCTTAAGATTAAACTGGCTAACGCCCACTTTTTGGTGCCCGAGGCTAAGGTTTTGACCTCAAACCTCAACCGTATGACCGACAGTCTATCCGCCCTGCTCATCTTAACTGGCCAACAAATGAGTTCGCAACCGCAGCGGGGGATCATCTCGGTCCGCGGCATGTTAACCACCAGGTTTAATATCACCATTCAGTCCATGAGCGAAGATCTGACCAGCCTGCAACGACTCGTCATTGACAGTCTTGCAGAGCAGCAATCAAAAATTCTCACTACTACCATCTTCCTTCTACTGGCTGGCTCATTAATTTTGCTACTGGTAACCACCTCAACCCTCAAGGTGTTCAGGGAGAGCCTTCATAGGATAACCCAAGGGATCAGCAAGTTAAGCCAAGGTGATCTCGATAACCATATCGAAATTGTTCATAAAAACGAACTGGCAATATTGGCGCAGAAATTCAACGCTATGACCCAGAAACTCAAAGAAACCACCATTAAGAAAGAGGCATTACAGGGCGAAGTGGCGGCGCAAACCAAACAACTTAAACGCCAAACACAAAAGCTTAAGTATGTAGCAGAGCACGACGATCTTACCGGGCTCTATTCTCGCAGCGCCTTTGAGCGCCAGATCGATACGGCTATCGCCCGCTGTCAACGCACCAAGATGCACGCCGCCATGTTATTTATCGATCTAGATAAGTTTAAGCAGGTCAATGACAGCCTGGGGCATGACAATGGCGATAAGGTATTATTGACCGCCGCCAGACGGATCCAAAACGCCGTGCGTAGCTCTGATATCTGTGGTCGACTAGGAGGCGATGAATTTGTCGTCTGGCTGGAGCCCATCAACGACATTACAGAGGTCTCTCTGGTGATCGATAAGATCATTCAACAACTATCCCCACCTATCGTTTGTGGCCGCACCAGCGTCTCATTAAACCTCAGTATTGGTGTTGCCATGTACCCCGAAGATGACCTCACCCGACTAGCCCTCATTAAAATCGCCGACGACAACATGTATCAGGCGAAAAAAATCAGTGGTAATAGCCACCATTTTTCGCCGCAGATGGCAGAAAAAATCGGTAGCCAGCTCGCCTAGTCTGTAAACCTAGCCTGTGAGTACAGACAGGCGGTTTCTCAGCTGTTTTATATCCACTCTCACTAATAGCAGCGCTATCAACCCAGCCAGATAGAAACTCGGTTCTATGACCTCAGACTTAACCGACCAATAGAAGTGAATTGGCGCCAGCAAGGCCAGCAGATAGATACCATTGTGAAGCTGCTGCCAGCGCCTGCCCATGGCTCGCCTCACCCTGTTAAAAGACGTCAGCGCCAGCAATAACAAGATGATGTAGCCGCATGCCCCCACCAATATGTAAGGACGCTTGACGATCTCACTGAACAGCAGTTGCCAGGCAAACAGTAGATCCAGACTCAAAAAGGCAAAAATATGTAGCGATGCATAGGCAAAGACATAGAGGCCCACAAGACGACGTGTCTGCATCAAGATTCCCAATTTAAACCGCTTGGCCACAGGCGAAATGAGTAACACGGCAACCAAGGCGTTGATAGTGCCCATTCCCGTATAGTGAATAATATACTGAACCGGATCGCCGCCAGCGCGACCCGTCAGTACCTGCCACAGCAACAGCGCAATAGGCACAAGGCCTATCAGGTGAAACAGAATTTTCAAAGGCAGCAGATGCCGAGCCTGTAATCTAAACAAAGTGACTCCCCAAACATTTTAGTAATACTGACGCAAATCCATCCCCTTGTAGAGATGGGCCACCTGCTCGCCATAGCCATTAAAGGGCAAGGTGGGGATCCGCTGGGCGGAGAAGATCCCCCCTTCACCGATACGTCGCTCGGTTGCCTGTGACCACCTTGGGTGATCCACTTTAGGGTTCACATTGGCGTAGAAACCATACTCATGTGGCGCCAGCTGATTCCAGCTGGTGGGCGGCTGTTTATCCATGACATGGATCCGCACCACAGATTTGATGCTCTTAAAGCCATATTTCCAAGGCACCACCAAACGTACCGGCGCGCCATTTTGCGGGGGTAATGTCTTGCCATAGAGACCTACGGCCATAAAGGCCAATTCATTGGTGGCCTCATCAAGGCGCAGGCCTTCCACGTAGGGATAATGAATACCCCCTCCCATTAAACGGCTTTTCTGCCCTGGCATCTGATCGGGATCGAACAGGGTTTCAAACGCCACATGGGTCGCACCTGATTTTACCCCCGCCTTATCGAGTAACTGTTTCAGAGAAAACCCCACCCAAGGGATCACCATTGACCAGGCCTCGACGCAACGCAAACGATATATGCGCTCTTCTAGGGGAAACAACTTGTGCAAATCATCAAGATCTAATGTCAGCGGCTTATCCACCATGCCATCAATACGCAACGTCCAGGGATCGACCTTAAACCCCTGAGCATTTTCATAAGGATCCGTCTTACTGGTGCCAAATTCATAAAAGTTATTGTGGGTGGTCACCTTCTGTTCGGGCGTCAATATCTCCTGCTGACCAAACCCCTTGTTGTGCGAAAAGGCTAAGGGGTGGGTCACAAAAGGCGATTGCGGCTCAGACTTGCCAAACAGATCAAACAAGCCCGCCTGCACCTGACCGGGAATACTGGCCCCCAGCGCGCCTAGGCCTAACGCCTTAACAATAGTGCGCCTATCATTAAACACAGCTTCAGGCGTTACCTGCGATGCTTTCTCATTCCAGCTTGCTCTGCCTTGGGAACCTTTTGCCATATGCTTCACCACTTCAATGTCATTAATCGTTTCAACCTATGCTGAATTAGATAGTCTAATGCCTTAAAAAATTTCACCTAAATAATATTTAACGAACAAGTGTTCGTCATTTACTCGATCGCTACTTGAACCCATTTGTGCCACATGAGACGCTAACCGCCTAGCCTAAAACGGATATTGACTATGCTGACCGAACTTCCTTTATCTCTACCACAAATCATTGTCTTAGGAGCCGTCTCCTTGCTCGCACTGCTTATTGGCGCCCTGCTCAACCAGCGTCTAACCAGGGCTAAATGGCAAACGGTCAGAGAAGAGCTTATCCAGCAGCACACCAACGCCATGCTGCTACTCGAGGCGACACTGGAAGAAAAACGCAGCGAAGTAGGAGTTCTTACGCAGAAACTCGAGCAGCAGATCAATCTGCTGGGCATGAGTCAGGCCCAGGCTAAACGCGCCGAGGAGTTAGAACAACAACTACAGCAAAGCCAGCGTAAACAGATGGAGACTCAACTGGCACTGTCAAAATCCAATGCTCTACAACAGACCCTAACGGTGAAATTTGAAACCGAGCAACGGGCGCTGGAAGATAAAATTCAGCACCTGCATGAGTCTGAGACCCGTCTAACCCAACAATTTGAAAACTTAGCCAACAAAATTTTTGATGCAAAGACCCAGCGATTACAGCATGAGAATGAACTGCAGCTATCAAACGTGCTTTCTCCCTTTAAACAGCAGCTTGAAGGATTTAGAAAGCAGGTTCAAGAATCCTACACAGTTGAGCAGAGTGAACGCAGTGCACTGAAGCACCAGCTGGAATCCCTCAAGGCACTCAACCTGCAGATGAGTCAGGACGCCATCAACCTTACCAAGGCGCTTAAAGGTGACAACAAGCAGCAAGGCAACTGGGGCGAAGTGATTTTAGAGCGCGTGCTGCAAGAGAGCGGCCTGCGCGAAGGGCACGAATATGAGACCCAACAAGATTTAAAACACGACAATGGCAAACGCTTTAAGCCTGATGTCATCGTCCATCTGCCCGAAAACAAAGATGTGGTGATCGACGCCAAGATGTCCTTACTCGCCTACGAACGCTATTTCAACAGCGAAGATGAGGCAACTAAGGCTGCAGCCATCAAGGAACACTGCCTGTCTATTCGCAACCACATCAAAGGACTCAGTCAAAAGGATTATCAAACACTGCACGGCTTAACAAGCCTGGATTATGTGCTAATGTTTATTCCATTGGAGCCTGCCTTCTTGCTGGCATTAGAGCATGAGCCAGGGCTGATAAACTATGCACTAGAAAACAATATCATGCTGGTCAGCCCCACCAACTTGTTGGTGGCACTACGCACGATCAACAATATTTGGCGCTATGAATATCAGAACCAAAATGCCCAACGCATTGCCAAGCAAGCGGGTAAAATTTACGACAAGTTATGCGGCTACCTTGAAGACATGGAAAAAGTTGGCCGTGCCGTGGAGTCCCTGGACAAGCATTACCAGGCCGCCATGGGTAAGTTGACCTCAGGTAAGGGTAACCTTATCCGTCAGGCTCATCAGATGCAGCAACTGGGGGTATCAACTAACAAACAGTTAGATGCTCAGCTGTTAGATAAGGCGCTGAGTGAACACCTGGACAATGACATAAAACTGAATTAAAGCGACGCGATACTATAGGGTCTTAGGTAAACAGGGAAAAGGACTGGACGACAATGCCAAAGCGGTTAGGCAAATTTTACTATGCCAATATCTATCTCCTCCTGTGGCTGGGCAGCTTACTGCCATTAACACTGTCAGCCGCCCCCCTGACCAAGGCGCAGCAGCAATATCTCGATGCCAGGGAGGCGCTGAGCCAAAATAACCAAGCAAGCTATCAGCAACTCAGGCTACAGCTCGAAGGTTATCCCCTCACCCCTTATCTCGACTATCACGCCAACATGGACAAGATAGTCGATTTACCCGGCAACCAGGCTCTGCAGGCTATCAAAGCATTCGAAGGGACTCCGCTCTATAACAGTGCCCGCCATCGCTATCTGGAAAATGCCGGCCAACGAAAGCAGTGGCGTCACTTTCTCGCCCTCAGTCCAGAGGCGCCGCGTAACATCTCGCTGCAGTGTTATTACTACCGTGCCATGCTCAATCAAGGTGAAACAGACAGCGCCTATCAAGGCGCTAAAAAGCTCTGGCTCCATGGCCAATCACGCCCAAAAGAGTGCGATCCCCTGTTCAATGCCTGGGAAAAGGCGGGCCATCGCAGCCAAACCTTGCTCTGGTCACGCATGTTTCTGGCCTTTAATAGTGGCGAGTATAGCCTGTTAAAATACCTGGCCTCTAAGGTCACCACCCACCAAAAAGAGGCCAAGCTGTTGCTGGCCGTCTACCAAGATCCCCGCAGCCTAAGACACAGCAAACGTTTTCGCACTAAGGCGGTCATCTATGGCGACATCGTCGATGCAGGCCTTAGACGCCTGGCCCGAAAGGATCTCATCAAGGCGGTCAAGCTCTACTTAAGCTACGAAAAATCAGAACGTTTTAGCGACTATCAAGACAGCAAACTCGGGCGCTACCTGATCAGACGCGCCTTGATTTCCCAGGAGCCTGAGCTCAAGGACTTTGTCGATAGCCGCCTGCCCAAGATCGACAGCGACGATCTTAAAACCCTGCGCCTGCGCTGGGCCATCAGAGAAGCCGATGAAACCAATATAGACAAGTACCTGCCACTGCTGAGCGAAGGCACTCGCAATAAGGCGCGCTGGCAATATTGGTTAGCCAGACGTCTCTTGAACACCCAAGCAGATGGAGCCAACTCAACGCTGCAGTCCCTAAGTCAAGAGCGCAACTTTTACGGTTTTACGGCCGCGCATCTGATCGATAAGCCGATCAATCTCGCCCAGATTGACACCCTAGTGGATGAGAGCCTGACACCTCAGCTGTCAATCGATCCCGGCCTTGCCCGGGTGCAAGAGCTTTTGGCCTTAGATAAGACCATAGATGCCCGCGCCGAATGGGTACTACTTTTGGGGCGGCACGGCAAATCTCTGCAGGCCCAGTACGCCTTGCTGGCAAAACGCAATCAGTGGCACGACCTAGGCGTTCAGGCCAGCATACAGGGACAGCTGTGGAATGATATGCAGCTGCGCTTTCCCTTTGCCGCCGATGAAGCCTTTAAGCGCGCCAGCAAAGAGGCCAAAGTCGATATTGACGAGATCCGCGCCATTGCCCGCCGCGAGTCCGCCTTTTACCCCTTTGCCACCTCAGGCGTTGGCGCACGGGGCCTGATGCAGCTGATGCCCGGTACAGCCAAAGAAACCGCTCGCAAACATGGCCTCAGCTATCGCGGCAGTAAGAGTCTTTACGATGTGTCGCTCAACACGACGCTCGGCAGTCGCTACTATAAGTCACTGCTCGAACGATTCGACGGTAATCGCATTCTGGCTACGGCCGCCTATAACGCCGGGCCCCACAGAGTTAAACGCTGGCTGGAAAAAAGCCAAGGCAAGCTGGATGCCATCGCCTTTATCGAGTCGATCCCCTTTACCGAGACAAGAGAATATGTCCAGGCGGTGCTTAGCTACCGCGCTATTTATCAAGCTAAGCAGCAAAAGCCGGTCGCACTTTTTTCGCCGCAGGAGTTGGCCTTTAAATATTGACACCCGCCCCCTATAGGCTAGTGATAGAAATCAGTGACTTGTTCTTTCACAGTGCTCTGACCAAAAAAGCTAGCCAATCATAGACTTCTGCCTCATAGTTAAAGGCCGACTTGACGATTGTTTCTGACCATTGAGTGATCACCTTAAGGAGTTTCATGTCCCATTCAAGCATCAACTCAATCTTGGCCCAACTGCAGCGAGTGCTGCTGGGTAAGCCCCATCAGCTTAAACTTGCCCTCACCTGCATTTTGGCAAAAGGGCACCTGCTTATCGAAGATCTTCCCGGCATGGGTAAGACCAGTCTATCCCAAGGCATGGCGCAAAGTTTGGGACTGAGCCATCAGCGTATCCAGTTCACCAGCGATATGTTGCCTGCCGATATTCTTGGGGTCTCTATCTTCGACAAAGAGCAATCTCAGTTTGTATTTCACCCCGGCCCTATCTTTAAACAGATGATCCTGGCCGATGAGATCAACCGCGCCAGTCCAAAGACTCAGAGTGCCTTACTAGAGGCGATGGCAGAGCATCAGATCTCGGTAGATGGCGTCACCCATCCGCTGCCCAGCCCCTTTTTCGTTATCGCCACGCAGAACCCCAGCGAGCAATCAGGTACCTTTCCCCTGCCTGAGTCGCAACTGGATCGCTTTATGATGCGGATCTCCATCGGTTATCCCGATGAGACAGCCGAAAAGGCGATGTTGAAGGGCGAGGATATCTCTCCCCAGTTCCACAAGCTTCCCGCCTGCATCGACCCCCTGATCTTGATGGATCTCCAGGCACAAGTGGCTGAGGTCAAGGCATCTGACGCCCTGCTCAATTACATTCTGGCGCTGGTAAAAGGCTCTCGCCAGCTAAACGAAGGCTGTGGACTTTCGCCAAGGGCCAGCAAAGCACTGCTGAGTGCCGCTAAGGCCTGGGCCTTTATCCATGGACGGAATTATCTGGTGCCTGACGATGTCCAGGCGGTGTTTGCCGCCGTTGCCGAGCACAGACTCAGGCACACCAGTCAACAACAGGGCGAGGCGCTCTCCCAGCGCCTGCTGGCCAGCACCAACCCTATCTTGTGATCCCATGACAAGCTTAGCGACAGGTCACGGACGATGGAGACAATGGTGGCAAGCCTGGATAGACAGGCGTTTACCAGCCAGTCGGCGCGTCACCTTGGCCCATAGAAGTATCTTTATCCTGCCGACGGGCTTCGGCCTCTTCTGGCTACTGTTTGTGATATTGCTGTTTCTGTTTGGCACCAACTATCAAAATAACTTGGTGATCGGCCTCTCTATCTTGCTCCTCAGCCTATTCAATACCTGCATCATCTACAGCTATCGCAACCTTGCCGGCATGAAACTGGAAGCCAAAGTGGGACCGGAAGCCTACGCAGGTGAGAGGTTACTCTACCCTGTATTACTCAGTGCCAAACAGGTGCAACATCAGGTGATTCTCAGTTATGAGGAGCAATCGCCGCAAATCATCACGCGCGTCAACGGCAAAACCCAAGAAGCCCTAATCCCCTTAGCCAATGATCGCAGAGGTTGGGTCGACCCAGGCAGGCTCAAAGTCGAGAGCCGTTATCCCTTGGGGTTATGCCGCGCCTGGTCCTATGTGGATCTTGCCAATGCCCAGATCGCCTTTGCCCATCCAAAACCGGGCAAGATTGCGCTCAGCGCCGAGCAAGCCGGAGACAATGACGATCACAAGGATCAGGGCAAATGCGTGGTGGGAGTCGATGAGTTTCGCGGCCTGAAACCCTTCGTCACCGGTGAGTCGCTTAATCAAATCGCCTGGAAACAGCTGGCTCAGGGGCGCGGCATGCTGACCAAGGAGTTTGAACAGCCCCAAAGCGCGCCGCAATGGCTGGTACTGGATGACACGGCGCCACTGGAGGAACAACTTAGCCAACTAACCTGGACGGTGGACCGTTTATTTGCAAAAGGGCAAATATACGGTCTCAAATTGCCCGGTAAAACCATAGCACCGGCAGGTGGCGAGCAGCACAGACGCTTGGTACTCAGTACTTTGGCGGTCTACCCACAGGTGTTGGAGCACTCCCATGACAGATAAACAGGGAGAGATCATAGGTCGTCAAAGCCTGCTCTGGCTGCTACTCGTCAATCTCAGTGTATTGGCGCCCCTCTATGACAAGATGACCCCTTGGAGCATGGCGATCTGCGCTATCTGCCTCGTCTGGCGAGTGGGGATCTTTACCGGCAAGGTGGCAAAACCGCCCCGCTATCTGGTGACCGGACTGGCGATTGCCTCCGCAGTCACCTTGGCCTTGGTCACGGCTCAGATAGGCATATTAAACGGTTTGATCAATCTGCTTATCTTAGGCTATGCCCTTAAATATATTGAGATGCGCGATCGACGTGACGTGCGCGCCGTAGTGCTGGTCGGCTTCTTCCTGATTGCCGTGACCTTGATCGAAAAACAAAGCCTCTGGTTCACCCTACAACTGGCCTTAGTCGCTACCATCAATATCTGTGTCTTGGTGAGCCTCTATCTGGACAGCACCTCGATCAAACGCACAGCAAGCTTAGGCGCTAAGATAATGCTACAAAGCCTACCGCTGGCGATCATCTTGTTTATGGTGCTACCAAGATTGCCACCACTCTGGTTAGTGCCCAATCCCAAAAACGCGACGACCGGCCTGTCTGACGAGCTCTCCTTTGGCGATATAAGCAAGCTGACACGCTCGAGCGCCCTGGCCTATCGTGTCAGTTTCGATGGCAGCCGCCCGGCAAACAATCAGCTCTATTGGCGCGCCTTGGTGCTGGATCAATACGACGGTAAAACCTGGACTCAGGATCCCGAGATCAAAGCCCTGCAACGCTTACGCAGAGTATCCAGTTTTCGCCCTCAACCCGCTGGCGAACCGATCCGCTATGAAGTGATTGCCGAGCCTAGCTATCAAAACTGGCTCTTTGGCTTGGATCTGGCCTACAGCAAGGACAATGATATTCTCGAGCTGCCCGATGGACGACTCTACGCCAAATCGCCCCTAAGCCAGAAGTATCAATACCGGGTCGCCTCCTATCCTGAAGCCACGCTCGATAATGAGCTCACACCAAGGCTTAGAGCGCGAAACCTTGAGTTACCGCCTGACAGTAACCCAAGAGCCTCAGACCTGGGTCGCCAGCTTGCAAAGGATTACCCGAATCCTGAGCAGCGACTCAACGCCATCATGACCCTGTTTAATCGGTCACCATTTTTCTACACCTTAGAGCCGCCACAAGTCGGCCCCCAGCAGATAGATGATTTTCTGTTTGAGAATCGCGCCGGCTTCTGCGTCCATTACGCCAGCGCCATGGTGTTCCTGGCGCGCCAATCCGGGCTGCCCGCCCGCATGGTCACAGGCTATCAAGGCGGCGAATGGAATCAGGCAGCAGGCTACCTCAGCATCTATCAATATATGGCCCATGCCTGGGTTGAAGTATGGCTCGATGGCAAAGGCTGGCGACGATACGATCCCACGGCGATGATCGCCCAAGAACGAGTAGATGACGGGTTTGACGCCTTCTTTAATGGCGAACAAAGCTATCTTATCAATAATCCATTTAGTAGTTTGCGACTGCGCCAATACCCGCTGCTCAACAATCTCAGAATGTCGCTCGCCAGCATAGATTATTACTGGAGCAAATGGGTATTGGGCTTCGATGAAGAGCGACAAAACCAGCTGCTCAAGAATCTTTTGGGCGAGATCAGCGCGACTAAACTGGCAATATTTGTAATTGCCGCCTTTGGGGTGATCGCCCTGTTTATCGCCTATAGCGTCGGGTTACTGGATTTTAGCCGCCACCGCGATCCACTGGTGGCCGGTTTTGAACAGATAAGTCGTATGCTGGCCAAGCGCGGATTAGCCAAACAGACAGGCGAGTCGGTCGATGCCTACCAAGCCCGGGTGTTTGAAACCCTGCCGCAACTCACAGAGCCGATGACACGCTATACCCAGGGCTATATGACCCTCAAGTACCGTGCCCCTTCCCCTAAGGCAAGCAAGCAGCTTAAACGTCAATTGAAAAAAGATCTGCGCAAGCTAAAGCTTGCCATCGTCAGGCTGAAGGCAAATCCAGACGATATTAGCCCAACTGCAGATGCTGACAAACTAAGCCAAAGTCATTGAATTAGTGTAAAAAACAAACGTAGAATGGGCACTTGTTCAAATTTAATCCCCTAGAGGGTCACCAGGATTGGCGTTCATCAACAGATGCCCTAGAATGGCGGCATCGCAACGAAATGGATAAGTTACCTCATGCTGTATTTGGTTCAATCAAATCGAATGGAGTCTTTGGCCAAACTGCTGGCATCTGAGCTGCAAACTCCCCCCGCAGGCCAGTCGCCGCTGAGCAATGAGCAGATCTTAGTCCAGAGTCCCGGCATGTCCACCTGGCTTAGATTAGCGGTCGCCGAACGCAATCAGATTGCCGCGGCGCTGGAATTTCCGCTGCCTTCGAGCTTTATCTGGCAACTGTGTCATCAACTGCTGGACGATGTGCCCAAAGAAAACGCCTTTACCAAGCCTGCCATGACCTGGAAATTGATGGAGCTACTGCCAGGGCTGTTACATCAAGAGGTGTTTGCCCCCTTAGCCCATTACCTACAAGATGATGCCATTTTGCAGGACAAACAAGCGCCCCATTCGCTTAAGTTATATCAGCTCTGCGGCCAGATAGCCGATATCTTTGACCAATATCTGGTCTACCGACCAGACTGGATCTTGGCCTGGGAACAGGGGCTAGACACCCTGCCACCATCGGAGCGAGCGCTTGATCCCGCTCAGCGCTGGCAAAGTGTGTTGTGGCGAGCCTTAATCGAACATAACCACCACAGCCTGGGATTGAGTCGCTACCACAGGGCTAACCTGCATCAGGCGCTGTTCGACGCTCTTGACGATCCCCAGTGCGACCTCAGTAAGCTGCCAAGGCGTCTGTTTGTCTTTGGGATCTCCTCGATGGCGCCACAGACGCTGGAAGTTCTCTATTTTCTGGCAAAACGTATCGATGTGATCATGCTAAGTCTCAGCCCTTGCCAACACTATTGGGGCGATATCGTCGATCCTAAATTGCGCGCACGTATGGCGCTGCAATATGGTGATAAACAACAACTCGCCATCGACTGGGAAAGCAAGCTAGAGGTAGGTAACCCACTGCTGGCCAACAACGGTAAGATGGGCCGTGAACTGCTGGACCTCATTTTAGAGTTACCGGAAAACGACACCAACTTTAACTTCGATTGCTATCAAGATCCCGGCAGCGATACCCTGCTGCACGGCATTCAACGCGATATCCTCGAATTAACCACTCGCGGTGAAGTGATGGGGCCAGATGCCGACTTGTATCTGACCACCAGCGGCAGACGCCTGCTGAGCCCGGCAGACAGATCGCTGACACTGCGAAGCTGTCACAGTCCGCTACGAGAGCTTGAGACCTTACACGATCATCTGCTGGACCTCCTGTCTCAATCGGAAGGCCTCTCGCCCAAAGATATAGTGATCATGATGCCTGACGTTGCGGCCTACGCCCCCTATATCGACGCAGTATTTGCCTCGAAACGAGGTGACCACTATATCCCCTACGCCATTGCCGATCGCGGCGCAGCGCAAGAATCACCACTGATCAATAGCTTCTTGCACCTGCTGGGGCTCAATCAGAGTCGCTTCGCCCTCACCGATATCTTAGGAATTCTCGAAGTGCCCGCGGTGATGCGTCGCTTCCAGTTGGATGATGATGAGTTGCTGCTTATTCGCCGCTGGCTAGAGCAAGCGGGCGTGCGCTGGGGCAGGGATAAGCAATCGCGAACCGCCCAGCAACTGCCGCCCTTTGAGCAAAACTCCTGGGCATTTGGCATTAAACGCCTGATCTTAGGCTATAGCTTTATCGATGATGCGCCAATCTATCACGGCAGCCTGGCCTTGCCAGGCGTAGAAGGACAAGCGGCCCAGGCCTTGGGCAAGCTGCTTAACTTTATCGAAGCGATCGACGAATTTAACCAGGCGTTGTCAGCACACTGCCCGCTCGAGCAGCGGATTAGTCAGCTACAACAGCTGGTGGAAACCTTCTATGAGTGCGTCGATGATGAGCTTAATCAACAGCAGGAGCTGTTACAGGCGATAAGCCGTCTAAAAGAGGAGTTGCAATCGACCCATTACCAGAGCGAGCTGGCACTGGAGGTGATGCAAAACTGGTTTACTCGCCAGCTGACCGAGTCGCGCGTGGGCCAGCGCTACCTGGCCGGTAGTGTCAATTTCTGTACTCTTATGCCGATGCGATCAATCCCCTTCAAGGTGGTGTGTCTCCTCGGAATGAATGATGGCGTCTATCCCAGGGTGCAGCATCCGGTCGGATTCGACTTAGTGGCGCAGCAAGGGCCACGCAAGGGGGACAGATCCCGCCGCCTCGATGACAGATACCTCTTCCTAGAGGCGCTGCTATCGGCAAGACAGCAACTCTACATCAGCTATATCGGCCATAGCGAGCGCGACAATAGCGAGCGTATCCCCTCTATGTTGGTCTCCGAGTTGGTCGAATATTGCCAGCTTTGTTATCTGCCGAGTGCCATGGCTTCCATGCAAGATGAGCCGAGCCCCGATATCGAGCGCATAGAGAAGGCAATTGCAGAGCAGCTCATCATACAGCAACCCCTGCAGCCCTTCGATGAGCGCCTCTATAGCAGCGAGCCACAGGGTGACGCCAGCAGGCTCAGCCAGAGCTTTAGCCAGCAGTGGTGCCCACAAAGCACGCTGCCCAAAGAGGATGACGCCAAGGCAACGGCACCTGCCAAGTTCATTAGCCAGCCACTGGCGCTGACTGAGGACAAAAATGAGGCGCTGGAGCTGTCGGCCCTTATTCGCTTTTATCGCAATCCGGCGCAATATTTTTTCAATCGCACCCTTAAGCTCGATCTTAACCTCAACATACAAGCCGATGAGAACGATGAGCCCTTTTCCCTCAACGCCCTGTCACGCTATCAGTTGCAGTCTCATTTGATCGACGATGCCATCAAGACGGGGCAAGAAAGACCATCGCCTGAATTGCTCAGCCGCCTGAGGCTATCGGGACAGCTCCCCCTGGCACCTTTTGACGATCTCCTGCTGGCCCAGTATCAGCATGACATTCGCGCCGTAGTCGGTCGCACCCTCTACCTACAAGGTGAACAGACCCATACTCAAGACATCGACCTCAACCTAAGGGATAAGGCGAGCACGCAACTGGTTGGTCGAATCGATGGTCTGTCGGCCAAGGGGCTGGTGAACTATCGCCCGGGTACGGCCAACGCGCGGGATCTTATCCGCGTCTATCTGCGTCATCTGTGCCTTAACGCCAATGAACCTGGCGCGCACACCACGCCGTGGCAGCGTCACAGCTATCTGTTAGACATAGGTCACTTCCATGCCTTTGCACCAATCACCCCAGAGCAGGCGTTAAACCAACTTTCCCTCTGGGTTGACTACTATCACCAGGGCCTGAATAACCCCTTGTGTTTTCTGCCACGAACCGCCTTTGCCTATGTGGAAGCCGAGGGCGAGCACAGCGATAAGCTTAGCGCCGCCCAGTCCCAATGGCTTGATGAACAGGCAAGCTTGGGAGAAGGGCTTGAGCCCCATTATCAGCGCCTGTTTAGCTTTCCCGATGACTTTAGCGAAGCCGAGTTCGGCGCCTTAGCCCATGGTTTGCTCTCCCCCTTGCAGAGTCTTTATCACAAGGCGCCGCTGAGCGAACTGGCCGATTTTGTGGAGGGCCAATAAGATGGCGACCCAGACACTCGATACCCTGACACTGCCTCTGAAGCAGGTCCGCCTGATTGAGGCCAGCGCCGGTACGGGGAAGACCTATACCATCGCCGGGCTTTATGTGCGTTTATTATTGGGCGATAGCCAACGAGCCCCCCTGAGCTGCGAGCAGATCTTGGTGGTGACCTTTACCAACGCCGCCACCCAGGAACTCAGGGATCGCATACGCAAGAAGATCCAACTGGCCTACCGCGCCTTTCTGGGCATGGAGGTGGATGATCCACTAATCAACACACTCTATCGAGACGCCGAGCCCGAGGCGCGCAGTCAGGCGCTCAAACGATTGGATCTGGCGCTAAAATCCCTGGATGAAGCCGCCATCTTTACTATCCATGGTTTCTGTCAGCGGATCTTGGCCGATATGGCCTTTGAATCGTCATTGTTGTTTGAATCTGAATTTACCTTAGATGACAGCGAGTACCTGCACCATGCGGTGCGTGATTTCTGGCGTGAAGCCTGCTATCCGCTGCCTAGCTATCTGGCGCAGATCATCGCCAACAAGTTTGGCGATCCCGACGGACTGACCAAACAGCTCAGGCCATTGCTGGGTGCCAACCAGGCCAGCGTTAAAGCGCCGCCAAGTGCCTTCGGTCAGGTGGCCGAGAGCTTGAGTCAAAGTCTTGCTCGGCTGCGCCTTATTTGGCCAAGAGAGCGTGACGCCACATTGGCGTTGCTTAAGGCCTTGCCGCTCAATGGCACCCGCTTTGGTAAGAAAGACCAGGGTTACCCTAAGCTCGAGGCGATGTTTACCCAAATGGATAACTGGGCGGCACAGCCACTGAGCCTGCCAGACCCTAAGTTACTCGGCAACCTGGCGCTAGACGGATTAAAACTGAATAAGGGCGGCGAGATCCCATCGGCTCAGGAGGCACCACTACTTGACCACATCGCCCGGCTCAGTGAACGGGTTGAGGATCTGGTGCCCAGTTTTCTCTATGGCGCCAGAGACGGTATTCAGGCAAGGTTTGCCGCCCAGAAACAGCGTAAAAATCTGCGCACCCCAGACGATCTGCTGATCGCCTTGGCCGATGCCTTAAGTGAGCCGCGCGATCCGGAGCAGCTGCTAGCACAGGCGATTGCCAAGCGTTTCCCGATTGCGCTTATAGACGAGTTTCAAGATACCGACCCTCTCCAATATCAAATTTTTAGTCGCATCTATCAGGGTAAGCAGCCAGACAATAGCGAACTAGGCCTGTTAATGATTGGCGATCCCAAGCAGGCAATCTACGCCTTTCGCGGCGCCGATATTCACACCTATATTCATGCCCGGGGGCAGACGCCTCACCATTACAGCCTGGACACCAACTACCGCTCAAGCAGCAATATGATAGCGGCGGTCAATCAGCTGTTTTCCCGGCATCAAGATCCCTTTATCAGCCAGGCGATCCCCTTTGAGATCATCAAGCCCTCTCCCATGGCCGCAGACAAATGCCTGATTGAGGCCGCCCCTCAAAGTGCGGCCTTGCGGCTGAAGCTGTTGAGCGAAAACCCTGAGAGCGGACTCAATAAGGCCACGGCTCGCAGTCAACTTGCCGCAGATGCGGCCAATGAGATCGCCAGGCTGTTAAATGAGGCCCAGCGTGGTGAGTGTCTCAAGCAAGATAAGCCCCTTAAGGCAAAAGATATTGCTGTTCTGGTGCGCGATCGCAACGAAGCGGCCTATATCAAATCGGCCTTGAGTGAGCGTGGCATAGGCGCAGTGTTCCTCAGCCGTGATAGCGTATTTGATACCCTAGAGGCCAAAGAACTGGCTTTGGTGCTCTTGGCCGTGGCGAATCCCAAAGACGAGCGAGCGCTGCGCAGCGCCATGGCGACTCGTCTGCTGGGCTATGATGCCCAGGCGATCCATGCCTTTAACCAAGATGAGGATACGCGCCAGCAACTGCTGGAAGCCTTCGACAACCTGCATCACACCTGGCTTAAGCGCGGCGTCATGCCCTGCTTGATGGCGCTCGCCGCCGATACCCGCCTAATAGAGCGCCTACTGGCGGATCAAGATGGACAGCGGCGCCTAACTGACTTCAGGCACCTTGGTGAACTGCTACAGCAGAAAGCCAGCGAGCTCGATGGCATCAGCGCCCTGCTCAACTGGTATCAGCAGACACTTATTGAGATCAACAGCTCCGAAGAGGCGCAGTTGAGACTTGAGAGCGAACAGAATCTGGTTCAGATAGTCACTATCCATAAGAGCAAGGGGCTCGAATATCCGGTATGTTTTCTGCCTTTCATCAGCCTGGCGCGCGACAACCGCCGCCGGCCAGCGCCTATGCTCTACCATGAGCAGGAGGAGCTTATCTGGGATATCACCCAGAGCGATGAGGGCTGGGAAAAATATAAGGCGGAAAATCTCGCCGAAGATCTACGCCTTCTCTATGTGGCGCTCACGCGTCCAGTGCTGGCCTGTTACCTCTACATCGCTAACCATTCGCGTTTCACTAAGCGCGACGGGATCACCAGCCAGCTGTGTGAAACTGCCGTAGGTTACCTGCTCGGCATAGAAAACAAAGCCTGTGAGTTTGCCGATATTCAAGCGGCGGCTACCAGTTTGGTGAGTGACGCGATATCCGTGTGTTCGGTGGACACAGAGCAAGCCCTGCTAAGTTTTATCCCCAGCCAGAAGACGCAGGCCGGCCCGTTGATGGCGAGAACCTTGACTCGACCCAGCGAGATCCCCTGGCGAGTCGGCAGCTACTCAGGCCTGGTAAAACATGCCGCTCATGAGCAAGTGCATCCCGGCATGGGGGATGAAGCCTTTCCCGAGCTTGAGCAGATCAGCACCGATGACCCAGGCGAGTTAACGCGCTTCAACTTCGAGCGCGGCGCCAATGCCGGTAGTTTTCTTCACTGGGTACTGGAGCAGATAGACTTCACCGAGGCCGAAGCCGACCTTGGCACAGAGCTGCCTAAGGCGATAGAGCGCTATGGCATCGATGAGCAGTATCTGCCGGTGCTCGAGCACTGGTATCTCGATCTGCTCGGCGCGCCGCTGGATAATGAGGGGCTTTGCCTTGCCAAGCTTGCTCCACAGCAAAAACTGGTCGAGATGGAATTTTACATGCCCATCGGTGAGTTACAGGCCCAGGCCTTAAACTCATTGCTCAAGCAATATGGTTATAGCGCTGCGCTCAATTTTGACACGCTGCAAGGCATGCTTAAGGGCTTTATCGACTTGACCTTTGAATATCAAGGCCGCTTCTTTATCGCCGACTACAAATCTAACCACTTAGGGGATCACTTGCTCGCCTATGATCAAATCGCCATGCAAAGGGCTATCGCCGCGCATCACTATGATCTGCAGTACATCATCTATAGTCTGGCGCTGCACCGCTACCTGAAGCTGCGTTTGCCAGACTATCAATACGATCGCGATGTTGGCGGCTGTTACTATCTCTTCCTGCGTGGGATGTCGACGCAATCGCCAGGCAGTGGCGTGTTTTACGATAAGCCGCCGCTAGCGCTTATCCAGGCGCTTGACACCCTGCTCAGCGGTGCGGCCCACACGACGCTTGCCGACACAGCCACAGCGCCCATGCAAACGGAGTTAGATCTATGATCCAGCTATCTCAACCCCTTGAGCAGCTGCTTAAAACGTGGCAACAACAGGGACTGCTCACACCGCTCGACCGCCATTTTGCACTTGAGATGCGGGCCCTGCATCAAGACAGTGACGATCTCTTTACCCTGATCTGCGCCCTGCTGAGTCGCCAATTGTCCCAGCAGCACACCTGTCTGCCTCTGTCGCAGATAGACAGAGACAATCCGTTGCATGAACAGACAGCACAATGCCGCCTGCCCTTGTCTTCGAAAGAGTTGGCTGAGGCTCTTGCGCGGTATCAAGCTATAGGTCTTGCCAGTGATGAGCAGGATAAGCCTTTGATCTTAGATGGCGATCGCCTCTATCTGCAGCGCTACTTTACCTTTGAGATCCAGGTCGCTGAGCGGCTAAAGGCGCTAAGTCAGGCCATTGAGGTGGATAATCCGGAGCAGGTTACCGAGATTCTCAATATCTTATTTCAGGGGCAGGCTCAACAGCCCGATTGGCAGAAGATAGCCACTGCCACCGCCTTTAGTCAGAAACTTGCGGTGATCACCGGCGGTCCGGGTACCGGCAAGACCACCACAGTCACCAAACTCCTATTACTGCTCTGCCTGAGTCAGCGCCTCACCATCAAGCTGGTGGCACCAACGGGTAAAGCTGCCGCGCGCTTAAGTGAATCAATAAAGGCCTCTAAAGCAAGGTTGGCCCATGAGTTAGCCCCCTATGGTGAGCAACTGGATCTGGCTCAGCTCACTCAGGTGCCGGAAGAAGCCTCGACACTACACAGATTGCTGGGGGTGATCCCAGGCTCGCACCAGTTTAGACATCATAAGGATAACCCGCTGCGGCTGGATCTCTTGATCCTCGATGAAGCCTCCATGGTGGATCTGCCTATGATGCACAAACTGCTCGATGCCCTGCCTCCACATGCCAGATTGATCCTGCTAGGCGATCAAGACCAGTTAGCTTCGGTCGAAGCGGGCGCCGTGCTGGCCGATATCTGCGCCGGACTCAAACAGAGCGATGGCCAAACCAGCGCCTGGCGCATGCGATACTCGCGCACTAAGGCCCAGTTACTCAGCCAACTCAGCGGCGAGGATCTCAGCGATTATATTGATGAAGAGCCCGCCCTTGGCGACAGCCTGGCCATGCTGCAGCACAGCCACAGATTCAAAGGTGATGCAGGCATAGGCCAGCTTGCAGGCGCCGTCAATCGCCAGGATCTTCAGGGCGTACTCAAGGTGTGGCAGGCGGGCTATCAGGAGTTAAGCTGGCTGGAACATCAGGTATCACCACAGGGGAATGCCGGTCTCAAGGCGCTAATGCAGCAAAGTGTTGCGCAGTACGGTCAGTATCTCACTCTGCTGAATCGACTAAGTGCTGAGACAACAGAAGATGACTATCAGGCCGTTGAGATCATCACCCGCTTTAACGATTACCGTATCCTGTGCGCCATGCGCGCTGGCGAGTATGGTGTCGACGGCATCAATGGCGCTGTCACCCAGGCGCTTGCCGATGCAGGCCTTATTCATCCCCAAAGCGAATTTTATGCCGGCCGACCCGTTATCATTCAGAGCAACGACTATAACCTGGGATTATTTAATGGTGACATTGGGGTGATCCTACCCGATGCCAGCCAACCAGGGCGGCTGATGGCCCACTTTGTTCAGGCCGACGGCAGTCTGCTGAAGGTGTTGCCCGCCCGGCTCCCAAGCCATGAAACCTGCTACGCCATGACGGTGCATAAGAGTCAGGGCAGTGAGTTTCAACAGGTTGCCTTTGTGCTGCCGCCCAAACCCAGTGTTGCTCAGCGCCAGCTACTCACCAAGGAGTTGGTCTATACCGCCATCACCCGCGCCAAAGGCCATTTTACCTGTCTTGGCACTCAATTGGTGTTTGAGCAAGCGTGCCGCCAGGCAACTTTAAGGGCATCAGGGCTAGCGAAAAGGTTATGGCAGGCATGAGCCAAACCCTCTCTAACCTGCTCAATCAACAGACAAGTTCACAGCCCAGGGCGTTAGTCCTGGGAAACGGCATCAACCGTTATCGCGCCAAACACCAAGACGCCGATACCTCAAATCAACCTAAGAGCAACGCTTGGGATGAGATGCTAGTAAGCCTGTGGCGTGCCCACCAGGGCGATGAGGTGGCGCGTGTCCCCAAAGGGATCGCGCTAACCGAGTTTTATGATGCGCTGGATCTCATCAGCAAACGCACAAGCAAACATCTGCAAAAGGAGTTCTGCGATCTGATGGCAAGCTGGCAACCTCAGCGCCAACACCAGCAGATAGTCGCGTGGGCAAAAGCCAAGGAGACGCCGCTGTTGACCACCAACTTTGAAGACACCCTTGCCCGCTCCCACCACCTTAAGCTGCATCATCTGAGCGCTAAAGGCTTTACAGATTTCTACCCCTGGAGCAGCTATTTTGCCCGTGAGCCAATAGACTCACCCACAAAGCAATTTGCCATTTGGCATATCAACGGCATGCAAAGATATGCCCGTAGTGTCCGCCTGGGGCTAAGCCATTACATGGGGTCGGTCGACCGAGCCAGGGATATTTTGCACCAAGGGCATCTCGGTGGCGGCTTTAAAAAGACGCTGCAGGATAACTGGCGCGGCAATACCACCTGGCTCAACATACTGCTGCATAATGAGTTAATCTTTATCGGTTTGGGACTAGAGAGCGATGAGATCTTTCTGCGTTGGCTACTGATTGAGCGCGCCAAGCTGTATAAAGCCTATCCCGAGCGGCGGTGTAACGCCTATTTTGTCTATGCTGGTGAGCCTATCTCTCAAGGTCAGCAGTTGTTTCTTGAGGCTGTCGGTGTGACTGTGCTGCAGCAGGCGAATTATGACGCCCTCTACGAGGCGCCATGGCACATTCTTTAAGGTGGCGAAAGCCCTGATTTCGACCATAAAATGCCCGGTCAGACATTAAGCTTTCTTTAAGGAGCATCCAAGGCTTGCATAAAAAAATTAGCGCGTCATAGTGAGCATGGAAAACGATACTGAGTCGAATACGGAGACCCGATGAATCCGATTAATCTTTTGCTTTTATGTGGCGGTGGCGGCGACGAACACGCGATCTCACTGCTATCGGCAGACTACTTCGAGACCTCTCTGGCAAAACTGTCTCATCTTAATGTGCTGCGCGTCGAACTCGATGACAAGGGACAATACCAGACCAAGTCCGGCCAGCGCTGTGAACTCACTAACCGCCGTGAGATCCGTTTTGAAGATGAGAGCCAAGCACACTGGCCCGTCGACTATGTGATCCCTTGCATTCATGGTTATCCCGGTGAGACGGGCGATATTCAGTCATACTTCGAGCTGATCAATCTGCCCTATTTCGGCTGTGACGCCGAAGGATCACGCAACTGCTTCAACAAGATCACCGCCAAGATGTGGTTTAGCGCGCTGGGGATCCCTAACACCCCTTACCTCTTCCTGAATCAACTGGATGAGCAAGCAATTGCCCAAACCACTGATGCCCTGGTTAAGTGGGGCTCTGTCTTTATTAAGGCGGCCTCCCAAGGCTCCTCTGTGGGCTGTTATCGGGTCGATGATGCAGAGCAAATTGCCAGCACCCTGGCCGATGCCTTTCGTTATTCGCCCTATGTCGTGGTCGAAAAAACCATTCAGGCCCGTGAGCTGGAAGTGGCCGTCTATCAATATCGCGGCGAGACCGTTGCCACACTGCCAGGCGAGGTGATCTGCGCCGGCGGCACCTTCTATACCTATGAAGAGAAGTACGCCACCGACAGCAAAGCCACCACTCGGGTAGTTGCCGAGGTAAGTGATGAGATAGCCCAGCAGATCCGCGCCTACGCGGTGAAGGTATTCGATGGTATGAAGCTCAGACACCTATCACGTATCGACTTCTTCCTCACCCCAGAAGGCGAGATATTACTCAATGAGATCAACACCTTCCCAGGCCTAACTCCCATCTCCATGTTCCCCAAGATGTTAGCCAATCACGGTGATGATTTTAGCGAATACTTAAACGAGGCGATTTCGACCGGACTCGGTCGATAACTCCTGAAAAAAAGAGTTAGTCATCAAAAAAGGGAGCCTTAGCTCCCTTTTTTATGTGCGATGATGACCGGGCTTATTAGGCGTCTAATAGTCTCGAACTTGAGATCTCTATCTTACGCGGCTTAAGCGCCTCTGGGATCTCGCGCTGCAGGTCGATATTGAGCAAACCATTTTCGAGATCCGCGCCAATCACGGTCACATAGTCGGCCAACTGGAAGGTGCGCTCGAAACCGCGCTCGGCAATGCCCTGGTACAGGTATTTGCGCTCACCCTCCTGCTCGGCCTTGGTGCCTTTGACCACCAGCTTGTCGCCTTCGCTGGTAATGTCTAATTCTTCCATCGCAAAGCCAGCTACCGCCATGGTAATACGATAGCGATTCTCGCTCAGCAACTCGATGTTGTATGGGGGATAACCGGAATTACCCTTGTTCGATGCAGCATGCTCGGCAAGCTGGGCTAAACGATCGAATCCAATGGCACTGCGGTATAAAGGGGTTAAATCATAATTACGCATAAGTATATCCTTGTATTAAGCAATATAGTGGTTTGTGGCCAACCATGAATCTCTTGATTCTGTCGCGCCGTAAGTAACCTCTCCCGGCAGCCCTAAGGCACTGCCATTAACGGATGAAACTCACATCCTGGGGTCAGTCAGGAACCTCATCGAGCGTCCCATACTCACTATATGTGGACAGGTGATTTTGTTTTCAAGTAAGAAATTTAAAAAAGTTTGTCACGCGAAAAAACATGACGAGTTGAACTAGGCTAATGGATTAAATAAATAGCCTTGTAAAGCAGGCAAGATGAATAAATCAGATGGGAGACAAAGCACAATAAATAGATCCTAGCCAAACAAATAGTAGGCATAAAAAAAGGCAGCCCTGAGGCTGCCCTTTATGTGTCTTAACCCTGCTTATTGCGCAGTGATCTGACAACCTTCAACACTTTCAGAGTTTTCGTAAACGATATCGCCTACTGGGTTGAAGTCGGCTGCGACGATAGTGCCTGCATCCTTAAAGAAGGTATACAGTACTTCGGCATCAACATAACCGGTTTGAACTGGGTTTAGCTTAGGATAGCCATCACCGCCTGCTGCGTTATAGCTAGGCACTGTCATAGTGTAAGAGCCCGTTGCGCTGTACTCTTTACCGTTAACTTCGCTGATAGCCACTGTCTTAGCCGCACAGTCAACTGTCATCTTAACGCCTGTGATCTGAGCGTAAGCACCCGCGCCAATCTGTAAGCTAGCCACTTCACCTAGGTAAGCGCTGAGCTCTTCACCTGTCATAGTGCTTAGGGTCACCATGTTACCGAAAGGCTGTACTGTCAGTACGTCACGGTAAGAGATATCACCCGCTTCAATTGATGCACGTACACCACCTGAGTTCATCACGCCCACATCGGCGGCAACCTTAGTACGCTGTGCATCGGCGATTAGACGGCCCAGGTTAGTCTGCATGAAACGAACGTTTGCACGCTCACCATCGAGCAAACCATCGGTCGAAGCAATCACTTCATCCAGTTGGCCTTGACCACGCTCTTGATAGTAAGAAAGCATCTCTTTCAGCGCCGCATCTGGCTCAATGGCTTCACCTACCAGTACTTTAGTCTCGTTACCTTGCTCATCTTTGACTTTCTTCACTAGGTTAACAGGTACCAATTTGTAGTTAGCCAGGTGCAGTTCACCGTTGAAGTACTCAAAATCGGCACGGCCAACATACTTACCCCACTCGTGAGCCTGCATGATGTAGGTACCGTTTTGCTGATCAGGAGCACACTCATCACCTGGTGTAAAGTCAGCATATTCGCTGCCTTCCATACAAACTGGGTTTTGAGAGTGACCACCGATCACCGCCTGAAGCTGGCCTTGCTCAAGCGCCTTAGCCAGAGCCACATCGCCAGGGGCGTTGCTGCCGTGTTCGCCGTTGGCATAGTGACCCATATGAGTGGTTGCGAAGATTAGATCAGCAGCCTTAGCGTCTTTGATCTCTTTGATAACTTTCGCGATCTCTTCTTTGGGATCCGTGAATGTAAGACCTGAGATAAATTCTGGGTTACCCAGCTTAGCCGTGTCTTCTGTGGTTAAACCGATAACGGCAATCTTAACGCCATTAACGTCGAATACTTTATAAGGCTCAAAATAGCGAGTGCCATCTTCTTTGTAGATGTTAGCCGCGAGCATTGGGAAGTTAGCGATAGAACGCTGTGAATCCAGTACCGCCAGTGGGTTATCGAATTCGTGGTTACCAACTGCCATGGCATCATAACCGATGTCGTTCATGCCGAGGAAATCTGGCAATGCGTCTTGCAGATCTGACTCAGGCACACCAGTGTTAATATCACCACCAGAAAGTAGCAGTGTTTCGCCGCCGTTGGCTTCTACTTCGGCGCGGATCTGATCGATCAACGTCTTACGTGCTGCCATACCATATTCACCGTCTCTGTTTTCCCAGAAACGACCGTGGTTATCATTGGTATGCAGTACGGTAAATTTAGTGCAGGCACTACCGGCTTCAGCACATGTTGTTGGCGCCTTGTCATCATCGCTGCTATTACAACCAGCAAGTGCTGCTAATACAGCCGTCGCGACTAATCCTTTTAAAAGCTTATTTGTCATTACATCAACCCCTAGATTATCTTTTTTATTAACCATCATATTTTTTGATAGCGAACGTCATAATCTCGCCGCGAAATATAATATCAAACAATATCTAGGGATTGTGGCATTTTTATGAACAAACATAGGGCATATGTTTATTTTAAAAGCATTTTACACCACTTATTGTTTCGCATTTAGAACAGCATAGATATTAACTACAGGCTTCTGTCACCCATTAAAACGCACACAATAAAGTATTTATTATCTATTTTATTAACTTGCCATTAAATTAAAAAAAGTCGCCATACTCCCGTAATAAGAACAAGCCAGACCGAATCTAGATCACAAAACCACTAAAAACTTCACACCAGATCAACGTTACCTAAAGCAGATAAAGATAATACAGACAGTTTTGGTCACTTTTGCGACCGAAAATCGCTAAATGACGCCCAAATGTTAACCCAGCGTTACACGGAAATGGGTTAAAAAGTCAGCCTCATCTCTGACGTGATATAGCTCACATTAAAAAGGCGCCATAGGCGCCTACTAGGTTGGAACTACTGAGACTATTCAGCCAAACGCGCCGTAAGCCACTGACCAATATCCTGTAATTGATTCGGCAGTACACTATGACCCATAGCGTAGGTCTGCCACTGACTCTGATAACCCGCCTTTGAAATCAACTCAAAGGCCGCACGTCCGGCAGCCACAGGCACCACCTCATCTTGCTCGCCATGTTGTTGTAACAGCGGTGTCTGGCGATTAGCCTCACTTAAGTTGTCCGGCATGGCATTACCTGTAGGCAGATAGCAGGAAAGCGCCATGATCCCGGCCAGGCGCTGCGGATACCTCAGGCCGGTAAACAGGCTCATCACCCCACCCTGGCTAAAACCAGCAAGCACAATCTTATCGGCAGGAATGCCGGTTGCAATCTGCTCATCAATCAAGGCGGCAATCGAGGCTTCAGAGGTTAGTACACCGGGCATATCGGCGCGGTTGTCCATATCCATCCCCTTGATGTCATACCAGGCAGGCATTACATAGCCTTGATTGATCGTGACAGGCATGCTGGGGGCATGGGGAAAGATAAAGCGCACACCGAGTTCATCAGGCAGGCCGAGCAAAGGCACAACCGGCGCAAAGCCCGCGCCAGAATCGCCGAGGCCATGTAACCAGATAACGCAAGCACGGCATTGCTCTTGAGGTTCGATAGTGATCCGCTCTAACGGCTGTTGAGACATAGGGTTTCCTTTATTGGTCACTCAAAATTGTCGCCGATCATAACAGGAAGCCTCTGACCACCCAACTATTCGATAAAGTCGAAGATAAACCTGAGATTTCTGTGTTTTTTATCTCATATATTGACTGCTAGACTGATGGTTAAGCTAACAAGAGAAGAGGCATTAGGAGATGGGTTTACTACAAGAAGGCCAATGGGTCGACAAATGGTATGACACAGACAAAACAAAGGGCGAGTTTGTCAGAGAGGATTCCGCCTTTCGCCGCTGGGTAAAGGCGCCAACGCCACAAGATCCTGAGCCAGAATTTAAAGCCGAGTCTGGACGCTATCATCTCTATGTGTCGCTCGCCTGCCCTTGGGCCCACAGAACCCTTATCTTTCGCGAGCTCAAATCCTTGCAAGCCCATATCGGCGTCACGGTTGTCGAGCCCCATATGTTACAAAATGGCTGGGAATTTAGTGGCCCTAACCAAAGCGAGCAAGCCAATCATATAGAAGGTAGTGAGATCGACAGACTCAATGGCAAAGACTATCTATACCAGATCTACCAGCTGGCAAAGCCAGACTATAGCGGCCGAGTCACTGTGCCCGTATTGTGGGATAAGCAGCGTCAAACCATCGTCAGTAACGAATCGGCGGAGATCATCCGCATGTTTAACAGCGCCTTTAACGAGATCACAGGCAATCACTTGGATTTCTATCCAGAGCCGCTCAGGCAGGAAATTGATGAGTTAAATGACTGGATCTACGACAAAATCAACAATGGTGTATACCGTGCCGGCTTCGCTACGACTCAAGCGGCTTACCAGCAGGCGTTTGATGAACTCTTTAAAGCATTAGATAAACTAGAAACTCGCCTGAGTACGCAGCGCTATCTCACGGGCGACAGACTGACCGAAGCCGACTGGCGCCTGTTTACCACCCTGGTGCGATTCGACGCCGTCTATGTTGGCCACTTTAAGACCAATCGCAACCGTATCAGCGATATGCCCGCGCTGCAGGATTATCTCAAGGCCTTATACCAGCATGAAGGGGTCGCCAAAACGGTTAATTTCGAACATATCAAGCAGCATTACTACTACAGCCATGGGCAGATAAATCCAACCCGTATCGTCCCTGTTGGCCCAGAGCTCGCTCTGGACACGCCCCATAGCAGAGGTGATAGCGCGAGCTAAACCTGCGCTGTGCCAATCTTTGTCTCGGTGCTCAGCTTATCGCCACACCGAGGCAATCGGCCACCTCGGCCAGCTGCTCTGGCCCATCCAGAGTGAGGTGCCATCGCACTGCACCCGCATCGGCAACCATTATATGACCCGAACTCAGTAAGCGTACATCGTCGGCCATGGCATAGAGGCTGGCGCCTGATGCACTCAACTTAACCAACACCTCTTGGGGCGACACAATAAGTCGGCCGCCGGAAAATTCGATGACCACTTAGGCCTCCTTTGAGATACAAAAAGACCCAGGGTAACCCGGGCCTTATACTGACTATCTTGGGATCACCTTAGTGGTGATGGCCGCCGACGCCGTGAGCGTGGCCATGGGCGATCTCTTCCGCTGTTGCTTCACGCGCATCAAGGATCTCAAGATCAAAAGTCAACTCGCGGCCCGCCAGTGGATGATTGATATCCACTGTCGCCATAAACTTACCCACCTTAAGTACAGTTACCTGACGCTGACCCTGATCTGTGCTGATAATGGCGCGCATACCCGGCTTCCAGGTTTTCGCCCCTTGCAGATGCTTAATCGATACACGTTGCTCGCCGTCTTCATTACGAACGCCATAGGTCTCTTCCGGCGGCAGGGTAACAGAAAACTTCTCTCCGATGGCTTTGCCTTCGATCGCCTTCTCGACGCCAGGCATCATGTTGTCATGTCCATGCAGGTAAGCAATGGGATCCAGTCCTTCATTGGTTTCCAGTACTTCACCTGCTTCATCGCGTAAGGTGTAGTTAAACTGCACAACCATATCGTCTTTAATGCTCATCAAGCGTCCTTAGTTAGTCTCTTTTCTGATGTGGGCGAGAGCTTAGCAAAACTTACTCTCAGGCGCTATGCCTGTTAGCTTTTACCACCCGGCACTATGGCCAGATGTTCAATTTCCCTCAATATCTGGTGATTTTTCAGCGCCAGTTGACACACACCGCCGCGGATTTGATGCTGGGCAGAGCAATCTACGCTCCATTGACGCAGCAGATAACCGGCAAGCGCCGCGCGGCAGCTGAGCACAAGTTCGCCGTCACTCATCTGATAATCGAGCGCTATCGCCTCAGGGTGGCTCAGGCTAGGATGGGGGATCAACACCAAACTCACCAGCTTCTGCCAATAGGCATCCTTGTCTTGCAGCTCATGATCGAAAGGTTCTGTCTGGCTTTCACTCACCGCCTTGAAGCGGGTAACGACAAAATCAGTAAACACCTGGTGGGTGCGGTCAAAACAGCGTACATGCCAGCGCTGGCCATTGTTGACTAAGGTATGGGGGACTAACTCGCGCTGGGTTTCACCTGACGAAACTGACACATAAGTCACGGCAACCGCCTGCTTATGGGCAATCGCCCGCATCACGGCAGCAATGATATTGGTATCGGGGTGAATCAACTGTACCGCATCTAAACAAACGCTGCTGGGCGTCACCGGATGGGACAGACCGTCACCAAAGCCATTAGCCAGGCCATGAAGAATGGCCTCAGGATCATGGTCGAACAGCGGCGTAAACTCGTTGCGTCTATGATAGCGCTTAGTCTGATGGACCAGCTCCATGTTGTTTGGCGCCAGCTCACGGTAGCTAGCAAAATCACGCGTAGCCGCTGCGAGGCCGGTCGCAAATTTGGCGATCAGATCCTGGCGCGAGACCTGACCGAAATATTGCAAACTAAAATCGATAAACGCCAACCGTTGCCTTTGGGCAAACGACAAACTCTCCATTGCATCCATGTCACTACCTTTAATGCTTAATCTGAGCGCCTAAGTATTTAATCGATAGCGCCCCTCAAAAGCACTTAAGCTAGTGCAAAAGCCAAACAGATGCAATCATTATGGTTAGTCCTACTTTATCCCCAAGGCGCTGAAGGTATCGTCGCTCGGAAAACCATCGGCCACCAGACCGACACTTCGCTGAAAAGCCTGCAAACCAGCGCGCGAGTTAACGCCGAGCACTCCATCAGGCTTACCGACATCGAAGCCCTTCTCGTTCAGTTTTTCCTGTAATAGCTTAAGCTTAGCGCGGCTGATATTGTCATGTTTTGGCGGCGCGATATGCAAAGGCGCGGCCCCATTGATGCGATCGGCTAAATGACCCACGGCGATGGCGTAAAACTCAGAGCGGTTCCAACGCATGATCACATCGAAGTTATCATAACCTAAGAATGCCGGTCCGCTATGACCTGCGGGCAAGTAGAGCGCCGCCTGCATATCGGGCGTCGACAATGCCTTACCGCTCACCTGAGTCAGGCCTAACTCGGCCCAGGTGGTTAGACTCTGTTTATCGTTTCGTCCAAGGTGGCGAAAATCATACCCTTTAGGCAGCAACACCTCCCGGCCCCAACGTTCGTTGCGAGCCCAGCCCAGCTGATTTAAGAAGTTCGCCGCCGAGGATAATGCATCTTGAGTGCTGTTAAACAGATCCGCCTTGCCGTCGCCATCGGCATCGACTGCATATTTAGCATAAGCCGAGGGCATAAACTGGGTGTGACCCATGGCGCCCGCCCATGAGCCTTGCATCTGCTCATTATCAAACTGATAAGCTTCTTTAAGCTTTAACGCCTGAATCAACTCACCAGTAAAATAATCACTCCGTCTGGGATCGCAGGCTAAGGTGGTGAGAGAATCGATCACCGGCATCTTACCCTTGTATGAACCAAAGTTGGTTTCCAGGCCCCAGAAGGCCACCAGATACTGTGGAGGAATGCCATATTCCTGCTTGAGTTTACTAAGCAAAGGCCCGTGCTCCTTAAGCAGACGTCGCCCCTCTTTCACTCGCCAATCCGTGACCCGTTTTGAAAAGTAGTTATCAAAAGTCTGGCTAAACTCAGGCTGCTTCTTATCCAGTTCAATCACCCGGGCAACATACTTCACCTTGCCCAGCGAACTCTCCACCGTTGCCTGAGACACACCTGCGGCCAAGGCTTTCTCTTTAAGCGCCACCACACAGGTATCAAAATCTTGGGCAAGCGCAGTAGCACTGTGTAAGCCGGTCGCGAATAGGAGAGAGGCATAGGTGAGTAATTTTTTCAAAATAGAGACTCCACGAAAAACGGCTAAAAGAATAAGAAACTTAATGATCTGCAGCCAGCAAAAAATCAGAACCATTGCCAGACATAATAACGACTCGAGTCACTTATGCTAAATGATTTATGATTAATTATTCGAACTTAGACCAGTTCAACGAGTAAGCGGGCAAATAGTGGCCAGCCCGGCTCAGGTATCGCTTGGCTCAAGATGCACATCGCGTATAATGGGCTCGTTTTTTATCCTTTCTAAGAGATCTAGCATGACTGACAACAATCCCGTTTTAGCAAGCTTTATTGAAAACGTAAAAGAGCAGCAAGCCGTTTGGGGCCTTCAGGATGAGACTGGCGAAGGTTGGGTCGTGTGTGACTCATCAGAGTATGAAGAAACTGATGTGATGCCGCTGTGGTCAAGCGAAGCACAAGCCAAAGTGCACTGCACCGAAGAATGGCAAGATTATCAGCCTGCTCCTATCGTACTGGAAGAGTTGCTAGAATACTGGATCCAAGATCTTCACGACGATGGCGTTTTAGTGGGCGTTGATTGGGTAGCCGAACAAGAGTGTCTGGAACTGGATCCTATTACCCTGGCTAAATGCCTGGTAGACATAGAGCAAGAGTAAATCTTGACGTCTCTGTTTATCCCAGCGGCAGATAAGGCATAACCCTTGTCTGCCGGCTATCCCCTGATCGACATCCCGTTTGACAAGCGCCATACCTGCTGGTTTTGCGCCGAGCCCTGCGATCGTCAGTTTCATTATCAAGCCCTGGCACACTGCCCTCACCCTTCGCTGGCTGTACCCGCCTGTAAAGAATGCCAACTGATCGCCAACAAGAATCCACTGACCTCTATCTGGGATTGCCATAGCGCCGTCAAAGATGAGTTGATGCAACGCTACGCCAAACATCTGGCCATAGGCGAAAACTGGACCAAAGAGGAGCTAGAGGAGGCAGACTTTACCTGTAAGGTATTTGAAGGCTTTAAGAAAAGTGCTTGGTTTATGTATGAGGTCGCCAAAACGCGGGTGAGTTATGTGCCCTGGCCCATTAGCCTAAACGGAGTTCTGCTAGAAGATAGCAAGTATAGCACTGACTTCGAATTCGATGGTATGCACTATAGCTCGCTCTCCAAGGCAATAACCCACTACGCCAAGATGTTAGGCTTAGATAAGGCTTTCCTGACCGAGTTGGTAGCTGCCGTTGGTCGTCAGCGATTTGGCTATGCGGTGCGCGTCGCCAGAATCAATATCGTCGCCACACAGGCTGTAAAACGTCAGGTGATTAACGATATCCTGGCCGAACAAGTCGCCGATTAAGACAACTGACTCCTAAGTCGCTCTTGCACTACGCCGACTAAGAGATCTGGCTGGAACTTAGAGATAAAGCGATCGCAACCCACTTTTTCCACCATGGCATTGTTAAAACTGCCACTAAGAGATGTGTTGAGGGTAATAAAAAGGTCCGCCATACGCTTATCGCTGCGCACCTCATAGGTAAGGCGGTAACCGTCCATCTCTGGCATTTCGGCGTCGGTGATCAACATTAAGATCTCTTGATTGATATCACGGCCCTCATCACACCAACGTTTTAGTAAATTCAGTGCCTGCAAACCGTCTGACGTTTCGATCACTTCGATGCCGAGCGGCGCCAGTGTATCCTTGACCTGGCGACGCGCCGTGGATGAATCATCGGCGATCAGTATCTTGCGGCCCATCATCTTATCGACAAGGGATTCATCTAGCACACCTTCTGAGATGGCGATATCGTAATGCACTATCTCCGCCAGTACCTTTTCCACATCTATGATAGAGACCAAGCGTGTCATACCATCCTGCTCTACCTTAGTGATTGCAGTAAGATAATTGTGACTGCCTGTGCTTCTTGGCGGCGGCATGATGTCGCTCCAGGTCATATTAATAATATGATCCACCTTACCCACCATAAAGCCCTGCACGCTTCGGTTGTATTCGGTAATAATAAGATTGGCTTCCTGATCATCCCCCATAGGTTGAAAGCCGATGGCACAGCGAAGATCGATAACGGGAATGGAGGTACCGCGAATATTGGCCACCCCTTTAATGCTAGGATGACTGCCCGGCAGAGCGCTTAGCTTAGGCAGCTTGACCACTTCTTTGACCTTAAACACGTTAATTGCAAACAACTGGGTCGCATTGATCCGAAACAGAAGCAGCTCGAGACGATTCTCGCCAACTAATTGGGTCCGCTGGTCGACACTCTCTAGCACTTTAGCCATAACACTCTCACTACACCTTTAATCCAAATGACGTGAAACGCCACATAATTATAGCCATAATCACCATATTTAGTGGCGACATCAAGCCGCCAGATCACAGCTTTAACAAGTTTATTGATTATTCAAGGCAACTGGGGCAACCGGAACAATACGAGAGCCATTTTTCACCACTATATCCATGATTTTTAAATGTAACTCTTCTGATGCCAACTGAAAGGTGGGAAAGCTCTTAGTGCCGATATAGGCCAGTACATTGAGCTGCAAACCGTGCAACCCAAAGCCCTTAAAAGTCACCCTAAGGGGCTCTTTCATCACCAGCTCATGGGCTTCGAGCATCTCTTTAATCTCAGCAACAATCGCCTTTAGCTGCGCCGATGTGGTCATGGCATAATCCAGGCGCACATCTGCCTTGAAGCGTATCTTCTCGCGCTGGGAGATGTTTTCAATCTCCATTTCCACCAGTTTGGCATTGGGCACATGGATCAAGGTTCTGTCTAAGGTCCTTATCTGAGTGCAACGCAGACCAATCTCTTCAACTGTGCCACTTATCTTACCGAACTTACACAGGTTACCCACCTTAATGGGCGCCGCCGAATAGAGGGTTATAGTACCGATAAAGTTCTCAATCGACTGCTTAGAGGCCAGCGCGATAGCAATACCACCTATTCCCATGCCCGCTATGATGGCACTGGCATTAAAACCTAAATGCTCTAACCATAAGAGCACCGCCATCACGGAAAAGATCACTCTGATAAAATTAGTTAGTGGACGTAGGAGTGACGCCGCCTGATCTTTGCCTTGGGCTTTCCAGCGCTTCTTTAAGCCCTGGTGCAAAATCCCCATACCACTCCATCCAAGCCAGATGATAGATGACACCAACAAAAACCCAGTATCTAACAACTCCACCGCAGCAGGGGAAATACTACTGTGGGCGCCCCAAATTCTCACCAGTATCACCGCCAGCAACAAGCGTAATGGGCCGGCAACAATGTAGGCAAACTCCTCTTTAAGCTCATATTTGGTCATCAAAATGACTTTTTTCACCAACCAAGTCACTGGAATGGTGACCATAAATGCAGCGATAAGATAGCTTGTTAACAGGCACCACTCCCAAAGATGCACGTTAAACCATCGCCCTTCAGGAATATGATTCACGAACCATTCAGCCACAGGACCATAACCCAGGTTTTGGTAGAGTTCAGGTACCTTTGCCACGGTCGCGTTGGAGACTTTCCAGATAGAACCGTCATCCCCTGGTACCCGCTGCAGGTAGAGTGAGACCTTGTCGCTTTGTAGCTCTACCCGACCAAAGAGATCACGATAGGAAGGTAGTTGATCATTATCCTGTCCTTGGGGCGCGTCACTTATCTGGCTAAGATCCAACCAAATATTTCGCTCAATGATCACCTGTAACTGCTTAGCATAATCGGGGCCTTTCTTCGCCGACATGCCTTCTGGTAGATAACGTAGATCTAAATACTCAGCAGCCTTTTCATAATCTTGCTCATACGCCGCCTCCATAAAACCTTCGAGCGTGCCCCTGGGAGTGTCCCGTTGCAAACTATCTTTATAGGCATAATGGTCTATCGTAGCGACATCATTGCTCTGGCGACTATCGGCCACAGCCACCTCATTTAATGCTCCAATCAGACTATCAGGCGCCGCGCACCATGCGGAGCCGACGGTGAAGCTCAAAACAGAAATTAACAGCCAAACAACCAAGCGCATCCTAGCCCCCTAAATTGTCAACAAGCGCTTATAAATACTAGCATTTATACTTTATCTCAACAGCAGAAACCTACGCCTTGTTTCAGCAAAATGCCAACGATATCTGCAGAAAACAGCCCCTAACTGATTAAAGATTGACAAGTGAGCCAGCTACTCTATAATGGCTCGTTCTGTAGCTCCCAGCTCTGCCTTATTGCATCGTTAGACCTCAAGTCATCGCATCCAACAAATTGCA
Source organism: Shewanella sp. ECSMB14101 (assembly GCF_000773485.1). Classification (NCBI taxonomy): domain Bacteria; kingdom Pseudomonadati; phylum Pseudomonadota; class Gammaproteobacteria; order Alteromonadales; family Shewanellaceae; genus Shewanella; species Shewanella sp. ECSMB14101. Next base: position 47,663 of record NZ_JSFF01000003.1, on the reverse strand, counting down.
GTCATCTCGTCACACTATTGTCATTTATTGATGATTTACTGTGGCTAGTCTAGTGGTAACTCATTGATCCCGCCGATTTAATCTCGGCGTAGTTGAAGTCAATCACTTGATTATTTGAATTAAGCTGGGTAGTCTCAGAAAGGATCACATTCATCTTTCGCAACAGCTAAGGATATATTATTTGTTAAATTTCAACTGCAAACACGCAGTCTTAGATAAAAGGAGTATGGCCTATGTCGTACAAAGTTAACGGTCATGAGATCACAGTAAACTTTCCAGTGGACTCAATCTCAGTCAATAAATCTTCTATTGCTTTCACCGATAGCGTAGGAAAAAACAGACAAACTTTTGCAAAGCGAACCGACGCACTGCAATTTATGAAATGGTTGCTCTCAAGCAACAAATAACCTCACCGCTATTCGATACACCTCCTCTCACCCGTATCGAAGGTTGCCCAGGCAACAAGTAGGATTGACTTCATTCGTCAACGACTCAGCAGATAACATTTGGTTCAGGTTGTACCCCTTTCACAGGTACTGACCTGGCCAAATGGTTTTTAATCACCCCAGCTACAACTCACCATACTTGCGCTTGTATCGCGGCAACATAGATTGATTCCCCAAAAGCCCACCTTGATGCAGATAAAGCACAGGCTCATCTAACCCTTGCTGCAACTGCTGCTTAAGGCAGATCCAACCCAGGGGATCATACAAGAGCTCAAATTCGATACCTGTAGCACTCACCTCATGCCACATCTGATAAAAGGCCAAGTAGAGTTTGCCAAAATGATAACGCTTATCCATGGCAATAATTTGAGGATGCTGCGATTCATCTGGTGCTAACTGGGTAAATTGCTGACGAAGATAGGCATCGCCTCCCACTACGGCACAGGTTTTCACCCGAACGCTAGCATCATGGGCAAGAAAATATTTCTGTAAATAGAGCGCCGTGGTGCCTGTACCAGAGGGAAGAAATACCAAGAGACCACTTAAGTCCTGTTCGCGCTTCCACGCCAGGATCTCTTGGCCAAGCTGGGCAACACCCGGTTCGGCAAAGCTGCAACGTCCCCCTTCAGGCACAAACAACTGCTCCTCACTGCCGGTCAGGATCTGCTCACGAATGTAAGTGTCGGTATCTCGCCCTTGCCTGTCTTCAGCCTGGCTAAGGTCGATGATCTGCGCGCCATTGTTGAGCGCCGCTTGGTAGTTACCACTCGGATGCTGAGACAGATAAGTGGGCAGATGATCGACATAAAAATCCAATTGCCAGCCCTTTATTTTGGCGAGCGCCGATAAGGAATAGAGAGAGTTCGCCTGGGGTGACCCATAACCAATGAGACACTTTACGGCAGGGAAATCATGGTTAAGAAAATAGGCAAACTTACGGGCCTTATTGCCGGAAAACTCGGGATGCAGCAAGTCGTCACGTTTGACATACACCTTATGCTGCCAGATGTTGATAGCCTCTACCGGGGTCTGGGTTAATTTCATTACGTTAAGCATTTCTGGTAAACCTGGCGCTGAGTGTACACCCATTAACCGTGAATGCGTAATTTGACCGTTTATTGGCATAATATGTCAACCAGCCAAGAACAAACCACACCTAATAGCTAATAAAAACAACATTTTAAAAAATGGCATGAATTTCGCTTTGTATTGTTCAACTCATCTATAAGGGCTTGTTTGCCCGAGAAATATAATTAGCGACAGAGATAAGGAGTACTCAATGGCACTACTGCGCTTAATCTTTAATATTGCATGGTTTCTTTTAGGAGGCTTCGTGATGGGGCTAGCCTGGTGGTTAGCGGGATTACTTTGCTTTATCAGCATCATAGGTATCCCTTTTGGCCGTGCCTGCTTTGTGATTGGTGAGATGGCCTTCTGGCCTTTTGGGCAACAAAATGTCAACCGCCGTGCGCTGCAAGGCGTTGACGACTTAGGTACAGGCCCGCTAGGCATGATAGGTAATATCGTCTGGTTCCTACTGTTTGGGATCTGGTTGGCCATCGGACATATCGCCCATGCACTGGCTTGTTTTATCACCATCATAGGGATCCCATTCGGTATTCAACACCTGAAATTGGCCTTGCTAAGCCTGACCCCCATAGGCCAAACCATCACGGCCAAGGCCTAAGCGCTTAGGCCTACCTAGTCACTCTTAACTGTGTTCTCTAGGTAGGCCGCCAATAACTGCTCCACTTCGATACGCGCCAGTCCCTCATTATAAAGCGCCCGCCAACGACGCCCTTCAGGTGTATTACGAAAAGCAATATAGAGCGCCTTTGACTCCAGCAGTTGCTTATTAAATTGTAATCTGGTTTTGAGCTCAGAGAGATGAGGTTGCTGGATAAGATACTGATAGACATAACGATCCATTACCGCGCCTTGCACCCGCCCCGTGGCTACCTTGCGGATATTGTGCTCATCAGAGCTCACTAGCTCAACGGGTTGGATCCCAATGGCTATCATCTCATCTAAGGCTTGAGTATTCACATAGTCTCTCACCACACCTAAAGTGTAAGCATTTAAATCCTGCAGACGTGACCAGGTAATGGGATGATGGCTCTGCTCTAAGATCCCAAGCGGGCTCTCCCCCATGGCTTCTGAAAAGATAAACTTATCGGTAGGATGATAATATTCGGGGAAATAACCCTGATAGCCTGAGTCATCGCGGGAAACCACCCTCACTGTGCGGCTCCAGGGAAAATAATCCACAACCAGATCGTGGCCCATGGCTGCCAGTGCCGCGCGGGCAATGACCACACATGCCCCTCCCTCTGGCAATGTGGGACCAGAATAAGGTGGCCAGTTAAGGGATGACAGTTTTAGGGTATCGGCTCGCACGCTGCTAATACTCAGCATTAAGCAAACCAGCAGCCCGCCCAAAAGTAAGCAGGCCTTGAGTCTTAGGATCTCATGTGAAAGCAGAATTTTCTTATCACTCCCTATCACTACGCGTTTCCCCGATTGCCCGCCTGATAACTTTCCTTAACCGTTTAAAATCCTTTTGTTACATATTTTCACTGGCATAGATGCGCAACATCATTCAAAACAAGTATAGAAGAGAGGCCACACTCATGAGGTGCTTATGCTAAGAAAAACCTTAATTACTGTTTTCGGCGGAGGGTTATGCCTATTCGGACTCGCCTTGGTGATACTGCCTGGTCCTGCCTGGTTACTCCTGCCTATCGGTCTGGCCATCTTGAGTCTGGAATACCCCTGGGCCAAGGTCTGGCTAAAGAAGAGTCAACAACAGATGACGCGAAGTGCAAGCTGGCTCGATGGCAAGATTCGCGATTGGCGCTATAGCCGGTAGCTGGCCGCGACCGGCTTTTCACTATTGACTTAGCCTGCCCTAAGCCAGGGCAAAACTAAGCCTTGGAAACACTAAGTTTAGACAAAGCTAAGCCTGAGCAAAGTGGTCGCTGTTATGGCTTCTTTGAGTCAATGCATTTAATCTTTCTAGGATGGCTAACAACACACCTTGACGGCGCATGTTTTCCAGCACGCCACGACTAAAGCCTTCTAGGCGACTCATGGCGGTCAAGAGCAAGCGACACTGATAGAAACTGGCCTCTTTAATGTAATCGGGTTTATCAACTAGGTGGGCATTTTGATACCACTCATGCCAATTTAGACGTTCGAGTAACAAGCCCTGATTGGCCAACTGCTCAACGAAAGCCTTCATGCTGAAATGATTATTGGTCTGTTCGCCACGGGCAAACTGCGTAGCATATTGAGAATAGAGATTGGCTATCTGCAAAGATATTACACGTTTCATGTCGCACTCCTTAGTCCTCAGGTCAAATCGCCCCCTCTGGACCCATTCCTCTGCCTTTCCATTGAAGCTTCGCTTAATCCGTACCACAGAGATAAATAGTGACTTTTGAACACCCTAACCACTGGGGGCTGAATAGAAGCTGAACATTGAATGAACCTCAGGCTAGCTAGACATCGACGTCTGAAGACCATATGCTACAAAAAAACGTAATCAGGGCGCTGGAGAGCACAGATGAGAAAATACACAACAGGTCTTGGCCTTATCCTAATTGGACTGTCTATCGGCTTTGCACCGCAAAGTCTGGCCAAGAATGATAAACATGAGCATGGCGCCAAGAACAAGAGCGAAAAGAGTCTGCCACCTGGCTTACAAAAGAAAGCCGCCCGCGGCGAGCCACTGCCTCCGGGCTGGCAGAAGAAGCTCCATAGGGGGGATTACCTCGCCGATGATTACTATGATCGCGGTAAGGTTCGTGTTCCTATCGATCGCGATGGCAACATCACCCTAGATGTCGACGGCACCTTTATTAAACTGCACGACAAGACACGTCGTATCCTAGATATTATTAACGACTAGTTATCTGCAAGGACTAATACCCGTTTCGCTGAACTTTAACAGCAAACATTAAAGACTGGCCTGCTCTTGGTAAAGATTAAACTCCTCCAAAATCAGGCTGGTAAATAGACGACCGGCGCGTCCCAGGGGGCGCTCCATGGTCGACACTAACTGAGGTGTAAAGCTGTAACGACTGCCCCCTAGAAAATCCAGCTCCCGCAGTTCACCACTGGCCAGCTCCTCTTTAATCAGAAAATCAGGCATCCAGCCAAAACCCAGCCCCATTAGCAAAGCATTCTTTTTCATGATAAAGCCCGATAGGTAAAACACCTTGTCGCCACCAAATTGCAGCTCATCGCTGTGGATCTTACCCGGCGATGAATCTTCTATCGTCAGCTCAACATGCTGGAGCAGTTCAAATAGGCTCAGCTCTTTGGCGGTTGCCAATGGATGAGTGCGACTCACCACTAAGATACTGTTGATGTCGGGTAAGGGTTGTGGACGGTAATTAGGCCCGGTGCGATAGTCTTTCACCAACATGAGATCGGCATTATCACGCTCAAATCTGTGTTGCACCCCGCCGAGAAACTCCATATTGAGCTGGATCTTGGTGGGGATCTTATACTCAGAGACGCGTTTTAACGCCCGCATAATGGGCTCCATGGGCAACGAACCATCAACCACTAACTCCAGCTTAGGCTCCCAACCCTCACTGAAACGGCTGGCTAAATGTTCAATATTGCCAAGGTATTGCAGTAATCGTTTGCCTTCGGCAAGAATCACCTTACCCTCGGGCGTCAATTCGGCGCGGTACTGATCCCGACAAAAAAGCTTTACACCCAAGTGTTGCTCAAGCTTCTTCACCTGATAACTCACGGCCGACTGCGCCTTATGCAATCGCTCCGCGGCCTTGGAAAAGCTGCCCTCCTCCACCAGAATCGACAACACCCTAAAGGCTTCCACATCAATCTTCATCTCACTACCCCGGCGTAAACAAAAGACAACAATCTAAAAATTAGATGGTGTTAAGCTATTTATTATTCTTTTTTTTGTTCATTCCAGCAACTAAATTGTTACTTAGATCACATAAACATAAGTGTGCCCGCAAAAGCACCCAAGGAAAGATGTCATGCCATTTTATGTAAAGCAGGGTGAAATCCCTCATAAACGTCATATCACCTTCAAGAAAGAGAATGGTGAACTCTATCGGGAAGAACTGTTTTCCACCCATGGCTTTTCTAATATCTATTCCAACAAGTATCACCACAACATGCCGACCAAGGCCTTAGAGGTTACGCCCTATGAGGTTGATCATGGCCAAGCCTGGCAGGATACCTTGATCCAAAACTATAAATTGGACGCCAAGCAGGCTGATCGTGAGGGTAACTTCTACTCGGCGCGTAATAAGATCTTCTTTAATAATGATGTCGCCATGTACAGCGCCAAGGTAACTGAAGCCACCGAAGAGTTTTACCGTAACGCCTATGCCGACGAGGTGATCTTCATCCATGAGGGGCAAGGCAAACTCTATAGCGAATATGGCGTGCTGGAAGTGAAGAAGTGGGACTATCTTGTGATCCCCCGCGGCACCACCTATCAGCTTAAATTTGATGATTACAATCTGGTTCGCCTGTTTGTGATCGAATCATTCTCTATGGTGGAAGTGCCCAAGCATTTTAGAAACGAATATGGCCAGTTGCTCGAATCCGCCCCCTATTGTGAGCGCGATATCCGAGTGCCTAGCCTGCAAGAAGCCGTGGTAGAGAAAGGCGCCTTCCCCTTAGTCTGTAAATTTGGCGACAAGTATCAGCTGACACAACTCGAATGGCATCCCTTCGACCTCGTGGGCTGGGACGGCTGTGTCTACCCCTGGGCATTCAATATTCAAGACTATGCCCCTAAGGTAGGTCAGATCCATCTGCCACCATCGGATCACTTAGTCTTTACCGCCCACAACTTTGTTATCTGTAACTTTGTGCCGCGTCCCTACGACTTCCATCCACAGTCGATTCCGGCGCCCTATTACCACAACAATATCGACAGCGATGAAGTGCTTTATTACGTCGATGGTGACTTCATGAGTCGTACCGGCATCGAAGCAGGTTACATGACTTTGCATCAAAAAGGCGTGCCACACGGACCACAACCCGGTCGCACAGAAGCCTCTGTGGGCAAGAAAGAAACCTATGAATACGCAGTGATGGTCGATACCTTCGCCCCACTGCAGCTAACCCAACATGTACAAGGTTGCATGAGTAAGGACTACAACCGCTCTTGGTTAGAAGACTAGAACCGTTCGGTCACCCGAACTCCAAATAATAACCAGACAAGTCATCGCAGAGTGACTGTGGTTGTAACAAATTGAACGAGGATACTCACATGGCAAGCGAACAAAATCCACTGGGATTACTGGGCATCGAATTTACCGAGTTTTGCACCCCAGATCTCGATTTTATGCACAAGGTCTTTATCGACTTTGGTTTCTCTAAGCTGAAAAAGCATAAGCAAAAAGATATCGTTTACTACAAGCAAAACGACATCAACTTCCTGTTGAATAACGAGAAAAGCGGATTTTCGGCCGAATTTGCCAAGAAGCATGGCGCAGCCATCAGCTCTATGGGCTGGCGCGTAGAAGACGCTAACTTCGCCTTCGAAGGAGCGGTTGCACGTGGCGCCAAGCCTGCTGCTGACGAAGTAAAAGATCTGCCCTATCCAGCCATCTACGGTATTGGTGACAGCCTGATCTACTTTATCGATACCTTCGGCGCCGACAACAACATCTACAACACAGATTTTGTCGATCTGGAGAACCCTGAGATCGTTCAGGAAAAAGGCTTTATCGAAGTCGACCACCTGACCAACAATGTCTACAAGGGCACTATGGAGCATTGGTCAAACTTCTATAAAGATATCTTCGGCTTTACCGAGGTACGTTACTTCGACATTAAGGGCTCACAGACGGCATTGATCTCTTATGCCCTACGCTCACCCGATGGCAGTTTCTGTATCCCAATTAACGAAGGTAAAGGCGACGACAGAAACCAGATCGATGAGTATTTGAGAGAATACGACGGCCCAGGCGTACAGCATCTGGCGTTCCGCAGCCGCGACATCGTTGCTTCACTGGATGCAATGGAAGGCAGCTCGATTCAGACCCTGGATATCATCCCTGAATATTACGACACCATCTTCGACAAGTTGCCACAGGTAACCGAAGACAGAGAACGTATCAAGCATCACCAGATTCTGGTGGATGGCGATGAGAATGGCTACCTGCTGCAAATCTTCACCAAAAACCTGTTTGGTCCCATTTTTATCGAGATCATCCAGCGCAAGAATAACTTAGGTTTCGGTGAAGGTAACTTCAAGGCGCTGTTTGAATCAATTGAACGCGATCAGGTGCGCCGCGGCGTGCTCTAAGCCCTGCTTATTTAAGTAAGGTAAATTACAATTGAAAAACCAGCCATCCAGGCTGGTTTTTTTTGTTTGCAGCGGCGTCAGAAATCACTACACTAGCCTGCCTAGTCACTCCCAATACAGCGCCTGAGATGTCAGAACATATTCTTATTGCCGTTTTTCTGCCCACCTTCTTCTTTGTCTCTATCACCCCTGGTATGTGTATGACATTGGCTATGACGCTGGGCATGAGCATAGGCGTGCGTCGCACCCTGTGGATGATGATAGGTGAACTGGTAGGGGTCGCCCTGGTAGCGATTGCCGCTGTGATGGGCGTTGCCACCATGATGCTCAACTATCCACAGATCTTCGAGATGCTTAAGTGGCTCGGCGGCGCCTATCTTGGCTATATCGGCATTCAGATGTGGCGTGCCAAGGGCAAGATGGCCAGCCTGGACACCCAACAGATGGAGATAAGCAAACAAGCGCTGATCTCCCAAGGCTTTGTTACGGCAATTGCTAATCCTAAGGGCTGGGCCTTTATGATCTCCCTGCTGCCCCCTTTTATCGATGTTGAGCGCGCTGTGGCCCCCCAGCTGAGTCTGTTATTGGCTATCATCATGATGACAGAATTTGTCAGCATGCTGGTCTACGCCAGTGGCGGCAAGTCACTCAAGTTGTTTCTGGCTAAGGGCGATAACATTAAATGGCTCAACCGCATTGCCGGTTCGCTCATGATAGGCGTAGGGATCTGGTTAGCCCTGGGTTAAGGCTCGATGATTTTAGCCTAATGGCCAAGCACGCTTGTTTAAACTTAGCGGGAGCGCTGAACTAGGTCTTTTCTTTATAGGGCAATATCCCCGTTAGCTCACCCATATAGGTCTTTACCGCCGTTTCCTCTTCGATAAGAAAATCGGCGATGGCGCGGCGAAACTCCCTGCGCCCTATCTCATGCACCGAATAGGTGGCTATCGGCTCAAAGCCGCGCAGCACCTTGTGTTCCCCCTGCGCGCCCGCATCAAATTTTTGCAAACCTTTGGCAATGGCATACTCTATCCCCTGATAATAACAGGCCTCAAAATGCAGCCCTTCTATCTCCTGTAGCGTGCCCCAATATCGCCCGTAGAGGCAGTCGGCACCTAAAAAATAGAGGGCGGCAGCAATAGGCTGACAGCGATTATCATCACCTGAGCGCTCGACGATCAGCAGCCGAAGGCTATCGCTCATGGAGTCAACAAGCTGCTTAAAGAATGCCTGATTCAGATAACCCTGATGGCCAGAGCGTTTGTAATAGGTGCGCTGATAACAGCGCACAAAATGACTGAGCTCATCCGCTGATATCTCCGAGCCGTTGACAAAACGAAAGCTCAGCCCGGCCTGTGCAACTTGGCGGCGCTCCTTGACGATCGATTTACGTTTGCGACTGGTCAAGGCCGCTAGAAAATCTTCAAACTGGCGATAGCCCCTGTTAAACCAGTGAAACTGAGTGCCGAGGCGCTGCAAATGCCCCTGTTTCATCAAACTGACTCGCTGGGGCTCCTGCAAAAACAGGCTATGCCAACCCGACGCCGCACCAGCCTGCAACAGCTCATCGAGAAACTCACCTATCGCGGTGATCACCTGAGCTGTTTCTACCTCGGACAGATTCTTCTTTAGACCGATACGCGGGCCGGTCACCGGAGTAAAGGGGATAGCATTGACCAGCTTAGGGTAATAGTCCAAACCATGTCGCTCATAGGCCTGGGCCCAGGCCCAATCGAACACATACTCGCCATAGGAGTGCCCCTTAAGATAGAGAGGCATCACGGCGAGCACCTTAGTTGGGTCAATCTGTTGGTCATCGCCTTTAACACTAGCCTGATGACTAGCCTTCTCTTGCCCGGCCTCGCTGACCACCAGGTGCATGGGGCGCCAACCTGTCTGCTCTCCCACACAGCCACTCTGCTCAAGGGCAAATAGATACTCATAACGACAAAAAGGGTTAGCCTCGCCCATGTTGGCGCCTCCCATCAGGGCATTCCATAGAGGCGCCCCCAGGGTGGCGATTTGACTAACACACTGAATCGAATATGATGCCGCCAAGGCGTGCTCCTTAAAAAGATGGCTTGATTTCAGCTGTGATAATCGGCACATTGAAACCAAGATAACTGACTCAGTAGCTTAACACGCTGAATCTTCTTATCACTCTTCTTACTCTTAACGCGCGTATTAGTTGAACACTCTTATTACTTGAAACACTCTTATTATTTTAAACATTAAGGAACCCGTGTGCGTCCAATAAAAACCTTACTCTTTGCCATTAGCCTCAGCCTACCGCTCATTGCCGGGCAATTTGCCCATGCTACCGAAACCTCTATCTATAGCCACAGCGCCACTGTGCAGCCTGTTTGGGCCAAACACGGCATGGTCGCCAGCCAAGAGGCTGTCGCCACTCAAGTCGGCGTCGACATTCTTAAACAAGGCGGCAATGCAGTCGATGCGGCAGTAGCGGTCGGCTTTGCCCTAGCCGTTACCCTGCCAAGAGCCGGCAACATAGGCGGCGGGGGCTTTATGTTGGTGCATCTTGCAAAAGACAACAAGACAATTGCAATCGACTACCGTGAAGTCGCCCCCGAGCGCGCCCATAAGGATATCTTTCTCAATGAACAAGGCGATGCCGTCGCTAAGCTGAGCCGCGAACATGGCCTTGCCGTTGGTGTACCTGGCACGGTAATGGGTATGGAGCTCGCGCTGAACAAGTATGGCACCATGACCATGGCGCAGGTGATTGACCCGGCGATTAAACTGGCTCAGCAAGGCATTAAGGTTACTCCGGATCTTGCCAGCTCCCTTGCCGGACTCAAGCGCCGCATCGCCCAGTGGCCAAGCTCTAAGGCGATCTTTTATCGGCCCGATGGCAGTAATTTCGAGATAGGCGACACCCTCACCCAGAAAGAACTGGCCCATTCGCTAACACTCATCAAACACCATGGCAGCAAGGGCTTCTATGAGGGTGAAACCGCAAAACAGATCGTTGCCAGCGTCACTCAGGCCGGCGGTATCATGACCCTTGAGGATCTCAAACAGTACCAGGTCATTGAGCGCCAACCCGTCGAGGGCGAATACCGTGGCTACAAGGTAATTTCAATGCCGCCTCCCTCTTCTGGCGGCATCCATATTATCGAGATGCTCAACATGCTTGAGCCTTATCCCATCGCCAAGCTGGGTCACAACACAGCAGATACGCTACACCTGATGGCCGAAGTGATGAAACGCGCCTATGCCGACCGCAGTGAATACTTGGGAGACCCAGATTTTGTTGAGGTGCCGGTAGAGACGCTTACCAGCAAGGCCTATGCAAAAGAGCGTGCCAAAGGGATCGCCATTAACCGCTACACACCAAGTAGCGAGATCACTCCCGGCAAAATCACAGACTATGAGAGTCCACAAACCACTCACTACTCAGTGGTCGATAAGTGGGGCAACGCGGTGGCTAACACCTATACCCTCAACTTCAGCTATGGCTCAGGATTGGTGGCCGAAGGCACAGGCATTTTGCTGAACAACGAAATGGATGACTTCTCGGCCAAACCTGGTGTGCCCAATGGCTATGGCCTGATTGGTGGTGATGCCAATGCCGTCGAGGGCCGTAAGCGCCCCCTCAGCTCAATGAGCCCAACCATAGTGATGAAAGAAGGTAAGCCCTTTATTGTCACAGGCAGCCCAGGTGGCTCACGCATCATAAACACCACCTTGCAGATCATCATGAATGTGATCGATCACGGCCACAATATTGCCGAAGCCACCTATGCCAGCCGGGTGCATCACCAATGGCTGCCCGATGAACTGCGAGTAGAAAAGAGCCTTAATCGTGACACCATCTCACTGCTCGAAGCCAAAGGTCACAAGGTCAATGTGAAAAATGCGATTGGCTCCACCCAATCGATAATGGTCACTGACCATGGCTTATTTGGCGCCTCAGATCCCCGCCGTGCGGGTAGTGCAACGTCAGGCTACTAAGCCAGATTCTCACATAAAAACAGGGAAGCTAAGCTTCCCTTTTGTTTTACTGGATTTCAAGTAAGACTCATTTGGCCTTGGCAAGGCTTTGTCGCCAGAACTGCTGCGACAGGTGTTGGGTCTTGGCCGATAGCCTGGCGACCTGTTCACCCCGCTCGGCCGCATCCTGAGTCTGACTCAGACTCGCCAGCGCCAACTCATTGATCAACTGAATCGATTGGCTGATCTCGTTAGCCACCGCAGTCTGCTGGCTCATTGCGGCCGCATTAGCATCACTCATCTGGTTGATATTGGTGATCGCGGCGCGAAGATCTTCAAATGAGGCGTCGACCTGCTGCGCCAGACCGACAGAACGCTCAGCCTGACTTTGTCCCGCTTGCATGGTTTGACTCGCCTTTAGGGTACTGTCCCTGAACTTACTGACAATCGCCTCAATATGACTGGTGGATTCGCTGGTACGACTCGATAACTGGCGCACCTCATCGGCCACCACTGCAAAGCCACGGCCAGACTCACCGGCTCTGGCCGCTTCAATAGCCGCATTAAGAGCCAGTAGGTTTGTCTGCTCAGCAATACCACGGATCACCTCAAGCACCCCGTTGATCTCCTGGCTATCTTGCTCGATAGAGGCAACGACGGCGGAGAAATTACTCACTTCCTGATGCAGGCCTTTAATGGCCACAATCACCTCTTCGAGCAGCTCATGTCCCTTTTCGGCGGCCTGATGGCTCATCGACATCTCCTGGGCTGCCTGCTGAATATTCTGACTGACCTCGTTAAAGCTGGCACTCATCTCCTCCACCGCAGTGGCCGCCTGACTGGTTTGCTGGCTCTGACTGTCGGCACGTTCTCGGGTGTGGTTGATGGTCTCATTCAAACTTGTGCTCAAATGCTGAATCGACTCGGCAGAATCTGCCATGCGTCCAACTGCGCCGCCGGTTTCCGTGAGCAGATACTGCAAAGCAAAGCTCAGCTTACCCAGCTCATCCTGGCGCCCACTGTACACCGCCGTCGCAAGGGGATCGTCGACAATGCCTTTTGCCTGCTCGACCAGGGCATTGAACGGCTTAAGGGCGACATAGAGCCCCGCCAGCCCGAAAGAAGCGGCAACAAGTAAGGCCAGTATCGGCGAATAGCTCGTCAGCACGACACCTATTATCAAGCTGATCAGCAACAGCAGAGCGAGACGCTGGGCAAACCCTAACGGCGCCTTCTTCATCGCCTTGGGCTGTTTGCCCGCGTTAAGCACCCCATAGATGGCCTGAGCGTTATCGATCTGCGCCCGGGTCGCTTTTCTGCGTACCGATTGATACTCATGCACATGACCCGCTTCAAATACCGGTGCCACATAAGCATTCACCCAATAATGATCGCCTGACTTAGTACGATTTTTGACTATCCCGACCCAAGGCTTACCCTGCTTGAGTCGCGACCACATAGACTCAAACGCCGCGGCGGGCATATCCGGGTGACGCACTATGTTGTGGGGCTGACGATACAACTCCTCTTGGGTAAATTCAGAAACTTGGTTAAATCCGGGGTTGGTATATTTGATCTTGCCCTTAAGATCTGTGGTCGACAGCAAGATAGTGTCGTCGGCAAACACCTTCTCTTTTTGTGTGACAGGTTGGTTATTTTTCATATTCTTGTTCTTCTGGGTACAAAGACGTTAACCATACTGTGTCAACGTCACGATAAGGTCATTGATAATTATCAATAAAAGCTACAGCTCACCTAAAAACAATTGAGCCGTTATCCAGGCTTAATCGGCCGTAGCCGACTCAAGTGGCTTAGCCTGCTCGCCCGCCACAGCCAGCTCTACAAAAGCGGCGGTATACATCTGTAGATTCAGCATAAACTGCGCCTTGGTGATAAATTCATGTTCACTGTGGCCGGTATATTCCACGCCTGGCATAGCAGGGCCAAAACTCAAAGCATTAGGAAAGAGCTTACTATTGGTTGAGCCCCCAATGGCCACAGGCTTGGGTGATGGTGTATCGGTAAAGTGCCCAAATACAGACAGCAAGGTCTGCAGATGAGGCGCCTTGTCCATTAATTTAGGTTCGCCCCAGTAGGTCTGGATGGCTTGTAGCTGAACGCCTTGCTCTCGCTGCCACTGAGCTAAGGCCTGTTGGGTCTCGGCGTCAAGTTGCTTTAGAGATTTGCCTAAGGGCCGACGTAAATTCAGTACGATCTCAGTGCCGGACTCGCCAGGCTTTACTAAGGTCGCGGCTAGGGTCATGGGCCCCATAAACTCATCGCGATAGGCGATATCGCCAAACTGCTCGCCATAGAGGCCAAGCCCCACCATCTGGTTGATAAATTTAACCGTCAACGCCGGTTCACTGACAGAAAAGTCGATATCACTGAGCAAGGCCGCCAGATGTGTCACGGCATTCACCCCATCTTCAGGGGTTGAGGAGTGGGTCGATTTACCCTCAGCCGTTATGGTTAGCCTGTTCCCTTGGCGGCTAAAATCATAATGCATACCTGACTGTGCTTTCGCTTTGCGCTTAAGACTGGCAAAGATAACATCGCTGATATTATCCAGCTGCGCCTTAGCCTGCTGGGGCACCTGACTGGCAAAGGCGCCGCCGCGAAACTCAGTCATACTTGGCACAATCTCTGACGTTTCGATTACTGTTCCCATCTTAGGAATAGTAAAACGGATCTCGGACCATCCCTTCTCGGCAGTGACCACTGGATATTCGGCATCTATGGTGATGTTAATCTCAGCCGGCGTAAATTCGGTGAGAAACGCCCTCAAAGGTTCCCAGTCTGACTCTTCCGCCAGATAGACCATCAATTCGATGCGTCGATTGAGTGCTAATCTCTTATCTTTTATGGCCTTCATGGCGTAAAGGGCGGTGACTATTGGTCCCTTGTCATCCTCAGTGCCACGGCCAATCAAATAACCAGGCTGAGACTGAGTGTCGAGCGTAAAAGGATCTTGTTGCCAAAAGCGGGGATCTGCCGGCTGAACATCACCATGGGTGATCACCCCTAACTTATCAGACTGCTGCCCAAGGCCGATGAGCACTACATAGCCCCGGTCACTATAGTCCAGCCCCAGACTTTCAGTCAGCTGTTTTAACTGCGCCTTGAAGCCAATGAACTCTGGATGAGTCAAGGGCGTGTGCCCCTCAGTGGCCACCGTCTTAAAAGGAATAAGACTCGATAGTGCGCTAACTGTCTGCTCACCGTAGGTGTGCATGGCATAGTTCGCGACCTCATCGGCCAAAGGCGAGATCTTTACCGCATTATTTGGGGTATGAGCCTGAAGCATAGAAGTTGTCAGCAGTAGGGCTAAGGCGGTCAAACCTGTTGCTAAAGGGGCAATAGACTTCATCTTATTCTTATGATTGTTAATTTAAAGATGAAGCATTTTGCCACATTTGTGTGCATTTAGGAGGCAGAAACAGCCAATTCAAAACATTTGTTACAAACAAAACACAAAAGCGATAGATTTACCTTTCAGAACCATGATAATGAACAGTTTCGTGCCAGCTAACATTACATTTTTAGTTGGCAAATTTAACGGCCTAATCGGCTACGCCAAGAGTCGTGACGCTAGATCACGGCCATCAAACAAGCCAATTATCGGGGAATAAAAAATATGAAGGGATTAACCCTCAAGCCAATCGTATCAGCTATGGCCCTTGCCATAGCACTAGGTGGTTGTAGTGCTCAGCAAGGTGCTAGTCAGGAAGCCGAAGTTACACCCAATGTGGTCGCTCAGCGCATCATAGATAACAATGCCAGCAACCCCTTCTTTAAGCCCTATGACACCTTTATGGGCATTCCTGATTTCGACAAGATCAAACCAGAGCATTATCTACCAGCCTTCAAGGCGGGTGTCGCCCAGCAGAAGGCTGAGATCCAGGCGATTATCGATAATCCAAACGCGCCAACCTTCACCAACACCATCGAAGCCATGGAGTATTCAGGCAAGCTAACCACTAAGGTGGCAAGCGTCTTCTATAACCTGACCAGCGCAGACACTAATGCCCAGTTACAGGCTATCTCCAAAGAGGTCTCACCTATGCTGTCGGCGGCCGGTGACGATATTTTACTAAACAACAAGCTGTTTCAGCGTGTGAAAGCCGTTTATCAACAACGCGATAGCTTATCTCTAAACACGGCTCAGCAAAAACTGCTGGAAGATACCTATAAGGCATTTACCCGTGGCGGCGCCAACTTAAGCGAAGCTGACAAGGTTAAGCTCAGAGCCTTGAATGAGAAGATAGGTAAACTTAGCCTGGAGTTTGGTGACAATCTGCTGGCAGAAACCAACGCCTTCGAGCTGGTGATCGACAATCCAGCCAATCTGGCCGGTCTGCCACAGGATGCAGTCAACACTGCGGCGCAAACCGCCGAAAAGAAAGGTCACCCAGGCAAATGGGTATTCACCACTCAACGTCCTTCTATCACCCCTTTCCTCACCTACGCCGACAATCGCGAGTTGCGTGAGAAGATCTACAAGGGTTATGTAGAGCGCGGTAACAATAACAACGCCCATGACAACAAGAAAATCTTGGCAGAAATGGCGGCCCTGCGTGCCGAGCGTGCCCAGCTGATGGGTTATAAGAGCCACGCCCACTTCGTGCTCGAAGAGCGCACCGCTAAGACTCCTGAAAACGTCTATGGCCTGCTCGACAAAGTCTGGCCAGCAGCACTGGCTCAAGCCAAGGCTGAAGTGGCAGAGATGCAAAAGCTAATCGACGCCGAGGGTGGCAACTTCAAGCTGGCAGCCTGGGACTGGTGGTACTATGCCGACAAGATCCGTGTCGCCAAATACAGCTTTAACGAACAGGGAACCCGCCCTTACTTCTCGCTGGAAAACACCCTTAAAGGCGTGTTCTACACAGCTAATCGC
Source organism: Shewanella sp. ECSMB14101 (assembly GCF_000773485.1). Taxonomy (NCBI): domain Bacteria; kingdom Pseudomonadati; phylum Pseudomonadota; class Gammaproteobacteria; order Alteromonadales; family Shewanellaceae; genus Shewanella; species Shewanella sp. ECSMB14101. The sequence continues at coordinate 31,057 of NZ_JSFF01000003.1, read as the reverse complement.
CTGTTTGGTATTACGGTCAAGGAGCGCACAGATCTGCCCAAGTACAATGACGAGGTGCGCACCTGGGAAGTGTATGACAAAGACGGTTCGCTAATGGCGATCTTTATGGGTGACTATTATGTGCGCGACAGCAAACGTGGCGGCGCTTGGGCAAACTCCTATCGCAAGCAGTATAAGATGCACGATGTGGAGTCTAAGCCTATCATAGTCAATGTCCTCAACTATCCACGTCCAGTGGGAGACGAACCTGCGCTACTGACCTTTGATGAAGCCAGCACACTGTTCCATGAATTTGGTCACGCGCTGCATGGCATGCTGTCAGATGTCGAGTATCGCTCACAATCAGGCACCTCTGTGCCGCGCGATTATGTGGAATTTCCGTCTCAAGTGATGGAAAACTGGATGACCCAGCCTGAAGTCTTGGCCCAATTTGCCAAACACTACAAGACAGGTGAAGTGATCCCTCAGTCGTTAGTTGAGAAGATCCGCGCAGCCAGCAAGTTTAACCAAGGCTTTGCGACTGTCGAATATATGGCAGCGACTAAGCTGGATCTCGACTGGCACACTCTCAGCGACTTCGAGCCCAAAGATGCGGCCAAGTTTGAAGCCGATTCACTGAGTAAGATGGGACTGATTGAGGAGATCGCGCCGCGCTATCGCAGCACCTACTTCTCGCACATCTTCTCCGGTGGCTACTCAGCCGGCTATTACAGCTATCTCTGGTCTGACATATTAGGCGCCGATGCCTTCGAGGCCTTTAAAGAGAATGGCATCTTCGATAAAGCCACTGCTGACGCGTTCAGAAACAACGTCTTGTCTCAAGGTGGCAGTGAAGATCCTATGCAACTTTACAAGCAGTTCCGTGGTAAAGAAGCAGGTATAGAACCCCTGCTTCGCAGCCGAGGACTGTTGTCAAAATAATCTGTTATCAATATAAAGATGATCGCTCAACGAGCGTTAACGCTGGTAAAGCAAGAATGTGATTATTCTTGCTTTACCTTGATTAATACCATATCGAAAGCGCAAAACCCTCGCTGAGTCGGTCACTTTCTTATCTGTATTGATGCTCATATTTCTGAGCATCATTGTTATTCTACAACCTACCTTAAACACTAAAACCTAATAGATAACCCTGTCGGCGGCCCTAATAAAATGGCTGAACGCCCACCACAGGCAAAATAGCGCTAAGCTTATAGATGCAAAATGCGCTACCGCGTTATTAAAGATGAATATTAAGCAGCAAGGTTTAACAGACTCTTATTATTATGGTAAAACATTGATATTAACAATTGTTTAACAGACACTAACCCATGTTCGGTTTTGACTGATGAACTGAGAAAAATTGATGCTAAAACAATTAATGTTACCCACACTTTTCGGATTGATGTTTTCCGCTCAGATCCACAGCGCAAGCATTAAGATCGATATTTCAGATAGTCAGGCCCGCCCCATTGCCGACGCAGTAGTTGAACTGATCTCGGCGCAAGAGACGCTAGCAGTGCCAAACCCAATAGAGACTGAACATTATGAGATAAAGCAGCAAAATCGAACCTTCAATCCATTTGTACTGGCTATTCCCCAGGGCGCTAAAGTCGATTTTCCGAATCTAGATAAAACACGCCATCACGTGTATTCATTTTCAGAGGCCAAGCCTTTTGAATTAAAGCTATATGTGGGGAAAGCGGAAGCACCTGTGTTATTCGATAAGCCGGGGTTAGTTGCCATCGGCTGTAATATTCATGACTATATGCAAGCCTTTATCTATGTGGCTAAAGGCCCCTATGTCGGCGTTACTGACGACAGTGGCCATTTAGTGTTAAACGATATTCCCAAAGGCAATTACCAGGTCAAACTCTGGCACCCGTGGCAACTAAGCGTTTCAGAACGGCTCCCGCTGACGGTATTTGATGAGCCTCAGTCACTTTCACTAGAGTTACAAATCAAGCACCAACCAAAACCCTCTTCGCCCCCAGCTGGTTTTAGCCAGCTCGTAACCGAATAAGTCAGTGATGATACAAAATAGCTTCCGTAACCGACTTATCATCGTTTTTCTGTTTTTGCTGACATTAGTGCAGCTCGCTACCGCCGCCTTCGTCTTAAGCGCGACCCTAAAGGATAATCGGCAACAGCAAAAACAGAGTTTAGTGATCGGTACCAACGTATTTGCTGAAATGTTATTGAATCGAAGCATACAGCTTAATCAAAGCTTATCAGTGCTCAGCGCTGATTTTGGCTTTAAGCGAGCCGTTGCGACCAAAGAACAAGATACGATCGAATCAGTATTGAGTAACCATGGCATGCGTATTGGTGCAGCGGCGGCTATTTTACTCTCTCCTGATGGAAGACTCCTTTCATCAAGTCTCGCACAGCTCCAGCAGCGTGACATAGACTCACTGTTTAAGTTGACTCAAAGTGCCAATAGTGACTTTGCTGTTCTCAATTTCGACCATGCTAGCTATCAATTTGTACTGCAACCCGTAAAAGCCCCTACGCTGATCGCATGGGTTGGAATGGGGTTTCTGCTCGATGCGTCAGTCGCAAACCAGGCCAAACGGATCACGGGGATCGATATCAGCTTTGTCAATCAATCGGGTGAGCGCATAGAGATGGTATCAACCTTGCCGCCCACACAACAACAAAGTGTCCTGAAACAACTGCAAGAAGTTGAAAATGTCGACAGCACAGTACAAGACAACTTACCCCTTGATTATCTTTCCGTGGTACAACAACTCGATAAACACGGGTTGAATCAGTGGGCGATATTGCATCAATCAGTGGATAAATGGCAGCAAAACTACCTGTCACTTCGAAATAACATGCTGTTGATTTTTGCCATTACATCCCTGCTTGCATTTGCGATCGCCACTTGGTTTGCTCGTGGGTTAACGCGGCCAATATATTCCTTAGTCAACTTCGCTCGGCGGGTTGGTCAGGGTGAAAATCCCGACAAGATTGATGGCGCACCGGCTGAGTTGCAAGTACTGGCCGATACCCTTTCAATCATGCGAGGCAACATTGAAACTCGTGAAAATGCGCTGCTTTACCAATCACAACATGACGCGCTCACAGGACTTTATAATCGCTTCGCGGCAAAACAATTGTTAACGGAAAAAATAGGTATGCTTAATGGCTGCCTAGTCCTACTCGATATTAAGCATTTTCGGCATATCAATGACATTATCGGCTTTGCCAATGCCGACAAGTTATTGCTGTTGTTCTCTCAGCGCTTAGCGACACTCAGCGACGATATCAAGCTTATAGCACGCTTAGATGGTGACTCATTTTTACTGCTTTTCGGTGAGCCATTAACCGAAAAAACGATCGAACAATTCCTACTAAAATTGGCAGTTCCCTTTACCATTGAAGGTTCGAAAATCAGCCTAACGGTAAGAGCGGGAATGATTAATTTGGTTAATCAATATCATAATATCGACACCTTGCTACGCCATGGTGAAATCGCACTCAACCATGCTTGCTTATCGAACCTCAGCGTTGCTGAATATCAGGTGGGAACCGATGAAAAATATCAGCGTGAACTTGCACTCGTCAGAGAGCTACCCGAAGCCTTGTCAGATAGACAACTGCATCTGGTTTATCAGCCTAAAATCAATATTCAACAGGGCATTTGTTATGGCGCCGAAGCCTTAATCCGTTGGCAACACCCGACTCTTGGTTTTATTCCACCAGATGAGTTTATTCAACTCGCTGAAAACTCGGGTAACATCTCGATTGTGAGTGAATGGGTAATATCAGAAGCTGTGTCTCAGCTGGTAAAATGGCACGCTGAAGGACTGGATTTATCCGTGGCAATCAATTTGTCGGCACACGATTTAATCGATGAAAGTTTGCCAGCGAGGATTTGCTCACAATTAACGGCGCATGGGCTCCCCCGTTCTTCATTGGCCATTGAAGTGACTGAAGGTGCAGTCATGACTGACACTCAAGCCGCCATTGATGTATTGACGCAATTTAAGGACCTCGGGATCCACGTCTCAATTGATGACTTTGGAACGGGGCACTCATCACTCGCCTACCTAAAAATGTTGCCAGTAGATGAAGTTAAGATCGATCGCAGCTTCATCAAAGATATCCACCTCAATGACACGGATCTGATGATAGTGCAAACAAGTATTCAACTCATTAAAGGGCTCAATCTGTCAGTTGTCGCCGAAGGGGTTGAGTCCATCGCGGGTATCGATATTTTACGCAAGCTCCAATGCGACAGCATACAAGGATATGTATACGCCAAACCGCTAAAAGCCCCTGATTTCAGACAATGGGTGCAGAAATTCAACTCAGTGACGAAACCAGTCGAATCAAAGACTAAGCCAGCCAAATCAGAGACTAAGCCAGCCGAACATGAATAGGGTGCCTCTATGTGGAAATTAAGAACTTTCTCCTCGTTAATACTGCTCACCCTATTAAGTGGCGGCGCACTGGCAAAGACAAGTAAAGTCATCGCAACAGGGGGCGCGAGTACCATAGAGGGCAGCGCGGGGGGCGGTATCGTTCCTTGGGCGGTGATTAATGGTTATGCCAGTAGCGGCGAATGGTCCGCGACCGCAATGCTGACCTCGGTATCGGTCGATGATTTTAGTTTACGCGTGGTGGGTGCATCTTTAGCTATCGATAATCGATTTGAATTCAGTATTGCCAAACAAACCTTCGATTTAGACAGTTTAGGTGGTGAACTGGGACAAGATATTGTTGGCGTGAAATACAAATTGGCTGGCGAGTTATTATATAGCGCAATACCTCAACTGACCCTTGGGCTGCAATATAAACGGGTCGATGATTTTACCATCCCACAGGCTGTAGGCGCCCAAGATGATTCGGGATTAGATGCCTATGTAGCGGCCAGCAAACTTTTTTTCGATGCCATCGCAGGAAGAAACCTGTTACTCAATGCGACCGTTAGAGCCACAAAAGCCAACCAAATAGGACTCTTGGGCTTTGGCAACACTAAAGACGACAGTTACCAGTGGGTATTTGAAGGTTCAGCCGCACTCTTGCTCACCGATAACTTGGCTATCGGTTACGAGTATCGGCAAAAGCCAGATCAACTCAGCTTCGCTACCGAAGACGACTGGCAAGATATCTTTCTCGCTTGGTTTGTGAATAAGCACCTTTCGGTCGTCACTGCCTATACGGACCTTGGTAGCATTGCTGGCTATGAAAATCAGCAAGGCTGGTATATCTCGATTGAAGGAGCCTTATGATGAACCTAATTAGACGTATAAACCAGCACAGTAAACCACACCGCTTTCCCTCTATCGCCTTGCTAGTTGGCTTAGTATTGATGTTCACAGCTTGTGCTAGTAGCAACACCACTGTGTACGAGCAATTGGGAAAAACAGAAGGGATCACCCTTATCGCCGATAACTTTCTAACAAATATTGCCAACGATAAACTCATTCGTCACCACTTTGAACAAACTGACATTGCGATTTTTAGGCAGCGATTTATTGAGCACCTATGTGTCGTTACCGGCGGGGCCTGCAACTATCAAGGTGAAACAATGTTTAATTCCCACCAAGGACTCAATATTACCCAAGCTGACTTCGATGCTATTGTTGGCCATCTGATCGCTGCAATGAAGCAGCAAAATATTCCGATCTCAACAAGAAATGCCCTACTCGCAAAGTTGGCTCCTATGTATAGCGACATTACCTACCACTGATGCAGCTTTTTTAGCATTAACTTACAAACCGAATAAAACACCTACAAAATACCTTTAATTAACAATGGAATAACACACCGCAAGCTAACCGAACAAACAAGCAGCAGTTCGATACAAATTGATACCTAAAGGACGTTAGATGTCATAGTTTTTACATATCATCTATCTATAATTGAGCCCGAACTTGAAGCAAAAGCTCTAATCATAAAGAGCTGATGTGATTAAGTTCACACATGAAGCTAACTAGGTTGGCTTCGGGGTCAAAAATAATAATAGAGATTGATGGTTATGTTTAATAAAAAACTATTAGCAGTTGTTATCGCATCGACAGTCGGACTTGGCGCCTGTAGCTGGAATGATGACGATGATGACAAAATTACCACGGCAAGTGTCGATCTGAGAATTCTGGAAACCACAGATCTGCATACCAACATCATGGACTTTGATTACTATCAATCAAAAGTGGATCCTACTATTGGTCTGGCTCGCACCGCCAGCCTGATCCATGAAGCCCGTAAAGAAGTCCCCAACTTTGTATTAGTCGACAATGGCGACCTTTTACAAGGCAGTCCAATGGGCGACTACATGGCCAAAGTCGGTCTACAAGAGGGTGACGTGCATCCTGCCTATAAGGCAATGAATACCTTAGACTATGATGTTGGCAATATTGGTAACCACGAGTTTAACTATGGCCTGGATTTCCTTGAAAAGGCGATAAGTGGTGCAGAATTTCCTTATATCAACGCTAACGTCTACTGCGCGGCAGATGATTGCTGGAACGATGTCAAAAACGGCGAAAACCTGTTTAAGCCTTATTTGATCAAAGAAAAAGTGGTTATTGATACCGAAGGCCGCGAACACACAATCAAGATTGGCTATATCGGCTTTGTACCGCCACAAATCATGCTGTGGGATAAGCAGCACCTGACGGACAGGGTTGAAGCCAAAGATATCATCGAAACCGCCAAGCTTTTCGTGCCAAAAATGAAGGCTGAAGGTGCCGATGTGATCATCGCCATTCCTCACTCTGGTATAGGTTCATCAGAAAACCCTGGCGATCCTATGGCCGAGAATGCCACGTTCGCACTCACCAATGTTGAAGGCATCGATGCCATCATGTTTGGTCACAGCCACTCGATCTTCCCTCATGCCAACTATGCCGATCTGCCTAATACCGACGTGGAAAAAGGTTTGCTCAATGGTGTTGCTGCAGTCATGCCTGGCCGTTGGGGCGATAACTTAGGGGTGGTTGACCTTAAACTCACCCTCAAAGATGGCGCTTGGTCGGTAACCGATGCACAAACCGAAGCACGCCCTATCTATGACGGTGCCAACAAAGTCGAGTTAGTTCAGGCAGATAAAGACATTCACGATGCGGTTGAGCTGGAACACCAGGGCACCTTGGCCTTTGTCGATGAACCTATTGGTGTCGCCGCTGCCGAGATGTACAGCTTCCTAACCTTAGTGCAGGATGACCCAACGGTGCAGATAGTGTCCGACGCGCAAATTGCCCAGGTCACGGCCAAGCTACCAACATCCTTAAAAGGGATCCCTGTACTGTCAGCCGCAGCCCCCTTTAAAGCGGGTGGTCGCCATGCGACCGAGGCCGATGCTTCGCAATTTGTTCAGGTTGATGCTGGCGATCTAACCTTTAAGAACGCTGCCGATCTCTACCTCTACCCTAACACTATGGTGGCGGTGAAGCTCACAGGTGTCGAACTGAAAGACTGGCTAGAATGTAGTGCCAACCAGTTCAACCAGATTGACCCAACATCGAGTGCACCACAGTCATTGATCAACTGGAATGGCCATCCAACATACAACTTCGATGTGATCGATGGCGTAACCTATAAGATTGATGTCACCCAGCCGAGTAAGTTTGACCGCGACTGCGCAATCGTTGCAGGCAACGAAAATGCGAATCGCATCGTCGATCTTGCCTACACCACACCGGACGGTGAGGTGATCACAGGTGAAGCGCTAAACAGTCAGGAATTTATCGTGGCATCTAATAACTACCGCGCGTTCGGCGGTAAATTTGCCGGTACGGGTTCTGATTATGTTGTGATGGAACTGCCTGACACCAACCGCGAGGCGTTAGCGGCTTATATCACGGCGCAGTCTAAGCCAAACGATCAGGGCGGCTATGATGACATGGTTGACCCACGCGCCGACTACAACTGGGATTTTAAGACCATCAACACCCAGGTTGCGTTGGACATTCGTTTCGAAACGCAAAACAGCGACAAAGCCGACAAGTTCATCAGTGAAAACCAACTACGTAAGATGGAAAAACTCGCTGAGCCTGATTCGCTAGGCTTTGCCGTCTATCGTATCGACTTGACCACAGAGCCTGTTGCCAAGTAACGATTCCTACCGAAAAAAGCGCCTTTGGGCGCTTTTTTATTGGCTTGCGAACAGAACGCAAAATAGCGTAGATTGGCAATCACAGTTCACCAATCATTTGCATCATGTCGCTCAGTCAACTTCCCTACTCCCAATCTTGCGAAAACAACAAAGATCCTATCCTGGCCGTGCTCAAACAGAGCTTTAGCCAAACCCGTCAGGTACTTGAAATAGGCAGTGGTACAGGTCAGCACGCGGTATTTTTTGCCCAGCACCTGCCGCATCTTACCTGGTATCCCAGTGATCAAGCAGAGTATCTAGGTCCCTTAAGCGAGCGCATCGCCTTGCAAGGCGGTAAGAATATCCATCCTCCGATGGCACTGGATGTTACCGCCCCCTGGCCACTAGAACAGGCAGAGATCGACGGCATCTTCAGCGCCAACACCCTGCACATCATGAGTCAGGCCATGGTTGTCGACTTCTTTAAAGGCGTCGATCGTCACTTAAGCGATAAGGGCTCACTCTGTGTCTATGGGCCTTTTAACTATGACAATCAATATACCAGTGAGAGTAATCGCCAATTCGATATCTGGCTAAAACATCGCAATATTCACAGTGGCATTCGCGACATAGAATGGATCACCACACTGGCCAATGAGGCGGGTCTGAGCCTGATCGCCGATCATCCAATGCCAGCCAACAATCGCCTGCTCCATTTCAGCCGCTAAGGTTTAAGCGGCTAACGTTTTAACCGCTAACGTTTTAACCGCTAATGTTTTAGCCGCTAGTGCCAGACAAATTAAGCTTAGACCTTAAGCTTTGAACAAAACACTAGCCATAAAAAAGGGCCTCTCGGCCCTTTTTACTGTTAATCAAAGTCGCTATCGACCAACTCAGATAACTGCTGGCTACTGCGCTCTATCTGGCGGCGCAGACTCAAGGTCTGAGGTGCCCAGTAGTTCATGTAGAATGTCGCCGTCACCAGCTTATTGGCATAAAAGGCTTGATCCTCACCACGCTCAAGTGCCTGCTGAGCCATTACCGCCATGCGGGCCCACATCCAGCCCAGGGCGACAATCCCTAAGATCTGCATATAGGGCATGGACGCCGCACCGATAATGTCGGGCTGTTTGGCGCCGTTTTCGACGATAAAGTGGGTCGCCTTTTCAAGATCTGTGCTGGCCTCCATCAACGGCAGCAGGTAGGGTTTCAACGTCTCATCTGAGAGATGCTCGGCCACAAATGGCTTCACCATCTCAGACCAAATGCCGAGCGCTTCCCCTCTATCACCCAATAACTTACGCCCCACCAGATCCAAGGCCTGAACCCCATTGGTTCCCTCGTAGATCATGGCGATGCGGCTGTCGCGCACAAACTGCTCCATGCCCCACTCATGAATATAGCCATGACCGCCGTAAACCTGCTGGGCATCGACACAGGCTTTAAAGCCTTGATCGGTAACGAAGCCTTTCACCACTGGGGTAAACAGCGCTGCCAGTTTGGCCGCCTTGGCCGCCTGGGTCTTATCCTGGTGGCGATGAGACTCATCGAGCCAAAGCGCCTGCTGGCCCATGAGTGCCCTCGCCCCCTGATTAAAGGCCTTTTGCGCCATCAACATGCGCCTGACATCTCCATGTACCAAAATCGGGTCCGCGGGAGACTCGCTAGCCTTTACGCCACTTAACGCACGGCCTTGCAAGCGATCCCTGGCGTAGCTTAAGGCATTTTGATAGGCTATCTCAGACACGCCCAAGCCTTGTACCCCCACCCCGAGTCTGGCCTCGTTCATCATGGTGAACATGGCTCTTAGGCCTTGATGTGGCTCCCCCACCAGCTCACCAATTGCGCCGTCAAACACCATGACGCTGGTAGAGTTGCCGTGGATCCCCATCTTATGCTCTAGGCCGCTCACCTCGACGCCATTGCGGCAACCTAAGCTGCCATCGTCATTGATCAGATACTTAGGCACGGCAAACAGGGAGATCCCCTTCACCCCAGCGGGCGCATCGGGTAAGCGCGCCAGCACCAGGTGGACTATGTTATCGGCCAGATCATGATCGCCCGAAGAGATAAAGATCTTCTCCCCCGTAATCGCGTAGGTATCTTCCCCTACAGGCTTGGCCTTAGTGCGCAGTAGCGCCAGATCAGTGCCGGCGTGGGCCTCGGTAAGGTTCATGGTACCGGTCCACTCACCCGACACTAGCTTTTCAAGGTATTTAGCCTTTAACGCTTCACCGCCGTGAGCATGGATCGCGGCGTAGGCCCCATGGGTCAACCCCGGATACATGGCAAAGGCCATATTGGTCGCCGTCTTCATCTCGGTGGCAAACACCCCGATACATTCAGGCAGCCCTTGACCGCCATACTCAGGGTCACTGGTCAGCGTCGCCCAGCCGTTATCGATATATTGACGATAGGCATCTTTAAACCCTGCTGGGGTTTTTACCTCGCCGTCGACCAGTTGGCAGCCTTCAAGGTCGCCCACGCTGTTAAGGGGCAGCATGATCTCTGTGGTAAAGTCGGCGACGCCTTGTAAGATGGCGTCGCCAAGTTCGGCATCGATGTCGTCAAATCCCTGAAGATCATCACGCTGATACACATTAAGGAGTTCAGAGAGAATAAACTGATAGTCACGCAGTGGAGCTTGATAGATTGGCATTCCATTTTCCTTCTATTTGTCGAATTCCAAAACGAACAGGTACAGTTGAGCAGTTTAGCGCTCACTCAACAATAGTGCTCCGACCACTTTACCCAAATCGGCTTAAAAAAACAGCCCTATCGGCACGCTGTTTTCACTACAAAACAGCAAAACCGTAAAAACAATCAAGGTCATACTTATCCTGAAGCACAAAACTCTGTAAGCTAAGTCGTTATAGACTTTTCCTGCCCAAGCCTTAAACCATGAGGAGCCAATATGGGTTCAGTGACCATTAAAAAACATCCCCAAGGACTCGAATATGTCGAGGTCGATACCGATCTCTGTCAAGCACGTATCTTTATGCAGGGCGCACAGATAGAGCGCTTTCAGCCAAAAGGCCAAGCACCTTTACTCTGGGTCTCCAGCGCCGACGATTTCCAGCCCGGCAGTGGCATTCGTGGCGGTATCCCCGTCTGTTGGCCCTGGTTCGGCATGCATGAAAATCCCCAATGGCCACAACATGGATTTGCCCGCACTCGCTTATGGCAACTCGATGCAGTACAGATGCAAGACCAAGCGCTAGAACTTAAATTCAGTCTCACCGTCGATGATGCAGATAAGCAGTATTGGCCTCACCAGAGCCGCGTTGAACTCATCTTCAACTTAAGCGACAGCTTGAGCGTTAGACTGGTTAACACCAACCTTGGCGAGACCCCTTTTAGCCTGACGCAAGCACTGCATACTTACTTTCCCATCGAGGATATTCATCAGCTCAAAGCCAGTGGCTTTAGTGGCGCGAACTATATCGAATTTGGTGAAGGCCCCTACACTCAGGATGGCGATGAGGTACGCTTTGACCGGGAAACGGACAGAGTCTACAGCCAACTGGGGGATTGCCAACTGCTGCATACGCCAAACGGCACCATAGAAGTACGCCGTGAAAACAGTCACTCGGCCATCTTGTGGAATCCCTGGATAGATAAGTCGAAACGATTATCTCGTTTTAATGACAAGGACTACCTGACCATGGTCTGCCTTGAGGCCGCTAATGTGTTGGACGACCAGGTCACGCTGGCCCCTGGTGAGTCTCACACCCTGGCTACCCATATCCGCTGGCAACCAAGCGCCTAAGAATAACGCCTTAGGATTACGCTTAAGAAGCGCCGCAGTCTCTGTCCTCGCGGCGCTAATCAATGATAAACTCAAGCAGTAACTAACCACCCACGAGACAAGGACTGATGTGGCGACGCCTTTTTAGACCCAGCAAAACCTTGCTTCTTGGTATCGCCTTGATGCTCGTACTCCTGTTGGGCATAGTGGCATCACAACTGGCCAGCCTCACTCAGCGCCTGCTCAACCCATATCTGAAAGATGCTGGCGTGCAGATTGTCTCTCTGCACCTCACTCCCAGTGATTTGGTTCATCTTCGCCTCCCCCTGCTGCAACTTAGGGTCCACAACAGCCTGGTCACACTGCATGATCTGCAGCTTCAACTGACGCCAAACTGGTTAGATGGCCCTATGGGGCTACAAGGTCTCGACTCACTGGCGATACGTCAAATCGAGGTAGACCTTGCCACAGACTTTTTTGAACGCATGGGCGCGCAACAAGATGACTCGGCCACCGGCGCACTGGAACTCAGCAAGCTGCCTCAGATAGCCATAGGCCGAGTGACGTTCAAGACGCAGGCGCTAAGCAGTGCAGCAATAGAAAGGCCTTTAGGGCTGAGCCTTGATTACCTCAACCTTGATGATAAGGGGCGATTAACAAGCGCGCTGAGTTTCTATCAATCGCCGCTACTCACCCTCAATGCGACGCTTGAAAAGACCCGCTGGCAGCTCTCCAGCCAAATGGATCTTGATAACCTCTCTAAGCTTGTTACAGAGCTGGCCAGTTTATCGCCCCTCAACACCCAAAGCAGCGCGTCAGTCATCGCCCTGCACCAGCTGAAAAGAATATTGACCGAGGAGATGTTCCTAAGAGGCAAGTTCGACTCAGAGATGCAGCTTGATCTTGCCCAGGGGAGCTTGACCTCTAGCCACCAACTCAGCGACCTTGAGCTAGCGCTTGCCAGGCTTGGCGGTCAGCCGCTTAAGCATCCGCTCAAGCTGGAAATCACAGATGTGACTAAAAAGCGCGGGGGAATGACGCTTGATCTAAAAGGCCCCTTAACCGATCTGCAGCTATCGCTTGCACCGACGCAATTAGAGCTGGCGCTGAGCCCGGAACAATTTCAGCCACTTGCCAGCAGTTACTCCCCCATGCTCAATGGTCTATTAACTCAGCTGACGCCACAAGGCGCTGATTTCGTAGGGAATGGCTCTCAACCAACAGAGCCTCAGATAAGACTAACACTCAACTTGGGCCAAAAAGACACAGAGCCGAGAGAATTAGCATTCAATTACAACCTTGCCCACCAGCGCCTTAATCTTGCCACAATGACGGCAAGTCTAACCCTTGGTGAAAATAAGCTCACGGCCAAGCTGAGCGACCTTGAGTTAAGCAAACTGATGCAAACAGCGACAGGCGCAGCGCCAACATCTGCGCCTGCCACTCACTGGCGCTTAGGCGCAGATTGGCAAGTATCAGGCGAAGTTAACCAAGCGCTTTGTATCGCACTGCCCCCCGACAATCCAGTCGATGGCCACTGCGCAGGCGCCAGCATGAACCGTCTATCGCTAGCAAAGGCTCAAATATCCTTGGCGGGCAGTATTAGTGGTGAGCAAGACACAGCCCACCAAAATCAACATTTCGTCTTGAGTGTAAGTGGCAGCGCGAGTCTATCCGAGCCCGGCTTTAATCATCGACAGCTAGAGGTAGGCGCAAGCGGTATCGACGCAGAGATCCCCTCACCCCTTAAGCTCGAATTTCAAACCGGTGCAGACCCAGAACTTGAGCTGACTTGGCAAGCAGTGAATATCAAAACGGCTAAGCATCGGCTTCGCTGGCCGTCAACGCACTCATCCCGCCAGGGCGCAGCGCCCATTGAGCCCGCCGCCATGGCGAGCCTGACCAGCTCGCAGACAAGCACGACCCTTGGCGCTGGCCACATCAAGTTCGGTCATGGCGCGCTGCAAACCGCTGAGTTATCTAAGCTGGATATTCTCACCCTATCACCACAACTTAACGAGCCAGAGCAAGCTGCAAAGCTAAATGCCGACAGCCTGAGTTTTAGCGCCCAGCAGGGATTAACCCTGAGCCAAAAACAAGTGCATGTTGCTCCCCTAACGCTTGCCATTAATTCCCTGGGAGCCAGCCAGGAAACGCTAGATGCCAAGGGCCAGGCACTGAGTAATCAACTGCAGCTTGAGCATCTGACCCTTGAGACAAAAGCGATTGACCTCAAGGCAGGAGACAACAGATCGGCAGACGAGCAAGGCGAAAACCTAATCCGTCTGTTGACGTTAGAGACATTACTTAATAGGCCCTGGCAGAGTGAGCTTGATTATAAGCTGACCCAATTAACCCTCAAGCAGCAGGGCATGCGCCTCAATAAATTGCGCAGCAAGACCTTATATTCCCTGCCTGAAGCGAGTCTCAATCAAGCGATTCAATGGCGGGGGCTGACCTCTGAGCAATCAAATAATTTGATCGCAAATCAAAATAAGCAGCCAAGTTACCGACTAGAGACCAAAGAATCCTGGCTGTTAGACAAGCTCCCTTTTGAGAGTCAGCACCAGATGCTGTTCTCTCAGGCGCTACAGCCACAGCAGCTCACCGGGCAGCTCAATATGATCAATGACGCCAACGCTATCGTGGCGCGCCTCTCTCGTCTCAGGGGGATGCCGTCCAAGCTCCTCTTGATTGGAGATGCCCAGCTGCATGGCACTCATAATCTAACCTGGCAACGGGATAGCCTGGATTTCACTTTGGCGTTAACACCAAGCATGCAGATAAGCGAAGGCAGCTTTCAGGCACTGCCATTTGGGCAAGCCCAATTCACGGCCCTGTGTGAGCTATCAGGCAATGATAACAAGGTAAATGGGCTCAATGCGGCGGTAAACTGTCAGCAGATAAACCTTAAGGTCGCCGCGTTTAATCCCGGAGTGTTACTCACGGATCTTAATGCTAATGCCGATTTTAAACTCGATATCGGCAAAGGACTTGACGCCACCATAGGCCTTAACGGCGCGGATGTGAAACTTAACGGCACCGCCAAAACGCTGGGCGGTGAGATCTTGCTGCCCATCTTCAACCTGAATCTTGGCGCCCCCTCCTCAGCCTACCTGGTATTGCAGGGGATGGATCTTGCGCAGCTGCTCGCCGCGCAGCCGCAAACCGGGATTTACGCCGACGGCATCTTCGATGGCGTACTGCCAGTCAGTCTCGAACAGGGCAAGGTTAGCGTTAACAATGGCCAGTTGGCGGCCAGAGCGCCCGGCGGCTTGATCAAGGTTGACGATAATCCCGCCGTAGTACAGATGCGAGTGTCGCAGCCCTACCTGGATTTCGCCTTCTCGGCACTGGAGGAGCTGCACTATACCCAGCTGTCGAGTAGCTTCGACATGGCACCCAACGGCGATGCCCAACTAAAAGTACAGGTCAAGGGTCGGGCCAAGGATATTGAACGCCCCATACATTTGAACTACGCTCAGGAAGAAAATATGTTGCAGTTACTCAAGAGTTTACAAATAGGTGATAGACTGCAGACTGAAATAGAGCGCGCGATGGCAAACTAACCTCAAGTAAACGTTCAGCTTATGGTCATATTGCCCAGCGTAATCTAAGTTCATAAGCCTAAGCTCACCATCAACCAGATTAAGGAAGCACAGTGAAAAAATTGCTAACCTTGCCAACCATGACCCTAGGGCTAACCGGCCTGCTGCTTCTTGGTGGCTGCACGCCAACGGTGAAGATAGAGCCACCAGAGAAGCCTATCGTCATCAACCTTAACGTTAAGATTGAACATGAGATCAAGATTAAGGTTGATAAAGAGCTCGATGAGCTGATTAACAACGATGAACTCTTCTAATCAAGGTATAAGGTGATTCAAATGAAAAGCAAAATACTTGTCTTGATGGCCGGACTTCTTCTTAGCCTCAATGCCTTTGCCATCTCACTACAAGACGCTAAGACGCAGGGGTTAGTGGGTGAGCAGATAAATGGCTACTTAGGTGTGGTGGTTAATAGCGGCGAAGCCAGTGCGCTCGCCAAGTCGGTCAATGCCAAACGCAAGGCCCACTATGAAAAGATCGCCCTTAAGAACCAGATAAGCGTCAATGATGTTGCCAAACTAGCCGCAGAGAAAGCGATAGCGGCTGCCGATAAGGGACACTACATCCAAACACCGCAAGGCAAATGGATTAAAAAGTAATAGGTTAGCCAGCGACACGCTGTCGCTGGCCTAACTCACTGCATGGCGCCGATACCTCTTGCCTTCACCACGAGAAGATCGCACTGGATCCTATCGATCACCTGCTCCCCCACGTTTCCACAGAGGCTCGAAAACAGGTCAGTCTTACCCGTATCGCCAACGATCACCAACTCAGAATCCACCTCTTTCGCCAACGACTCAATAGCATCTTCCGGCAAAGATTTAGTCAGGTGAATATGCTTGTTACTGGGCGTATTTTCAGGCTGGAGATGATAACGGCTCGAATACTGAGACATCTGCTGCAGATGGAAGTGCTCATCGTTAGCAGGCGATACCGTCTGATGAAAGGAGATACTGGGTGTATCACCATAGTAGCAATCAATGAGGTGGCAATCGCCACATAGTAACTCAGAGAAATGCTCAGAGGTCTGCAGCACGGCTTCATTTAACTCTTTATGCATCAGATCATCGGCACAGGGCTCCACCAATGACAGGATATGGCCTCCCGGATGCCAGATGTGATCTTTAACCACAACCACAGGACGCGAGGATTCGCGGATCAAACGCACATCCAAAGGTTTGATGGTGAGCCAGTTCCACAGCTTATGCCGCGACGCCGCCAAGATCACCGCATCCACCCTGTAGTCTTCGCAAAACTGCAGCACATCATCGCTGGAATGACAGGCGATCGATGCTTTAGAAATATTCAGGCCTGATTGCGCCGCCTGGCGAATAAAGGCTGTGAGACAACTCTGTTTGCGCTCCTTGGTTTGTGGCTGAAACTGCTCACCGTTATTTTCAGACTCGAAGGTATCCACCAGTCGGTTAACAAAATGGCTGTGCTCTAACATCATGACAATGATGACCGCATGGGTTTTACTGGCCAGGTATACGGCCCGAGATACGGCCTTTAGGCTAAAATCGTGTTCATCTACAACCACTAATAATCTCTGATAGCTATCCATAAGCTTACTCTCCTCGGATTCGACATTAAGTTTAGCCCACCCGTTGGCCAGAAAAGTGGCGCCAGCCCAGTAATGACGAGGCTTACCGCCAAGCTTATGATAATAGAAATGATTATTGTTAAGAACATTTTTACCTAACACAGGGCCTATGGAAACCTTTAGCTATTAGCAATCAGCAAGTGAATTAGATATCGAATAAAATCAGTTTATTATAAAATTTTACGCCCAAAAAAAGGCCACCCTAGGGTGGCCGTTTAAAACAGCTGCTATTAGAAAGCCAACTTTGCCTGACCTTTTAAGCCATGGTTATCCTTAACCGTTAATTTGACCTTGCTGGCGCTATGGCCAAAACTGACGGCCACAGGCCCCTTTTGCTGACTACCATCGTTAAATTTCCAAGATTGCGACACCAGCTCACCGTCAGTGTCGTAGCTTAGAGAGATAAAGAGATCCATAAACCAAAGATCAAGATGCTCTATCACGGCCACAGGCTTTTTACGCTTGACCTGTACCTTGACCACTTGGGTGACGCTATGGCTCAGGCCATCATTATCTGTCACTGTCAGGGTTATGGGATATTCACCCGCCTTGGCAAACTGATAACTCACCTGCTCTCCTGTGGCACTGTCACCGTTGCCAAAATCCCACTGATAAGAGACTATCTCGCCATCCTCATCCTGTGACGTGCTAATTAGGCTCACGCTGCGCCCTTTCAGCGTTTGGCTAAAACTCGCCACCGGCGCTAGGGTGTCACGCTCAAGCAATAGAGAGATCACGACCGGGTCGTGATCCGACGAGCGATAGGCATCTGAGCTGTAAAGCGACTCAATCTGAGCTGACGACTTAAACTCCTCGTTGTAGTCAAGCAATCTAGGCTCATCTGTGTTGATATGCCACTCGGTCACATCCACCACCTGATCCGCCAGCAGAGCATTGGCCAGAGCGTGATCCAACTGACCGCTTTCACCGGAGAATACATACGAGTATGCGCCTGACTTACCTAAGTGATCGTACAGCTCGACATAACCGGCGCTTTGCAGGGCATCGATAGGATCTTCCTTGGCATAGGCATTCATGTCACCGATCACCAGGGTCGGCAGCTCGCCATACTCACTGGCTAGCCAAGCACCTAGGGCGGTTGCAGCGCGGGTGCGCGTCAGATTGCAGTTTCCTTGACCATCGTTTTGATCCGGATCTCCCAGGCTAACACAATCACTGCCCTTAGACTTAAGGTGATTGACCGCCACCACAAACTGCTTAGCCTCACCAAGGACCTCAAATGTCTGGGTTAAGGTCGGGCGGTTTTTGGCGTCGTTAAACAGCGTGTTTCCTTGCTCATCGAGCGGCGAATTGGCACTGGAGAGCACCTTAGCCTCACCCACAGGCATAACACGATCGCTGCGATACAGCATGCCCACTGTGATGGCATCTGTGCCTATGGTCGGCGTTGAGACAGAAACAAATTGATATCTGCTCTCGCCTACTGCCTGATTCAGGCCGCTGACCAGATCACTAATGGCAGACTCACTGCCAAAGCCATCATTTTCTATCTCCATCAGGCCGAAAATATCGGCATCGATAGCTGTCATGGCGCTGATGATCTTTGCGCGCTGACGGGCAAACTCGCTTGGCGTATCGGCGCCGCGAGCCGTTGGGAAACCACCGCCGAGTCCGTCGCCGTTAAAGTAGTTCAGTACATTAAAGCTGGCCACCTTAAGGTTACCCCCCGGCGCTAGCTCAGGTTCAACGGTTCTTGGGTTGGTGGCCACAAAATTCACCGTATCGGTTGGCATCAGGCGATACTTACCAAAGCCATAGTGCATCACACCGCTCAAATGGCTAACTGCATCGCCCACCCGCACAGTGTTATCGCTGCTCAGCCCTGGGGCGGGATAGCGAACAGGATCTGGGTTTTGCGCGGTCAATCCGTCGTCAAGCAGCACAGAGTCCAGTGCATTGGCCTGACTGACCGCCAGCGCGTCACTGCCTGGCTCGGCCACTTGAGTGCCGATGAAATGACGGCGACTTCCCAGTAAGATCTCACCATAACGGCCCAGATTATAGACCTCATTGACCACCAGATTTTGTGAGAAACTCACCCGCATCCCTTCAACGGCTTCTAAATCACTGCTTTGCGTGAGAGGCAGAGTTATCGAGGCGGCTGTCGGCAACGGCTGTGCGGTTTCACACAAGATATGCTCAGTGACATTAGTCAGCTCAGTCAGACCGTTATACTCCTTAACCAAAGCGGTTAATCGAATACGATCGCCCGCCTGATAACCCAGCTGACCGCCTGAATAGACAAACACCCCTTCAGAGGTGGTCGCATCAGTATCAGTTTCACTATCGGCCATCTGCAGGAAGAGTCCCTTCAGGCCCGCTTCCTGATTGCTGGTCACTATCGCCTCTACCGTCACGCTCTGACCGTTAAAAGGACTGATATCACCGCTGCCCTGAATGGCGGAGATTGAGGTCGCCGGATCATGACACACCAAAGATTGCGGCGGCTCAACTGGATCAGTTGAATCTGTTGGTCCCTGATAGGCAAACAGACCAAGATCGCTAACATCATCCTGAGCATGCCCGGTCCAAGTCGCCAGGGTAACGACGTCATCGAGCACAGTATCGGCAATCAACTGCTCAGGGTTGCGTCTTAAGGTGTTATTTTGGGTAGAGCGTTCGCCGCTGCCCCACTCTGAGCCAGGATCGGTACCCAACTGACCTAAGCTATCGATCACCTCGCCCTGTTTGCGCAGCACCAAGGCGTCATCGCCATTGAAAAAGCTCGCGCTGCTAAGCTGATCCGCAACCGTTAAGATCTCACCACCGGCATCATTATCGGCAATAACATAGGTTTCACCTGCCCCTAGGCTACCGCTCAGTGCGATGTTAGACCCGGCACTGCTGCTGCCGTTGAAGTAAAACTCGAGCTGGTATTGACTTAACTCTATGCTGGCATCGGTAGGATTGTAGAGTTCGACCGCTTTGTTGTTACTGCTGCCTTCTACATATTCTGAAATAATCAAATCGTCTGCGGCCTGAGCAAAGGTGGAGGCACCACCAATGGCCAAGGCAAGCGCACTTGCTTTGGTAAACATATTAACCCCTAAATTTATCCATTAACCTAGTGTTCGGCTAGTGTTTTAGTCGGCAGCATTTGAGTCTTATCGCCCAAATTGCTGCAGTGCTGATCCTTAGAACAGGCCAGACTATAGATCAGCTTGTTGACAAAGAGGTTACAAACGCGAATCACAAGCAGAATTGTCGCTTGGCAGTGAAACCGATAAAAAAAAGAGAAGGGATTTATTTGGTGAGCCAGGCTTTAACAAGCAAGAACAACGGGGGTTTTTGCCAAAGAGTTAATCAAGCAATCACGGGCTACGGCTTATCTTAATCGCCCGTGATTGCGAATCTGATGTTCTGGGCGGCCTGCACTAAAACAATCTGTGCAGACCTAGGTAATTAGTTGTCCTGCCAGATCATCACCTTGGCCTGCTCACCTTGCTTGCGGGTCGCACGGTACATGCCTTCGGTATTAAATGGGGTCGCGATATTACCGCGCTGATCGATAGCGATCACTCCGCCGGTGCCGCCTGCGGTGATCAGGCGTTGATTGATCACTTCATCGGCGGCCTGCAGTATCGATTTTTGCTGATATTTGACCTTGGCGCAGATATCACCCGCCACATGATAGCGAATAAAATACTCACCATGGCCGGTGGCTGATACGGCGCAAACCTGGTTTTCCGCGTAGGTGCCCGCGCCAATCACAGGCGAGTCACCGATACGGCCGAAACGTTTCACCGTCATGCCGCCAGTTGAGGTACCCGCCGCAAGATTGCCCTGCTTATCCAGTGCTACAGCGCCCACAGTACCGAATTTATAATCGAGATCTAAATAGTTAAGCGACGCCTGATAATCAGCCTTGCCCTCTTGATTGCTCTCCGCCTGTTTTAATTTGGCCTTGGCATCGAGTAACTGCTGATAACGAGCATCGCTATCAAAATAGGTGACGGGCACAAAGTCAAAGCCCTGGGTTAAGGCAAACTCTTCAGCCCCTTCACCTGACAACATGACATGGGGCGATTTATCCATTACGGCCCGGGCCAGATCGATAGGGTTTTTAATATGTTTAACCCCAGCCACCGCGCCCGCATTCAGAGTGCGGCCATCCATAATAGAGGCGTCCATCTCGTGGCCACCATCATAGGTATACACGGCACCTTTACCGGCATTAAAGAGCGGGCTGTCTTCAAGAATATTGATTGCCGTAGTGACGGCAGTGAGACTGTCACCGCCATGCTCCAACACCTTATACCCAGCATCCACCGCCTGCTTTAGCTTGTCGCGATAGGCTTGTTGCTGTTCATCTGTCAGATTAGCTTTAGAGATGGTTCCCGCGCCGCCATGAATAGCGATAGAAAAAGGCGGTGTCTGCGCCATCACATTGGCGCTCATCAATAGACCCATCAGACCAGATAACATTAGGGGGGTAATAGTGCTTCTCACGTTAGGCTTCCTCGTTATTGTTTGCCTTCTTTGTACCGATTTTAATCATTAATTACAATCACCATCTTGCTTGCCCTCTATAATCTGCGACAATAAACAACAATAAAATTCTCAACTAGATAGAGCCTTTTTCTTGCGGATCTCATCTTCTTTATCCCGGCTACTACTCCTAACCCTACTCAGTTTGAGTTTGGGTACCTCTACTGCCTGGGCCGATAAATGGCTTAAGGTAGAGATTAGCGGCGCCGATGAGGCGCTAACGCGTAATATCACAGCCCACCTGGGCACTATCCCCAACTCAGAGGTACAACGCCGCGCCTTCATCTTCAATGCCGAAGAGAACATAGAAGCCGCGCTGCATTCGATGGGCTACTACAAGGCAAAGATTGAACCTCAGCTCGATAGTCCAGAAAATGCACCCTGGACCTTACGCCTAGCCATCACGCCCGGCGAGCCAACGCTGATTCAGTGGATAGATATTCGCCTCTCGGGCGAGATCCTCGATGACGAAGTGATCGACCGATGGCTGAAACAGATCACCATTAAGCCCGGTGATCAGCTCAACCATGGCGACTATGAGTCGATAAAATCTCAGCTACTGACCTATGCCCTTGCCCGCGGCTATTTTGAAGGGAAATATGTCACCAACCAGATAGTGGTCAACCGAGATCTCAATAGTGCACAGATCAGCCTGCATTACGACTCTGGGCCGCGCTATCGTATCGGCGAGGTTCACTTTAACGGCCATGATCTGGTGCCAGGTTTTCTGGACCAGTTAATCCCTTTCGAAGCGAACTCGCGGTACAGTACTGGCAAATTGGGCGCCCTCAACCGAGAGCTAGTGGATACAGGTTACTTCAACAATATTAAGGTGTTACCACAACTCGACAAGATAGCAGATGATAGAGTCCCCATCCGCGTCGAGCTAAGTCCCAGACCGACCCACTCTATCGAACTGGGTGTCGGTGCCGACATAGGTAATTCTATTGATAACAAGGTAGACCCCAGAATAAGGGCCACCTGGCGCATGCCGCAGATTAACCGCTATGGGCATTCTCAGGAAACCAGTATCGAATGGTCACCCGACACGCCAAAGTTTCTGACGACCTACACCATTCCCATGAGTCATCCGCTGGACGACCAACTCAAGCTAAGAATTGGGCTGCTCAGGGACAAATATGGTGTCACTCAAGTCTATGACCCCGACAAGCGAGACTATCGCAACACGGGCGAACTCGAGTCAGTGAAAAAGCTCATTGGTGTTGTCAGACAGAAACAGTTCGGCAATCAATGGATCTTTACTTACTCTCTCGATGCCATCAACGAACGATATACTCAGTCGGATATCGACTACAAACCCGATCTCTTTCTGTTTGGTACCAGTCTGTCACAAACCATCAGGGGAGATAACAGCCTGGATCCTAAATCTGGCTATTATCAGTCTTACAGCATGGAATACGCGGAACCTGAACTTGGCTCTGATCTGCGCCTGGGTCGAATTCAGGCCAAGTTTAAATGGATAGATACCTTCTTTGGTAAACACAGATTTGTGTCACGTTTGGATCTCGGTGCTAACCTGGTTAAAAAGGAAGATCTGCCGCTTGTACCGCCTTCCCTGCGCTATTTTGCCGGCGGCGATCAAAGCATACGCGGTTACAGCTATCAGGAATTGGGGCCCTATATCGACTATATCGATACTGAAGAGCAACTGGCCCGTATGGTTGTTGGTGGCCAGTATCTTTTAGTGGGCAGCCTGGAATACCAATACTATCTGACACCGACCTGGCGTCTGGGGACCTTCATCGATGCCGGTAATGCCTTTGATGACACCCAGTTTGACCCTATTGTCTCTGTCGGTGGCGGCGTACACTGGATATCGCCCATAGGGCCGATAAAATTGGATCTCGGTGTCGGCCTTAACGAAACCGAAACCGTAGACCGTAGCTGGCGTATCCACTTCACCATGGGGGCTGAGATATGATTGACCAGCCCAATGAGCTAGATCTGGCCCAAACCGATAACCAGGGCGCGGCGCCGGTCAAGCCCCTAAGCCCCTTTAAGCGACTGCTTCGCTGGTTGCGCAACCTGATCCGCCTGGTTTTCTATCTGCCCTTAGCTCTGCTGATCATGCTGGCCTTAATGATCGGCACTCCCCTGGGTACGCGCCTGTCAGTCATCTTGGCCGATGCCTTAGTGCCCAATTTATCGCTCAGCTACAGCGCTGGCCGGCTCAATGGCCAATTAACCCTAGATCATGCCCACTGGCAGATGGCGGGCATAGTGGTTGATACTCAAGATCTGACCCTCAACTGGCGTCCGCTATGTCTGCTGCAGCGCCAACTTTGTGTCGATACCTTAAGCGCCTCGGCGGTACAAGTCGATATAGATACAGATGAGCTTAAGGGTAAGGATGACAACCCAGAACTAGCGACAGAGTCAATTAAAGGTGAAGGATCAGAGCCCATCAAAGAGGAGGTAGCAGAGGCCGATGATCAGCAGCTGGTACTTCCCTTTGGCATAGTGCTCAATCAAGGCGATCTGAAACAGGTCAAGGTTCGGGTCAACCAGATGCAGTTTAATGCCGACGCCCTCACAGCCAAGGCCAGCTGGTTAGAAACAGGGCTCAGGGTAAACCAACTGGCCAGCCAAGGTCTCTATATCGATATTCCACTGTCAGCAGAAACGAATAAGGCTGCTGATAGCGACCAAGCTGATGCCGATAGCTGGCCACTCACTCAGTTGCCAGAGGTAGCCATTCCCATGCCTATCTTTGTCGATACCGCCGAACTCACCAACAGCGAGCTAAGGCTGGGGCAACGAATCGATCATTTCCAAGCCTTCGCCCTGCAAGGCAGTTATGTGGGCTACAAGATCACCTTAGACAGCCTAGATGTGCAGCATGACTATGGTAAGGCCCACCTAGATGGCCATATGAGCCTAGAGCAAGATTATCCTATGGCGCTGAACCTGCAGGCCGATCTCGCCAGTCAGCAGCTCACCGAGCTGCCACAGTTGAAACGCCAGCAGCTAGAAGCGGAAATAAACGGTGGCTTTGCCGCGCTCGCGGTAACACTAAGAGGCAAAGGCCATTTAGATCTCAACCTGGATGGCGAAATCAACCTGGACAGCCCTTTACTGCCCTATCGTGTGGCGCTAACCAGCCCCCATCTGATGTGGCCGCTTGCCGAGCCTGAATATGAAACCAAAATCCTCACACTCAATAGTCAAGGTAGCATTCAGAAACAAAGTGTCACCCTAAGCGGCGACCTGAAGACCCCTTATCATCCTTGGCTTACGCTCGATGCCGAGTTTGAACACCAAACTAAGCAACTCTCGTTCGCTAAGCTGGATGTCGACAGTGAGATGGGCAAGGCCAAACTCGCAGGACAACTGGCTTATGGCGACAAACTCCACTGGGATCTGCAGCTCGACGCCCAGACACTGGATCTGAGCCAGCTCAATATCACCACTGAGCAGCCCCTGCCCGAAACAGAAATTAACGGCAGCTTGCACAGCCAAGGGGACTATAGTGACAAACAGTGGGCGATTGGCGTCAGCAATGCCGATCTTCAAGGTCACGTTGCAAACTATCCGCTGCGGCTTCAAGGCGATATTGCCATCAATGACAAATTCCAGCTTAATGCCAAGCAACTACAGCTCAATGCCTTAGAGTCCGAGCTTACCTTGTCGGGACGTGTCGATGACAACTGGTCTCTCGATGGTCAGCTGAGTGTGCCGGCGCTTAGCCTTTGGGACCCCAAGGCCAGTGGTGCCATCGAGGCGGTTATCAATGTCTCAGGTGACGACGAGCACCCGGAAATTGCCATCAATGCCGATAGTGTGGAGCTGCAATACGCCGATATACAAGTCGAGAAGGCAAAACTGATCGCCTTCTATCGTCCCCAGGATGAGCATCAATTTGCCTTGTCGTTAAAATCATCCGACATCAAACGGCAAAACGTTAGCTTGAGTACCCTCACCTTAGGGATCAAAGGCGATCTCCATAAACAAAAATTGGGGCTGCAGACCTATGGCGATATTCAGCTGCAAACCTCCATCGCATCCAGCTTTGATGATAAAGCCCAAAGGTTCGATGCCAGCGTCAATCGGATTAACCTTAAATCTCGTCTAGGTGCCATGGCACTGGACAAGCCCATAGCACTCTATTGGGATCAGCAACAAGGCTATGGTGAGGTCGCGCCTTTCTGTTGGCAACATGAAGCCGCCAGCCTATGCCTGACCGACATTGCTGAACTTGGCGACAAGGGCGATACCCAGCTGCAGTTTAGCGGCGATCTTGGCGCGCTGCTTTCGCCCATCTTACCCGATCGACTGACCTGGCGGGGACCGACCCAGCTCGACGCTCTATTTCATTGGGCCAAAGGAGAGAAACCTACAGGCGAGATTGAACTGGCGATGGCACCCGGCCAGTTTGACTTAACCACCAACAGACGCCAGATTAACGCGCAATATAAGTATCTGCAGCTCAGCGCACAGCTCACCCCTGAGCGTTTTACCGCCGATGCCAAGTTCGAGTCTGAACGTTTCGCCAAGCTGAACACCAAGGTGGAAATTAGCACAGATCCCGAGCATCGTCTCAGCGGGCAAATCGACCTGAAAGATATCAACCTCCATGCGCTGGCAGACTTTACTCCACAGCTTGAGGTACTCGACGGCCGGGTGAGCAGTGTCATTACACTTGGCGGCACCCTAGAGAGCCCGCAGCTGACCGGCTCAGTTGACCTCATCGACGGGCAATTAGCCGCGGCGGCTAACCCGACACTGCTGGACAACATAGCGCTAACACTCTCACTTGTGGGCCAAGGGGCTAAACTGACGAGCCAGTGGACCATGGGCGAAGGCAAGGCAGAACTCGAAGGGGATCTGAACTGGCAAGAGGGTTTACAAGGAGATTTTCAGTTCAAAGGCGATAAACTTGCCATTATTCAACCGCCGCTGGCTATCTTAGATGTCTCACCAGACCTCACCATAGGCTTTAGCAACAAGCACTTAGATATCCAAGGGAATGTAGATATCCCTTCAGGCCATATCAAGATAGTACAGTTGCCCGAAGGTGGTGTGGCCCAATCGGACGATGTGATCTTTAACGACAGTCTGTCGACACAGGTGCAGGAAAAAAATCCTATCGCCATTACCAGTCAAATCATGGTCAATGTCGGTGACAAGCTCAACATTGACGGCATGGGGCTGCGGGGCATGCTACAGGGTACTCTGGAACTGCGCCAGGCGGCCTTTAAACCTCCTCTGCTCTACGGTGACATCAGAGTGGTCAATGGCATCTATAAATTCATGGGCCAGACCCTGTCGATCAATGCCGGTGAAGTACAGTTTATTGGCCCTATGGCCGTGCCGAACCTCAATATTGAAGCGACACGGGAGATCAAAGAAGATGATGTTATCGCGGGCGTGCGCATTACCGGCACACCGGCGAAACCTGTGGTCACCCTCTTCTCAAACCCAGCCAAAGAGCAAGCTGAGATCCTCTCTTACATCATCAAGGGAACTGGGCTGAATAACTCAGATTCAGATCAAAACAATGCCTTGATGATGGGCGCCGCCCTGACTCTGGGCAATCAGCTCGGCGATAATGCCTTTTCCAATGTGGGTAGCTCTGCAAGTGGTGTGATAGAAAAGCTGGGGATCTCTAACGTTCAACTCGATGCCAACGATGACGGTAAAGTTGCCATAAGCGGCTATATCGGCGATGACCTTATGGTCAAATACGGCGTTGGCGTATTCAACCCAGGTTATGAGATGACTGTGCGCTACTACCTGATGTCTCAGCTCTATCTGGAAAGCGTCTCAGGCACCATCTCTAAGACTTTAGATATCTACTACAGCTTCGATATCGATTAATGCTATTGGCCTGACACAAAAAAGCCGCTGTTTTCAGCGGCTTTTCTTTAGTTCATCACCTATGGAAACTCGATGTCAGCACTACACGGCATCACCAAATGGCAGACGATTAGACGTTTGCCTCGGCAGATTGCAGCAGGCTACTCTTGTGTCGCTGCCAAACCTTACCGCTATTGATACCGTAACTGCGCATCAGCACAGGTACATCATGGTGGTTATGCTCTTTCGCTAAGGCTTCGAGTGCCTGATAGAAATCGAGTGCCAACTCCCTCGCCTTCTCAATAGCAAAATACTCTTCACCCACTCGGCTATAGAGACCTTTAAAGCCATTAAGGATCAGAACGTAGAGCGGGTTACCAGAGTGATAGGCCAGGGTATGATGCAGATTATAATCAAACTCAATAAATGCCTTGGCCTCATCCTTCAGGGTCGCCAGCGGCGCTAACGCTTCAAGCACCTTATCAGGGTTATAACGCACAGCGCCCTTGAAGTAGATGGCGCTGATGTTAGTGCGGGCAGACAAGAGTTGCTCCAGCAGCACAGGCTCACCGGCAGGATTCAAGTCGGCAATGGTTTCCAACACATTCAGACCTGAGGTTTCCCAGATATCATTTACGCGTGTCGGTTTACCGTGTTGAATCGTTAACCAGCCATCGCGTGCCAGACGCTGCAGCACTTCACGCAATGTGGTGCGAGTCACACCAATTAGCTCGGATAATTCACGTTCTGCAGGTAAGATGGAGCCGGGTGGAAACTTTCCCTCCCAAATAGAACGAACAATATACTTTTCGGCAAAGCTGGCAGGACCTTTCGCTTCAATAATATCTTTGTCTTTGGGCGTTACAGGTGCTTTGGGGACAGTTGTCATCAGGCCGCTATTCCAATTCAATGAAAGTTATTTTGGTAACTGATCATACCAGAGCGAGGAAAAATGGAAACCTAATCCGTAACAATACTGGATAAGATCAAGGACAGAGATCTCATTACTGAGTAAAATACACACTATATCAACAAGCTTGTGATGTAGATTGCAGTTAATGTCTGTTTTTAGCCCATGGCGGTCATAAAAGTATTAAATTCTACATATCATTAGGCTACACTGATGTGAAAAGCAGACTGTATGTAAAGTTTCTGTCAAAAAATAATTATATAGATGAGAGGATGCCATGCCTGTGACCATGAGTCAGGCGTTTATTGACAATTTCTTAGGAAATTCTCCTAAGTGGTTCAAAATCGCAATTTTATCGTTTTTAGTGATCAACCCGATAATCTTCTATCTCAATCCATTCGTTGCCGGATGGTTATTGGTAATAGAGTTTATTTTCACCCTAGCGATGGCGCTCAAATGCTACCCCCTACAACCAGGAGGTTTGCTGGCTATCGAGGCGGTGATCATTGGCATGACCTCACCTAGCCAAGTGCTCCATGAAATTGAGGCCAACCTTGAAGTCTTGTTACTGCTGATCTTTATGGTGGCAGGCATCTACTTCATGAAACAGCTGCTGCTGTTCGTGTTTACCAAGATGATCACCAAGATCCGCTCTAAGGTAGTGGTCTCCTTGATGTTCTGTATCGCCTCGGCCTTCCTGTCAGCCTTCCTCGACGCCTTAACCGTGATCGCGGTTATCATCGCCGTCGCCGTGGGCTTCTACTCGATCTACCACAAGGTCGCCTCAGGTAAGAACTTTTCCGACGATCACGATCACACCTCAGATCAGCACGGTGAAGGTCATTCACTGTGTGAAAATGAACTAGAGGCGTTTCGTGGTTTCTTACGTAACCTATTAATGCATGCCGGTGTTGGTACTGCACTGGGTGGCGTTTGTACCATGGTCGGCGAACCACAAAACCTGATCATTGCCGCACAGGCCAACTGGCAGTTTGGTGAATTTGCCCTGCGTATGGGCCCTGTAACAATTCCAGTATTCTTTGCCGGTATCGCCACCTGTTTCCTGGTGGAGAAATTTAAGTGGTTTGGTTATGGCCAGCAACTGCCAGAAGCCGTACATAAGATACTCTCTGACTATGCCTCATATGAAGATGCCCGCCGCACAAAGCATGACAAAATTAAGCTTGTGGTCCAGGCCTTTGTTGGTGTTTGGCTCATCGTTGGCCTGGCGTTCCACCTAGCGTCAGTTGGCCTAATTGGTCTGTCAGTAATCATCCTAACCACTGCCTTTAACGGCGTCACCAACGAACATGCGCTGGGTAAAGCCTTCGAAGAGGCCCTGCCTTTCACAGCGCTACTGGCGGTATTCTTTGCTATCGTTGGCGTAATTATCGATCAACAACTGTTCGCCCCAGTGATCCAGTGGGCACTAAGTTACGAAGGTAACACTCAGCTGGTGATCTTCTACATCGCCAACGGTCTGCTCTCTATGGTGAGTGACAACGTATTTGTGGGCACTGTCTATATCAACGAGGTCAAGGCGGCGCTACTGGATGGTCAGATCACCCGCGATCAGTTCGATCTGCTGGCGGTGGCTATCAACACGGGTACCAACCTACCATCGGTTGCGACACCTAATGGTCAGGCGGCGTTCCTCTTCCTACTGACATCGGCCATCGCACCTTTGATTAGGCTCTCCTATGGCCGCATGGTTATGATGGCGCTACCTTACACCATCGTACTGTCAATCGTAGGGATTCTTACCATTGAGACAGGTTTCCTCGCGGAGATGACCCAATACTTCTACGATTCTCATATGTTGATCCATCATTCGGCAGCCGAGGCGGTTAAAGGCGCTGTCTCTGGGCACTAATTTGTTGATTGACTGAACTTATTTAGTTTCGTAAAGTCTTAAAAACGCCTCTAGCAGTTAGAGGCGTTTTTTTATAGGAGAATTTCGTTGAGAGCCCTGACCCGTTTTGCACAATCACGATTAGCATGGAGCACCTTGCTTGTTACGGCACTTGTTCTTGAATGCTGTGCCCTCTTTTTCCAATATGTGATGAAACTTGACCCTTGTGTCATGTGTATCTACCAACGCGTTGCCGTCCTAGGATTACTGCTTGCCGGACTGCTTGGGGTTATCGGCCATCAATACCGTTTAATTCGCTTTATCGGGGTGCTAATTTGGGGCATTAGCAGTGCATGGGGATTAAAACTGGCGCTTGAGTTAGTGGAGATGCAGACCAATCCGTCGCCCTTCTCGACCTGCTCATTCCTTCCCGAGTTCCCGACCTGGATGCCGCTACACGAATGGTTACCTTCTGTCTTCCTGCCAACCGGCATGTGTACCGACATTCCGTGGGAGATGTTTGGCATCACCATGTCACAATGGATGGTGGTCGCCTTCAGCACTTACCTGATTGCCTTGGTGGTGTTTATTATTCCGGCATTGATGCCAACGAAGAAGGCTTGATGTGCGATCAAGGTATCGCTTTTTGAAAAACGCCCCTAACGGGCGTTTTTTTGTGGCTAGCTATCGCCTAGCCACGCGTGTCGCTTGGTGACATACCAAGCTTGAGTTCACATAAGTAGCGCCAAGCTTGAGTTCGCCTAAGTAACACCAAGCTTCATAGCTACTTACCGAGAATCTCTTAAGTCGCACCTTAGCTGCAACCTAACCCCCGCCGGGCAGGCGTTAGATAACCATGAAGTTATGCTTGTAAGTCCCCCGCCAAATACTAAACTTAGCGAGACTCTCCTACCAAAACATCACCCGATACCAGCAAGGTTAAATCGAAGAGATGATAGATACGGGTGTAAGCACGCTTTTGGCTCT
>NZ_JSFF01000028.1:0-55980 GCF_000773485.1 Shewanella sp. ECSMB14101 | reverse complement strand
TCCCCGCTTATCCGCGATGAACCTTTTTTATATCCCTAACCATGTAAGCGACAGCCTATACTAGACTTTAAGCGCATTGTTAAGCCATACGAGTCATGCTAAAACAAAAGTTGCTAATATTTGATTCCTTTAGTACATGTTTTAACGCGACTTTTGCTTAAACATTATTTTTTTATGCTAGTGTTACTACTGTAAATATACGCTACTTGGAAAGCCTTAATTGGTTTTCGATATCGTCATATCAACCCGCTACGGTTAGGGATAACGTAAGATGAATATGCAATGGATCAGTGATCTCAAAATAAGAAACAAACTTTTGCTGGTGATTGTACCCCCTATTTTAGGGGCGACGTTTTTCGGTCTGTTTGTTGTGTATGGCCAATATCAACTGCATCAAGGGCTTCGTCAGGTTGAAACCCTGTCTGAGTTGGCGGTGGTTAACAGTGATTTTGTTCATGAATTGCAAAAAGAGCGTGGCATGAGTGCAGGGTTCCTTGGCTCTAAGGGTAAGAACTTTGGCGATAAACTGCCAAGGCAGCGTCAGCTCAGTGATGAGCAACTCAATAACTTTAAGACCTTTACAGCAAATCATGATTTACCCAAAGCATTTACTCAGCAAATGAGCCAAGTCAATCAGATGATTGATCAGTTAAGTGAGATCCGCCGACGGGTTGATAGCTTGACTATCACTGTGCCAGAAGAGGTGGCGTACTATTCTAAGCTCAACGCCTTGTTATTGGCCATTGTTGACCAAACCAGCCAGCAAGGCGCAAGTCGCCAAATTGCGGTCGAGTCGGCAAGTTTTGCCGCCTATTTGCAGATGAAAGAGCGTGCGGGTATCGAGCGTGCTGTACTTAGTTCTACCTTCGGCAATAGCGCCTTTAAACCCGGCATGTACCTTAAGTTTGTCAATCTGGTCTCAGAGCAAAATACCTATCAGGAGCGTTTTTTGGCCCTTGCAAGCCAAGATGTTAAGGCTGATTATCAGCGAGTGGCCTCATCGCCTGCCTTTATGGCTGTCTCTGCGCTAAGAGAAACCGCTATGGGCCAAGATCCCAACGCGCTCAGCGCTCAAAGTTCTACCGAATGGTTCGCTAAGTCGACAGCCCGTATTGATGCACTTCGAGAGTTTGAGGGTAAGTTATCCAAAATTCTGATTAGCGATACCCGTGAATCATTATCCAAAGCCCAATCATTCATGGTTGGCGTGATTATTGTGATGTTGGTATCAGGCTTGGTTGTGATCTTGTTATCTCTCTTTATAGGGCGCTATCTACATGGCTCACTCAGGCATCTCTACCATAAGGTGACAGAATCTCAGAAAAACTATGATCTCAGTGTCAGGGTTGATCTCAATGGTAAAGATGAGATTGGTGAACTTGGTGAAGCATTTAACCATATGATGGCCGATTTCGAACAAGTGATTGGTATGGTGCGAACCAATACGCAAGGCTTGCTTACCGCCTCTCAGGAGATGGAAGGCTGCGCCCGTGTTATGCGAGAAGATGTTGCTCGTGGTCATAGCGAAGTGGATCAGGTGGCTTCGGCGATGACAGAGATGAGCGCCACGGTACAAGAGATCGCACAAAACGCTGTGCAAGCTTCAGAAGCCTCGGCGCTTGCCAACAAGGAGGCCAAAGAGGGCAGCCTGGAGGTAGAGCGCACCGCAGATTCGATCAATGAACTGGCACATGAAATAGCCGGTGCAGCCGAAGCCATTAACAACCTCGATGATGATATTAAGGGAATTGTCGATGTACTTGGCGTGATCAGCGGTATTGCGGAGCAGACCAACTTACTGGCGCTCAATGCGGCGATTGAAGCGGCGAGGGCAGGTGAGATGGGCCGAGGCTTTGCCGTGGTAGCCGATGAGGTGCGTAGCCTTGCACAAAGGGCGCAAACCTCAACCGAAGATATTCGTAGCATGACCGAAAGGTTAGAGCGTGGTGCGAAGATCGCGGTTAAGGCCATGGAAAGTGGCCGAAGTAAAGCACAGACAAGTGTACTTGAGTCTAAGCGAGCCGGTGAGGAACTGATCCGTATCGTCAGTGAGGTCAGCGTGATCGATAGCATGAACGAGCAGATCGCTGCGGCCACCCATGAGCAGTCGGCCGTATCAGAAGAGGTCAACCAAAATGCGATGAAGATCAGTGATATCTATCGCAATACTCATGAGGTCTCAGATCGTCTCAGCCAACTTAATGAGTCACTGCTTAACGATGTGAGCTCCATGTCTGATCTGGTAAGCAAATTTAAATAGCTCGCTTGGTCGACAAATTGGCTATCTATTACGCAAATGCCTGAGCAGACAGTTTTTTAACTTGACCCTGTTTAGTGATTTGCGTAAAGTACCGCTCCGTTGATGTGATTCCATTTGGAAAAGCAATGACGATTCGGTGAGTTGTCCGAGTGGCTGAAGGAGCACGCCTGGAAAGTGTGTATACGGCAACGTATCGAGAGTTCGAATCTCTCACTCACCGCCAAATTCAAAGAGAAAGACGCCTAAGGGCGTCTTTTTTTGTGTCTGTTTTTCCTATCTCTTCTTTATGACCTTATTTAATTGGAATGCTTAACTATAGGCAGAGCTGGCCTTAATGATTATAATCAAATGATAATGTTTTGTTTGAGGTATAGGCTATGGAAAATAAGACGGCACGCTTTACCGTACTACTCGATCCCAGTAAGAAACAGGCGTTTGAACAACTCTGCGCCTCTCAAGATCTAACCCCATCCCAGGTCGTTAGGCAGTTGATCCGCGGTTATCTTGAGCAACATGGGGTCAGTTATGGTCAGGCTGAACCTACTAAGAACCCCAAGGTGAAAGTGTAGCCACTAGGGGCGTGCTAGAATCTTAGCTAGCCGATTCATGATAATTTTATTATAATACGATTATCATTTTGACCAGTTGTGTGTCATCACGGGTTGCACCACTTATAGTGAGTGGGCCAAATGCCACGACTGATCCTTACCTTTTTAATGAATAGAGAAAGAGTTATGAGCGATACAATTCCACCATGCCCAAAATGTGAGTCAACCTATGCTTACGAAGATGGCTCATTATTGATCTGTCCTGAGTGTGCTCATGAATGGAACCCTAATGAAGTGGTTGTCGATCCCGATGCCATCATCCTAAAAGACGCCGTGGGTAATCTGTTAGAAGAGGGTGATAAGGTTACTCTGATCAAAGATCTTAAGGTAAAAGGTACTTCGCTGACGCTGAAAGTGGGCACCAAAGCTGTGATTAACCGTTTTGTTGATGCCGACCATGATATCGATTGTAAGGTCGATGGCCACGGCCAGATGATGCTGAAATCTAAGTTTGTTAGAAAACAGAATTAACGCTTTTCACTGATCGCCTCTAAATACCTACCGTGTGTAGGTATTTTTTTATCTACTCTTTTCGAATCGATGGATAAACCCACACTGCGTGTCTAAAATTAACCCTAGATTAGATAACGGGTGAGTGTTATGAAGCACTACTGGGTTTACCTTTTGCTGCTTGTGTCGCTCATCGTCATTGAGGTGGGCAAATACTCTCGTGCTGACGAACAACTGCAACCACAGGTTATCCGCACCAGTGCGGCACAGTCCGCTAACGACACCGCACATTCCTATTTTACGGCATTAATTTCTTTATCACTGGATCTGACAGAGCCTGAATTTGGCCCGGCGCAACTGGTTGTGAGTACCGAGTCTATCACTCAGGGGCGTTGGTTTCGTCTGCTTGAAAATAGCCGCTATCTTGATGTCGTATGGGCAGGTGCACAGCCACAGCGAAATAGAGATTATCGTGCCATACCTATTGATATCCTTGGCGGGATCCTGGGGGTTCGTTCACTCATCATTCGTAAAGGCGATCGTTACAAGTTCACTCAAATACAAACAATCGAGGATCTTGCCAAATACACGGCATGTCAGGGGCAGCATTGGCCTGATACCGATATTCTAAAGTCTGCCGGGTTGCCTGTGTTAACTGTTAACCGTTTCGAATCTAACTTTTTGATGTTGTCCAAAGGACGCTGCGACTATTTTCCACGCGGGATACATGAAGGGTATAGCGAGATAGAACAGTACCATGTCATTAATGGTAATGATTTAGTGCTATTTGATGATCTGCTGTTGGCCTATCCTTTTAATATGTTCTTCTATGTGGATAAAGCCAACGTTGATCTGGCAGAACGTTTGAAATTGGGCTTGGAGCGCGCCATCGACAGTGGTGAAATTCTTGAGTTAATGCGCCGTCATCCGGTAACTGGCCACCTATTTCCCCTAGCTAAATGGCATGAACCTGTATTGTTACAGATTGATAATCCGCTACATGTCGAGGTTAGTGATGGCCGTCCTTGGTGGCTGTTGCCCTCTTTTGGTTTTTACCGCGCGCTATCTTGGGCTAACAATAACCCAGAGATCTCCAAGAACAAATGACCCTATAGCAATGGGCTGAACAGATAAAATAAGTGCTCGATGAAACGCTGATATAAGGGACGTTGTTGCCAGCGTTTGTAGTTAAGGGTCTCGGCATTCGCCATGTAATCTTGCTGCAGTGAATTGAGTGATTGGGCGAAAGCCTTATCATCTACTGCCAGCGTGAGTTCAAAATTGAGCCATAGGCTGCGCATATCCATATTCACTGTGCCGATGAGGCAGTGTTCCTGATCCACAACCACTGACTTAGTATGTAGCAGCCCACCTCTAAACCTATGGATTTTAACGCCCCCTTTAAGCAACTCGGAGAAGAAGGAGCGGCTGGCCCATTTGACCATGGTTGAGTCATTTTTCTGTGGGATCACTATGTTGACGTCGACACCGCGAGCCGCCGCAGTCACTAATGCATCTAACAGATTCTCGCTCGGGACAAAATAGGGGGTAGTTATCACTATCTTGTGCTGTGCCTGGTAAAGACTTTGCAGCAGCACCTGATGGATCACTTCTTCAGGCATACCCGGTCCAGAGGGGATCACCTGTACTAAAGAATCCGCGCCATTACACTGATGCGCGATTCCAGGAGCTTGTGGCAGTAGGCGCTGGCTAGTCTCTACCTCCCAATCCCAGGCGGCCACAGCGTTGACCACAGGTACCGCTGGCCCGGCCATACGCACCATGACATCTATCCATTGGCCAACGCCTTCGCGTTGCTTAAAGAACCTTGGATCGACCAGGTTCATTGACCCGGTATAGGCAATGATATTATCGATCACCACTATCTTGCGATGTAGCCTCAGATCGAGCCGACGAAAGAACATCCTTAGTGGACTGACGGTGAGGGCTTGGGAAAGTTCGACACCTGTACTACGAAGCTGAGAAGGCCAAGAGGATTTAAAAAAGGTACGGCTACCCGCCGCATCTAAGAGGAGTTTGACATGAACCCCTCTTTTGGCTGCAGCCATTACGGCCTTAGCAACATCGTCGGCCATACCACCAGGGTGCCAGATATAGAATTCCATCACGATACTGGTTTGTGCAGCGTTAATATCATCGATGATAGAGTGCAGAATATCGGCTGGTGTGTGTTGTAAGCAGAGTTGATTGCCACTTAGGGAGGGGATCCCCAATTGGGTGTCACATAACTGGCTGATGGCTCTGGCATAATTGCTTTGTCGCTCTGGTGTGTGCAAGGGGTGTTGGTAAAGGGCTGCAAACCATTTGCTATAAGGTTTAAACATTGCTTTAGAACGACTGGCACGGGTTTGTCCAAGATGCAGCTCACCGAAGAGGATATAGGCAATAATACCGACCAAGGGTAAGAAGTAGATCACCAGTAACCAGGAAAAAGAGACACCTATGGTTCGGCGCTTGATCACCAATCGCAGTGCTATAGCCGCCAGAAGCAACCAATAGATGAGAACGCCCACGATGGCGAGAAATTGATGTACATTTTCCATATACTTGGTTTGCGCCCAGATTGTCGTTGCCCAGGCCTGTGATAATCGCCTAGGGCTTTAATTTGCCTGTTTGATATCATAATGGCTATCTCGCTGGCACTAAAGCGCTATTTTCATTTCCAACAAGGTGAATATGTGACTCTAAACACAGGTCGGCCCCGAACATTTATCCGGCTAGGGGGAAAAACATTACTATTATTACTCGTAAGTGCGGCAGTTTATGGGTTTGTAGTGCGCTACCTAAATGGCGAGCCAGAGGTGATGATGAGTGAGGTTGAACCGGTTTTTGTCTCTCAATGTTTAGCTGCGGGTACGGCAAAGCCCTTAGATATAGATGGTCGCCTGAGGGTAGGTGTTTGGAACATCTATAAACAACAAAAGGCGGGTTGGCAGACCGATCTCAGTAAAATGACGCAGCGCAGCGACTTGCTTTTACTCCAAGAGGCTAAGCTTAACGATAAGTTGAGCCAATACCTGACACAAGGAGGTTTACACCTTGTAATGGCCAAAGCCTTTTCATTGCTTAAGTCACCCGTTGGCGTGATGAACCTCTCTACTGAGCAGGCCCATGATGCCTGTGCTTATCATGCGATTGAGCCTTGGATCCGTTTTGCTAAATCCACACTTATGTCACATTATCGTCTTTCTAATGGGCAAACCCTTTTGGTAGTCAATCTACATGGCATCAATTTCGACTGGCAACTGAAGAGCTTCCGGGGTCAATGGCAGCAGATAGTGCGTAAGGTGAGTTCACATCATGGCCCGGTGATCATAGGCGGTGACTTTAATACCTGGCGAGGCCAACGTATGGCATATGTTGATCAGTTAGCCCACAGCTTAAAGCTGAAAGAGGCGGTTTACGAAGTCGATCAACGCCATCGCGTGTTTGGCTTGCCGCTTGATCATCTTTATTATCGTGGCTTGAACTTGGTTGCCGCCGAGTCTCTTAATAGCCAGGCTTCCGATCATAATCCAATCTGGGCGGAGTTTAGGCTCAAGCCTTCAGTCCATTAAGGGTAGCTAAAACGACATTCGTTGGTGTAGCGGTTAAATTGACTGAGAAAGTCTGGGTATTTTTTCAGAAAATGTTTACCAAAATAGACCCCTAAATCAAAACGTATATTGCGGCGCATCACAAAGGTGTCCGATGCAATTCCCGATTGGCGCAGATGTTCATTAAACAAGAGGGCGTTTTCCATTACCGCATCAATACGCCTTGCCATCAGGAGTTTAACCAATTCAGTTATGCTCGGGTAGGTTTTAACTCGCTGAAATTTTTGTTTTATTAACCAATGGGCACTGTTTGAGTGGATTCGAGCGCCAAAGATAGTATCGGTTTTCAGGCGTGAGTCAGTTTGGGGGATCTTATAATGCTTATGAAAGTAGAAATTCCATTCCTGCTGGATAAAAGTGTTACTGAGTACGGCAAACTGGTCACGCCATTCGTTTCGAGATGCCGAGAAGAAAGCATCATATTTTTGTTTCTTAACACTATTTTGTGCTCGGCCCCAAGGTAGAAAAATCACTTTATAAGGCTGCTTCATTTTTGCCATTACACAATCCAGTGCTGTGATCCCATAGCCTTGGGTGTGTAGCTTGCCAGCATCATCTCTACGCTGGGTGTGATAGGGGGCCCACTCCTGAGTCGTGATAGTGATTAGGCTTGGTTAGCTGGTTTGTGATGAATTATTTTGATTGCCAAAAGCCCTTACCTTAAATGGTATGGCCGTAGTCGCGCCGAGAGATAACGGCAAGATACAAAAAAATTGCACTACCCAATGGCGCCAATTAAACGATAACCAGCTAGGACCTAAGCTCATAAGTACCTCACTAGATCTATTATTTGAGTGTAGTGGTCAGCTATGGCTTGTCAAAGCGTGTCCTGAGGTTGGCCAAGGGAGTTTCTCAAGGTTTGTAACAAAGCTTGTCTAACTCTGTCACCTTGCTGCATTTTGTTCTGCAACATGATTTACTATGGTCCAGCTTTACCACAAGAAAAACAATTAGGAAAAAACGCGTTTAATCAAAGCGTGATAATAAGAATTAAGGGAATCTCATTATGAAAAAAAGCGTCATTGCCGCAGCCATAGTGTTTGGCTTGGGTGGTTTAACCGCATGTCAGACTCAGCAAGCTCAAGAAATTGTTGCGACTGAGGTACAAGCACAAAGCTTCCAGCAGTTTTCTACGCAATTTATCGACGCCTTTTGGCAACAGTCGCCAACTTGGGCGCTTTATAGCGGTTATCACAAGTATGATGGTGTGCTTAAGGTGCCAGATGCGCTAAGCCGTCAGCAATCACTCGAATTTGTTGCAGCTCAGCTAAGCGCTCTCACGCGTTATGATCTCAATGCCCTAACGGCAAGCGAACTGATTGATTACAAGCTTATCGAAAACCTGTTGCTACAGGAACGATGGGACATAGAAACTTTTAAGTCCTGGCAGTGGAACCCCGCCAACTATAATGTAGCCGGTGGTTTCGCCCAGTTGATCAATGAGAATTTTGCGCCACTCGACGAGCGTCTGCGTTCTTTCTTAGCGCGTATGGAAAATGTGCCTGCCTATTATGCCGCGGCGCAAGACAATATTGCTCAGCCAACACTTGAGCACACCCAGCTGGCGATCATGCAAAATAAGGGCGCCTTTAGTGTGTTTTCTGATGACTTACTAAAGCAGGTTGCGGCGTCCGGTTTAACGCAGCAAGAGCAGGCACTGTTTAATGAACGTTTTAAGCTCGCTGTTGCCGCCATTGAGCAACATATCCAGTGGTTAACGGCCTTAGAGGCGAAATTGCAAAAAGAAGGCGCTCGTAGTTTCAGGATTGGCGAGGAACTTTATGAGCAAAAGTTCGCTTTCGATATTCAATCTGGCATGTCAGCCAAGGAACTGTATGAAAAGGCGCTAGCCGACAAGGCGAGAGTTCAGGGGGAGATGGCAAAGATCACTAAGCAGTTGTGGTCAAAATATTTTGACTCACAGATGCCAAGTGACAGCAAGGTGGCCACACGTCAGTTGATCGATAAGCTGTCATCTCGCCATGTGAAGCGTGGGGACTTTGTCGCTGAGGTGAGGGCGCAGATCCCAGAGCTGGTGAAATTCGTTAATGAAAATCAGCTTATTACTCTGGACCCTAACAAGCCCCTAGTGGTGCGAGAAACACCTGAATATATGCGTGGTTTTGCCGGGGCGTCCATTAGCGCACCTGGACCCTATGAAAAATCGGGTAACACCTATTATAACGTGACACCACTCGATGCTATGAGCGATGCTTCAGCTGAAAGTTACTTAAGAGAGTACAACCATTGGATCTTGCAGGTGCTCAATATTCATGAGGCGATCCCAGGGCATTACACTCAATTGGTCTACTCCAACGAATCTCCAAGTCTTATTAAGAGCCTATTTGGCAATGGTGCCATGGTAGAAGGTTGGGCGGTTTATGCTGAGCGTATGATGCTGGAAGAGGGGTATGGTAATTTCGAGCCAGAGATGTGGCTTATGTATTACAAATGGAACCTCAGAGTGATTGCCAACACCCTCTTGGATTACAGCATTCAAGTGAAGGGGATGACAGAAGAGCAAGCCATAAAGCTGATGACTGAAGAAGCGTTTCAGCAGACGGCTGAGGCTGAAGGCAAATGGCGTCGAGCGACTTTGAGTCAGGTGCAGTTAACCAGTTACTATACCGGTTATCGTGAGATCTATGACTTCCGAGAAGAGCTTAAAGCAAAGCAAGGAGAGTCCTTTGACCTAAAAGCATTCCATGAGCAGTTCTTAAGTTACGGTAGTGCGCCGGTGAAATATATTCGCCAGTTAATGCTCAAAGAGTAAATAGGATTAAAGGGCCGCTTATGCGGCCCTTTTTCTTTTTCTTTTTCTTGTAAGACTCTATTCCCCTCAATAAACGCTTAAAAGGCCCTTATTTATTTGCTGTTGCACTCACCGCGAACAGTGATATTCGTTTAGTCTGATCTTTTATGAGTCACGCTGCATCTTTCAAGAGGGTTAAGGTTTACGGCAGCTAAGGGGAGACAATTGCGATCATCGCGATCTAGTTCAAGATTTTATTCTTTAACGTCAAAAAGGCTGGATTGTGACAAAGGTTTAATATAACCTTAATGATAATCGTTATCATTAAGGTTTGTAAATGGAAAGAGTGTTACTGGTTGATGATGATCCTATGGCCCGGGAGATCATATATCAAGGGTTAGTCGCCCATGGCTATCAAGTCAGTTGTGCCAGCAATGGACAAGAGGCGCTTTTACTCCTTGGGGAGAAGGCCATTGATCTCATCATTTTAGATATTGAGATGCCCCACCTCGATGGCTTTGCTTTTCTGCAAGCCCGCCGCGACAAGTTGCCTGTTATTCTCATCTCTGCCACAGATGATGAAGATCGACGCGTAACGGGTTTTCAACTTGGCGCAGATGACTTTTTACCTAAGCCTGTGAGCATTAGAGAATTAGTGACAAGAATGGAGGCACTCAAACGCAGGGTAGCTATCGCTAAGGCCGAAGTTGCAGAGCAAGAGTCCTTGCCCATCAAGGAGGTCACCTTTAATCATAATGATTTCAGCGTAGAGATCGCCGAGCGGCGTGTCGCCTTGACCCAAACCGAATTCAAGCTGTTTAAGTATCTAGTAGACCGTAAGGGCAAGGTGATCACTAAGCAGGAGCTCCAGCGCAGTGTACTGAAAAAAGATCTTGGTCAGTATGATCGCAATCTGGATATGCATATCAGTAACACACGGCGCAAATTGGCCAATTTTAGTCTACCCAAATCTCTCATCAATACCGTTAGGGGACAGGGTTACAGCTTTATCTGCTAGTCAAAAAGACAGTCGCAAATAAACTGAGTTTTATTTAGCTCTGGCGGTGCGAAAAAGGGGCAATTTAGTTTATCCTTAGGGGATCAGCAGACCCAAGACGTCTGCATTAACTCAATGAAGGAATGGATATGCTAATCAGTGCCAATTTTGACGGCGGTAATATTGAAGTTATCAATCAAGATGATATCAATGATGTTCAACTGGCCATTAGACCCGATGAAGGTGGTGAATTTTTTCAGTGGTTTAATTTTCGTTTACAAGGTGAAGTCGGTCAGCGCTATACCCTAAACATTGTTAATGCTGGTAGCGCCTCTTACACCAAAGGCTGGGAAGACTATCAAGCCGCCGCCACCTACGACAGACAGCAATGGTTTCGCCTGCCGACCCAATATCAAGATGGCAAGCTAACCATAGAAGTCGAGCTGGATTGCGAGATGATCCAAATTGCCTATTTTGCACCCTACAGCTACGAGCGCCATCAAGATTTGATCAGCGCTGTCCAGGTGCATCCTCTGGTCTCTATCGAACATCTGGGCCGTACCTTAGACGATCGCGACATGACTCTGGTCAAGGTTGGCGATGACGATGAAGAGAAGGCTAAAATCTGGATCACCGCTCGTCAACATCCGGGTGAAACCATGGCAGAATGGTTGGTTGAAGGTCTGCTGAACAATCTGCTCGATGGTGATTGTCCTACCGCGAAGGCGCTGCTCGATAAAGCCAATTTCTATATAGTACCTAATATGAATCCAGATGGCGGCGTGCGCGGCCACCTAAGAACCAATGCCAAGGGCGTAAACCTTAACCGCGAGTGGCAGAGTCCATCGCTGGAGAAGAGCCCTGAGGTGTACCATGTGGTTAATAAGATGAAACAGACGGGCGTCGACCTCTATTATGATGTACATGGTGATGAAGGCTTGCCTTATGTGTTTCTTGCCGGTTGTGAAGGCGTACCGGGTTACACTCAGTCGATGGCTAATTTACAAGATGATTTTGTCAAAGCCCTGCTGATGGCGAGTGCCGATTTCCAAGATGAGTTTGGTTACGATAAGGATGAGCCAGGGCAAGCTAACTTAACCGTGGCATCAAACTGGGTCGCACAGACATTCGGTTGTCTCTCTAATACTCTGGAGATGCCTTTTAAAGATAACGCCAACATGCCAGACCCTATGTCGGGTTGGTCGCCAGAGCGTTGTATCTATCTAGGTGAAGCGTCACTACTGGCAATGCTCGCCGTGGTTGACAAGTTACGATAGGAGACGCCAATGGCCTTAGTAGAGTGTCCTAGTTGTCAAAAGCGCATATCGAGTGTGGCGAAATCTTGCCCCCATTGTGCGTCAGGGCTGACGGGTAATACAGAGTCATTGAATCGAATCAGCCATATTAAGCGAAGCAATCAGTTAATGAATCAGAGTTTCCTGGCCATGACACTGTTTATTGCCGGCGTCGTCATCTGGTTTTGGGGCGGCGAGCCAGCGCAGGGGCTGAGAGCAACTGTCGCCGGCGGCTGTTTCGTCTTCGGCTTCGTGGGTTATCTGATTGCCAGAATACGAATCGTATTACATAAACGGAAAAGCATATGAGTGATATCAATAAAGTGATCGATGATATGCCTCAAGAGGTATATGAGAGATTGCTCAGCGCTGCTGAGCTAGGTAAGTGGGAAGATGGCAGTGTGTTGTCTGAAGAGCAAAAGGCATCGACGCTACAGCTTGTTATGCTTTACCAAGCAAGGCGACTGGATCAAAGAGATCATTTCACCATCAATAATCAAGGTGAAGTGAACGAGCTCTCCAAGGCCGAACTTAAACGGCAATTTAAAGGCGAGAGCATCGCCGCTTTTAAAGAGCAAGATTTGTAAAATGAAAGCCCCTGCATGCAGGGGCTTTTTTTTAATCTTCGGTCAGTTCACCGCACAAATCCTGTTGCATTCTAATCCTGATGTCAGTCGCACTGAGATCGGTAGAGAGTAGATAGTGCAACTTGGTTAATGCCGCTTCGGTGGTCATATCGAAACCGCTGATCACCCCAGCCTTGGCGAGGGCATTCCCTGTCGCATAACCCCCCATATTGACCTTGCCTTGTAGACACTGAGTTAAGTTTACCAAGATGATACCGCGCTCATTGGCGCGGCGCAGGCAATCAAGTAGCTCAGGATTTTGCGGCGCATTACCTACACCATAGGTCAGTAAGATGAGGGCTTTGACCGGTTGCTGCAAAATATTGTCGATGATCTCAGTGGTGATCCCTGGATAAAGGGTCACAACCCCAATTGGCTGAGGACTGATCTTATTCACCGTCAGGGTGTTGGCTTTACTCTCGCTGATGCGACCGGCTTTTAGGCGAATTTTGATCCCCGCTTCTAAAAGCATGGGAAAGTTAGGTGAGGCGAAGGCATCAAAACCATCGGCATGGGCCTTAGTGGTACGATTGCCCCGAAACAACTTGTTATTAAAGAAGAGACAGACTTCAGCCACCGGATAGTTAGCGGCGATATAAAGGGCGTTAAGCAGGTTCGT
The DNA here is from genome assembly GCF_000773485.1 of Shewanella sp. ECSMB14101. Classification (NCBI taxonomy): domain Bacteria; kingdom Pseudomonadati; phylum Pseudomonadota; class Gammaproteobacteria; order Alteromonadales; family Shewanellaceae; genus Shewanella; species Shewanella sp. ECSMB14101. The sequence continues at coordinate 42,756 of NZ_JSFF01000028.1, read as the reverse complement.
CTGGCCATCAGAGCGAAGCTGCGCAAGTGGGATCTGCGATCCTGTGACGATAACCGGCTTTGTGAGTCCTTGTAACATGAAGGAGAGCGCTGAAGCTGTATAAGCCATGGTGTCTGTGCCATGGAGGATCACAAAGCCATCGTAATTGTCGTAGTTGGCTTTAATATCGTTGGCGATCATCTGCCAATCTGTCGGTGCCATGTTTGAGGAGTCGATCAATGGGTGATACTCATGGATCACAAAATCAGGCATCTCCTGGTGAAAAAACTCCGGCATTGCCTTAACACAGTCGGTGAGAAATCCTGGCACTGGTGCAAAACCATTATCGGTTTTTTGCATACCTATGGTGCCGCCAGTATAGGCGACATAGATTGAGGGTTTTTTCATTATTCTAATAGCTTTGTTGCTGCAGGTGTGGCGCGATTATACTGGGGATAGGCACAATAAAAAAGCCCGCTTATGCGGGCTTTATCGACGATCAGTAGTTGCAGTTATCACAGTAGAGATAGACACCGTTAGGATCGTCAAATGCATTGAGTTCATCAACGACCTTAGTGACTTGTCCAAGTAACTGCTCGAGCACGCTGTTTTGAAAGCTGCTCTGCGGCAGGTAGCTGGCTGCCTGAGCAAACATCTGCTGAATAAATTGCTCTTGCGGTGATAGTTCCTGTTCGATCACCTTAGTATCGAATTTCACTAACTTGGCCAGCTCAGCCGCCTTCGTGACAGCTTGTTGTAGATCCCCAAGTTCATCAACCAGCCCAATTTCCAAGGCGCGCTTACCTGACCAAATACGCCCTTGGGCTATTTTATCAACCTCTTTCAACTCAAGGCCGCGCTCTGTCGACACCAGAGTAATGAAGTCTTTATAACCACGTTCGATATGACGTTGAATGATGGCTTTAAGCTCTTCGCTGATCCCTTGTGTACTGGAGAAGTTAGTCCAGCCAGAGGTCGATACACCGTCGGTATGTATTCCAAGAGAGGCGAGTGAGTCTTCAAAAGTCGCCACCATGCCAAAGATGCCAATTGAGCCTGTCAGCGTGGTTGGGGTAGCAAAGATGTAATCGGCGCTGGCTGAGATCCAGTAACCACCCGACGCAGCGTAGGTACCCATACTAACAACAACCGGTTTATTGGCGGCTTTGAGGGCAAGCACTTCTTGACGGATCTGTTCTGAGGCAAACGCGCTGCCGCCAGGGCTATCGACTCGCAGTACGACCGCTTTTACTTTGTCATCGAATCTGGCCTTGCGTAACAGGGCTGAGGTACTCTCACCGCCAATCTGACCCGCAGGCTGATGACCGTTAAGAATATTCCCTTTGGCCACTATGATACCGACGGCATCATGCATCAGCATGGGCGGGAAGGTTTGGATCAAGTGATTATAATCATAAAAGCTTATCTGCTTGAAGCTGTTGCCTTCAATGGCTTTACCTAATTGCTCCACCATATCCAGACGGAACTGTTCGGCTGAGGCCAGCTTATCGACCCAACCTAGATTGATGGCCATCTCAGCAGAGCGCCCATTGGCTTTATCTAACTCGGCGATATAACGATCGGCGCTGAGCATAATATCTTGCTGTTCGATGCTGCGGTTATGACTGACGGTATCTTCAAAGCTGGTCCAAATGTCATCGAGTAGTTCGCTATTGGCGGCTTTTGCTGCGTCAGACATATCATCGCGCATAAAGGGTTCGACCGCAGATTTGAACGTACCGACTCTAAACACATGGGCCTTAATTTTGAGCTTATCCAGCGCCGATTTAAAGTACTGACGGTAGCGATTTAGGCCTTCGATTTCCACTGAGCCTTGAGGATTGAGATAGATGGTATCGGCAAAGCTCGCCAAGAAATATTGATTCTGACCATACCAGTTACCCTTGGCAATCACTGGCTTACCCGAAGTTTTAAAGCGGGAAAGTGCATCACCGATGCTTTGTAACTTGCTGATCCCCGTCATTCTCAGATGGCCAATATCGAGTACGATGGCGGAGATGCGCTGATCGCTGGCCGCATTATCGATTGCGCTTAATAGGTCTGCGAGTAAGATTTCGCCATCGCTATCTCCTCCATTTCCACTCTTCATTGCCGCTTCGATAGGATCGACCTGACGTTTTTGCTCAACTACACTGCCTGACAGGTTTAACACTAAGGCCGAACCGTCTTCTATCGTTGGCACATCGTCTCCTGCCAATATCACCACGAGCAGGGCAATAAACCCGAAGAAGAATAGATTTAAGATCACCTTACGGGTGCCATTGAGCACCTTCCATAAGGTAGAAAAGATCCGTTTAAATATTGAGGGTTTAGCGGACATTATCCACTCCTTTATGACTCTGATCCCTCTATGCTAACTGAAAAGTACCAGAGGGGCGAAACACAATTGTAAATGAATCTTAAAGGCTGAAGTGGTTTGAGTATTGAGCTAAATCGAAACACGGGGTATGCTGATTTAAATCACTTGTTTAAAAAGGATGTTTAAATGTCGTTTCCGCATTTATTAGAACCCTTAGATCTCGGCTTTACGCAGCTTAAGAATCGGGTACTCATGGGCTCGATGCATACCGGGCTTGAAGAAGAAAAGGGCGGGTTTGAGAAACTGGCAGCATTTTACCAAGAGCGCGCCGTAGGGGGCGTTGGTCTGATTGTCACCGGTGGTATTTCACCTAATTTAAGAGGCCGTCTGGCGCCAAATGCTTGTCAGCTGAGTTTTCCCTGGCAGGTGGCTAAACATAAGGTTGTGACTCAGGCGGTCCATCAGGCTGGCGGTAAGATCTGCATGCAGATCCTCCATGCGGGCCGCTACGGTTATCATCCATTTTCGCTGGCGCCCAGTAAAATTAAGTCACCTATCACGCCGTTTACGCCTTCGGCGATGTCGGCGCGTCAGGTAAAAGGAACCATTAAAGACTATGCCACTTCGGCCTCGCTGGCCAAGAAGGCGGGTTATGATGGTGTCGAGGTGATGGGCTCTGAAGGCTATCTTATCAACCAGTTTATCTGCAGTAGAACCAACAAGCGTAGCGATGAGTGGGGTGGTGACTTCAGCCAAAGAGCTAGGTTCCCCGTCGAGATAGTTAAAGCGATTCGCCGCAAGGTTGGCGATGATTTTATTATCATTTTCAGACTCTCTATGTTGGATCTGGTGGACAATGGTTCTTCATGGGAAGAGGTTGTGCAGCTGGCTAAATGGCTAGAAGCGGCTGGTGTAACCATTATCAACACCGGCATTGGCTGGCATGAGGCCAGAGTACCGACTATCGCCACCAGTGTTCCTCGTGGTGCCTTTGCCTGGGTGACGGAAAAGCTTAAAAAAGAGGTGACAGTGCCTCTTATTGCGACCAATCGTATTAACACACCAGAGATAGGTGAGCAAATCATCGCATCCGGTCAGGCCGACATGGTTTCCATGGCGCGCCCCTTCTTGGCCGATGCCGAGTTTGTCAATAAAGCCGCGGCGGACCAAAGCCAGCTGATTAATACCTGTATTGGTTGCAATCAGGCCTGCTTAGATCACACCTTCGCCCTTAAGCGTGCCACCTGTCTGGTGAACCCCAGAGCATGTTATGAGACAGAATTAAACTTCACGCCGGCCCTTAATAAGAAACGCATTGCCGTGATGGGCGCGGGCCCTGCGGGTATGGCGTTTTCTATATATGCCGCCAGTCGCGGGCATAAGGTTGTACTGTTTGAAGCTAAGTCCGAGGTAGGTGGGCAGTTTAATCTTGCCCGCAAGATCCCGGGAAAAGAGGAATTTGATGAGACCATTCGCTATTTTACCGAGCAGATGAAACAGCATCAGGTTGAACTGAGACTGAATACCCGCTTAGATGCTTCTGTGGTAAGAGATGAGCCTTTCGATGAAGTAGTGATTGCTTCTGGTGTTGTCCCTCGCACATTGACGCTGCCAGGTTTCGACGATCCTAAAGTTGTTAACTATCAGCAGGTGCTCAGTGGAGAGGTCGAAGTGGGTGAGCGCGTCGCCTTGATTGGGGCAGGCGGCATAGGATTCGATATGGCACATTTCCTTGGTGAGCAGGAATCAACCACACTTAAGCCGGAGAAGTGGCTCAAGCAGTGGGGGATTGATAAAACCTATGGCGAGCGCGGAGGATTGACAGATCCTGAACTTGAGCACACGAGTCGTAAGATCTATCTGTTACAGCGTAAAACCAGCAAGATGGGCAAGGGGTTAGGCAAGACCACTGGCTGGATTCACCGCGCCGTGGCGAAACACCATCAGGTTGAGATGCTCAGCGGTGTGAGCTATGAGAAGTTTGATGAGCAGGGACTTCACATCAAGCTAGGTGACCAGGCGCAGATCCTTGAGGTCGATAATGTGGTGCTGTGCGCCGGTCAAGAGTCGAATCGGACTTTAGTTGATGAGATGGAAAGTACAGGCCTATCGGTTCATCTCATCGGCGGAGTCGATGTGGCCGCAGAACTTGATGCGAAACGGGCGATTCGCCAAGGCGCCGAGCTTGCTGCCAAGATATAACATCATCTGGTTTAGGATAAAAAGCTAACTCAAGTGAGTTAGCTTTTTTTTCGCCCTCGACCTACCTTAGCCTTAATCTTTAAAGAACAAGGAAAAAGAACATGACAAAATTAATGGGTCTGGCACTTGGGATGGTGCTGAGTCTTACAACGGCGTCACCCCTGTATGCAGAGGATTACGATGCCGCTTTGGCCGAACGTGTAGGCGCCGATGAATATGGCATGAAACTGTATGTGATGGCCTTTTTAAAGCGTGGCCCTAATCGCGGTCAATCAGAAGAGGAGGCCAAACGGTTACAGCGGGCACATCTAGATAACATTAAACACTTAGCCGACGAAGGTAAATTGGTGCTTGCTGGCCCCTTTATCGAAGAGGGCGAGCTTCGAGGGATCTATCTTTTTAATGTTACCAGTATCGAAGAGGCAAGAGTGCTGACTGCAACAGATCCGGCCATAAAAGCAGGTAGGTTGGTGATGGAGCTACATCCTTGGTATGGCAGTGCTGCCTTGATGGAAGTGAATAAACTGCATCACAAACTAGCCAAGAAAGCCATTTGATCAATCGGCAGAGCAATCAGCTAAAGCGTGTTGAGTTGCTTTTACCACAACGTCAACCCCTTGGGGCGAGAGTGCGAGATCGAGATCGCCTTCGGGATCGCAACAGCAGGGCAGACACTCATCTGCCTCGAGCTCGACTAAAGGCTCAGTGTGATATACAACTGACCCTTTGTTGATCTTGGTTTTACAGGCACCACAAAAGCCGTTACGGCACTCGGAAAAGATACGTACGCTCTTTTGCTCCAGTGCCTGTAACAGACTCTGATGTTCTTGGGTGTATAAGAGCACGGGTTGTCCTTGAAGGCTCACAATAGGAGCCTTCTTAAATACCGCGTCTTTATAAACCAGGTTTTTATAGATCAAAGTCGGCGAACTCACTTTCATCAACCGATGCGTCAATCTGTCCCACCAGGTAAGATGACACTTCCACTTCTTGTGGTGCGACTTGCACCGAATCACTCTCTAACCAGTTTTTCATCCAAGGCAGCGGGTTGCTCTGATCTGCGTATGGACTCGTCAGGTTGACCGACTTCATACGCTCATTGGTGATGTACTCAACGTACTGACATAAGATCTGTTCGTTCAGACCAATCATAGAGCCATCTTTAAACAGGTACTTAGCCCATTCTTTTTCTTGCTCGGCCGCCTTTACGAAGATATCGATTGCCGTTTGTTCGCACTCTTTGGCGATCTCTGCCATTTCAGGATCGTCTTTGCCACCTTGCATTATCTTGAGGATATGCTGGGTGCTGTTTAGGTGCAGGGCTTCATCTCGTGCGATGAGACGGATGATCTTGGCGTTACCTTCCATCACCTTGCGCTCGGCAAAGGCAAAAGAACAGGCAAAGCTGACGTAGAAGCGGATCGCTTCTAACACGTTAACTGACATCATGCAGAGGTAAAGGGCTTTCTTTATCTCGCGCTTGCTGACGATAATGGTTTTACCATTGATCTCGTGGGTGCCTTCGCCCATCAGGTGATAGGCTTGGCTCAATTCAATCAGCTTGTCGTAATAATCGGCGATATCACTGGCGCGCTTAAGGATCTCTTCATTTTGCACTATGTCATCAAATACAACAGAAGGATCGTTGACGATATTACGAATGATATGAGTGTAAGAGCGTGAGTGAATGGTTTCAGAGAAAGACCAGGTCTCGATCCACGTCTCTAACTCAGGCAGTGACACAAGCGGCAGGAAAGCCACGTTTGGCGAGCGTCCCTGGATAGAATCCAGCAGCGTTTGATATTTAAGATTCGAGATAAAGATATGCTTCTCATGATCCGGCAGCGCCGCATAGTCAATCTTATCTTTACTAACGTCTACCTCTTCGGGGCGCCAGAAGAAAGAAAGTTGCTTCTCGATAAGCTTTTCGAATACTTTATACTTTTGTAGGTCATAGCGAGCGACGTTAACCGGCTGACCGAGAAACATAGGTTCTAGCAGGGCATTATTAGGTGTTTGACAAAATGTAGAATAGGCCATTTTTCTATCTTCCGATAAAGGGGGCGCTCGCCCCCTGTTAAAAGGTTAAAACACTAAGAGTTAGATCTTACATGCGCCGCCTGCGCAACTGTCGTCTTCTTTCTCGATGGCGGTAATGTCGTCATATTTGTCTGACGCGCCATCACGTGTGTTGTGATAGTAAAGTGTCTTCACACCATATTTGTATGCAGTAAGCAGATCTTTAAGCAACACCTGCATAGGAACCTTAGAGCCAGGGAAGCGGCTAGGGTCATAATTGGTGTTGGCCGAAATAGACTGGTCAACAAACTTCTGCATTAAACCGACAAGTTGTAGGTAACCATCGTTGCTTGGCATCTGCCAAAGCAGCTCATAGCTGTATTGGTACTTGTCGAAATCAGGAACCACCTGTTTTAGCTGACCATCTTTACTGGCTTTAACACTGATCAAGCCGCGTGGTGGCTCGATACCGTTAGTGGCGTTAGAGATCTGCGAAGAGGTCTCAGATGGCATCAGTGCAGATAGAGTAGAGTTACGCAGGCCGTGAGTCTTAATCTCCTCACGTAGCGCGTCCCAATCCATGTGCAGAGGTTCGTCACAGATCTTGTCCAGGTCCCGCTTATAGGTATCGATTGGCAGGATACCCTTAGCGTAATTGGTTTCGTGGAAGGCTGGACATGCACCTTTCTCTTTCGCTAGGTTCATCGATGCCTTCAGCAGATAATACTGTATAGCTTCGAAAGTCTTATGGGTGATGCCGTTGGCGCTGCCGTCTGAGTAACGTACGCCTTCTTTAGCCAAGTAGTTGGCAAAGTTAATCACGCCTATGCCCAAGGTACGACGGTTCATCGAGCCTTTGTGCGCCGAAATGATGGGATAGTCTTGGTAATCAAGCAGACTATCGAGTGCGCGCACCGCTAGATCTGACAGGTTTTCCAGCTCATCTAGGCTTTTTATCGCACCCAGGTTGAGGGCCGACAGAGTACAAAGTGCAATCTCTCCATCAGGATCGTCGATGTTGTTCAGTGGCTTAGTCGGCAGTGCTATCTCTAGACAGAGGTTTGACTGACGAACGGGCGCAACCTTGGAATCAAACGGACTGTGGGTATTACAGTGATCGACGTTCTGGATGTAGATACGACCGGTTGAGGCACGCTCCTGCATCATTAGTGAAAACAACTCGACAGCCTTGATCTGCTTCTTACGAATGCTCTCATCTTGCTCATATTGAAGGTACAGACGTTCGAATTCTGCCTGATCTTCAAAAAAGGCATCATATAGGCCTGGTACGTCAGATGGACTGAACAGGGTGATCATGCCGCCTTGGATCAGACGCTGATACATGAGCTTGTTAAGCTGCACGCCATAATCTAAGTGACGAATACGGTTATCATCGACACCGCGGTTGTTCTTCAATACCAGCAGCGATTCTACTTCAAGGTGCCACATAGGGTAGAAGAGGGTCGCTGCGCCGCCGCGAACGCCACCTTGTGAGCAAGACTTTACTGCGGTCTGGAAATACTTATAGAAAGGTAAACAACCCGTGTGGAAGGCTTCACCACCACGAATTGGACTACCTAAGGCGCGAATACGGCCAGCATTGACCCCGATACCTGCACGCTGTGATACATACTTCACGATAGATGAAGCAGTAGCATTGATTGAATCCAGGCTGTCTCCACACTCGATCAATACGCAGGAGCTAAACTGACGCGTAGGTGTACGCACGCCGGCCATGATAGGCGTAGGTAGCGAGATCTTAAAGGTAGAGGTCGCGTCATAGAAATCTTTCACATACTGAAGACGCGTTTCTTTGGGGTAGTCAGCGAACAGACAGGCCGCCACCAGAATATAGAGGAACTGAGCGCTCTCATAAACTTCGTGGGTGACGCGGTTTTGTACCAGATACTTGCCTTCTAGCTGCTTCACGGCGGCGTAAGAGAAGTTCATATCTCGCCAATGATCGATATAGCTGTCTAGCAGGTCAAGTTCGTCGCGGCTATAGTCGTTCAGAATATGCGTGTCATACTTACCCATCTCCACCAGTCTTACGACATGATCATAAAGCTTTGGCGGCTCAAACTGGCCAAAGGCTTTTTTACGCAGGTGGAAGATTGCCAGGCGCGCAGAGAGGAACTGATAATCCGGCGACTCAGGAGAGATCAGATCGGCTGCAGCCTTAATAATGGTTTCATGAATCGCTTCGGTTGGGATCCCATCATAAAACTGAAGGTGAGAACGTAATTCGACTTCTGATACTGAGACGTTATTCAGTCCTTTGGCCGCCCAAGTGATCACTCGGTGGATCTTATCGAGATCGATAGTTTCACGTTCGCCACTGCGCTTTGTGACTTGCATATTGCTGTTCATTGAAGATAAGCCTTGAATTAAATATCGCTATGGGTGAGCTGAGATGTTCACCCTACGTTTCCATGTAAAAACAATCGAAGATGTTAAAAAAGTACCTGAGCACTACAGCTGTTCTAGTGGCTTCGACCGCTGACCATACACAATATATGGTGTTTTTTATTTGATAGGATACAAGATAGTGAGGTTGGTGCGATATTGCAAGCGGGTTTTTAGGGGACAAGTTGTGGATATCTTGGGGGTAACGCATGGGGTTAGTAACGGCTTACCTTTAACCCTTGTTTTCAATTACGATAGCCTGGTTAGGTCAACTTTTAGGCGACTGATTTGTTGTGTCGCGAAAGCTAAAATATTGCTCAGATCCTTGGGATCGATCGCCGTTGAAAAAGGATCTTAATCACATCCATAAGTTCAGATTTGGACAGACTCACACAACTGAAGAGGGTGATGTGCGATTTGTCACCTTTTACAGCGACTTACTCTACTTTAGCAATTCAATCACTTCTATTGGGGTGGTAAACCCATAATCATGGGGCCAGAGCTCTGCTTGGTCATTGTTTGCGATATAACCCCAATGGGCGATCCCACCGAGCATCTGACTGTTGCACGCCGCTTCAAGGTCGCGCCTGGCATCTCCAAGATAGAGTATGCGATTGCAGTGTACGTCAAGTTGCTGGGCCGCTAAGCGCATCGGAGCGGGATTAGGTTTGCTCTGGGTTGTCGAGTCACCACTAATAATCGCTGGCATTAAATGGGCCAGTTCGAGACGGTGAAGCAAGGGACGCGCAAAGCGTGCAGCCTTGTTGGTTACCACGCCAAAGGGAATGTCTAGCTCACAAAGGTGGGTAAGCAGGGGGGCTATACCGTCAAATAGCTGCGCTTGATCGCCATTGACCTGGTGATAATGGTGCAGCAGAGCTTGTTGAATTGCCGTCTTTTCCGCCTCATCAATGTGTGGCTCGGCGGCGTTCACCAGGGCAAGGCTGCCGTTAGAGGCGGCGTCTCTGACCTCTACCAAAGATTTAGTCGGATAGCCAAAGTCAGCCAGCGCCAAATTGAGCGCCTGAACAAGGTCGGGCGCCGTATCGACTAAGGTGCCGTCGAGATCGAACAGCACCCCTTTAATCAATTCTGGCTTAGTCATTCCGGCTTTAATTATTCCGGTTTTAGTCATCAAGTTGCTTAACCGTGGCTATCATATAGTTGACATCCAGGCTCTTGGTATAACGAAAGATATCGGTCAGCGGGTTATAGGTAATGCCAGTCGCATCAGTGCATTCTAGATCCACCTTTTCGGCCATACCTATCAACTCGGCAGGTTTTATGTACTTCTTATGGTCATGTGTGCCGACAGGCAACATCTTTAATAGGTACTCAGCGCCAATAACCGTTTCAACATAGGCTCTTAGATTACGGTTAATGGTTGAGAAGAATACACAGCCGCCGGGCTTTACCATATCGCTACAAGCTTTGATCACAGATGCTGGGTTGGGCACATGCTCTAACATCTCCATGCAGGTCACCACATCATACAAACCTTGATGGCTGTCTCTGTGATGCTCTGCGGTAGTCTGAATATAGTTGATCTCAACCCCTGTTTCTAAGGCATGGAGTTTCGCCACATCAAGGGGCTCGGCGCCCATATCAATTCCGTCTACCTTGGCACCAAGACGTGCCATGCTTTCAGAGAGAATCCCGCCGCCACAGCCAACATCCAGCACTGACTTGCCAAACAAGCCACCAACTGTCTGATCGATAAAATTCAACCTTAAGGGGTTTAGCTTATGAATAGGCTTAAATTCCCCTTCGGGATCCCACCAGGTAGCAGCCATCTTTTCAAATTTTGCAATTTCTTGTGGATCAACGTTGACATTGTGAGTCACAGATTGGTTAGGCACGGTCAAACCTCTGAAGGGGAAAGAATGTTAGGGCTATTATACTCATAGCCTTAGATAAACAAAGGAGATCCCATCGAAAATCTAACCGCTGGGGTGAGATTGCTGTTAAAGCGTTCATCTAAAGCTAAATCGAGCAGGCTTTACTGCGCTAATCAGATATTTGGCGGGAAATTTCAATAGGGTCTAGCGCCTTTAAATATCTGTGTTAGAATGCCAAATCACGTTTTCAGGCTTGACGATATATTGCCTGGTTTTTAAGCAGTATTTTGTCAGCTAAATTTCAAGGGATCGAGCAGTTTATGACTGATCTGGCTTCATCTATAACACCAATTAATATTGAAGACGAATTAAAGAATTCATATTTAGATTACGCCATGAGCGTGATCGTTGGCCGAGCGTTACCCGATGTACGCGATGGCTTAAAGCCGGTTCATCGCCGCGTACTCTTTGCGATGAACGAGTTGAAGAACGATTGGAACAAGCCTTACAAGAAGTCGGCACGTGTTGTCGGTGACGTGATAGGTAAATATCACCCCCATGGCGACTCGGCGGTGTATGACACTATCGTGCGTATGGCGCAGCCTTTCTCAATGCGTTACACCTTAGTCGATGGCCAGGGTAACTTTGGTTCGGTCGATGGTGACGCTGCAGCGGCTATGCGTTATACCGAAATTCGTATGGATAAGTTAGCCCATCAGTTACTGGCTGACTTAGAAAAGGAAACCGTCGATTATGTGCCTAACTATGACGGCACTGAGCAGATCCCGGCCGTATTGCCCACCCGTATTCCAGCCCTGTTAGTTAACGGCTCATCGGGCATTGCCGTGGGTATGGCAACAAACATTCCCCCTCATAACCTATCAGAAGTGATCTCTGGCTGTTTGGCGCTTATCGATGAGCCAAGCCTGTCAATTGAGCAGCTGATGGAGCATATTCCAGGTCCAGACTTCCCAACAGCCGCTATCGTTAATGGCCGTAAGGGGATAGAAGATGCTTATAAGACTGGTCGCGGTAAAGCGGTTATGCGCGCCCGTGCTTCAGTCGAAACCGAAGATAATGGTCGTGAGCGGATTATCGTTACCGAGATCCCTTATCAGGTTAACAAGGCTCGACTGATCGAAAAGATTGCCGAACTGGTTAAAGATAAGAAGATTGAAGGCATTAGCGGTCTGCGCGATGAGTCTGATAAAGACGGTATGCGCATCGTTATAGAAGTGAAGCGTGGTGAAGTGGGTGAGGTGATCCTCAACAACCTTTACGCTCAGACGCAGTTACAAACCTCTTTCGGTATCAACATGGTGGCGTTGACCAATGGTCAACCTAAGCTATTCAACCTTAAAGAGATGCTGGAATGCTTTATTCTTCACCGTCGTGAAGTGGTAACGCGTCGTACAGTATTTGAATTGCGTAAAGCCCGTGATCGAGCCCATATCCTTGAAGCACTAGCCATTGCGCTGGCTAATATCGATCCTATCATCGCGCTGATCAAGGCATCGCCGACACCAGCCGAAGCTAAAGTGAAGTTGATCGAGCAAGGTTGGGCACTTGGCAATGTACAGGGCATGCTTGAAAAAGCGGGCGATGACGCCGCGCGTCCAGAATGGTTAGCCCCTGAGTATGGTATTCGTGATGGACTTTACTTCCTGACCGAGCAACAAGCACAGGCTATCTTGGACCTGCGTCTGCACAAGCTGACCGGTCTGGAACATGAGAAGATCCTAGGCGAATACGAAGAGTTACTCGAACTTATCGCCGCGCTGCTTTATATCCTGCGCAGTCCAGAGCGCTTGATGGAAGTGATTAAAGAAGAACTTCAGGAAGTGCTGGAAAACTTCGGTGATGAGCGCCGCACCGAGCTGAATGCTTCGGCGGTGGATATCAGTCTTGAAGATCTGATTAACGAAGAAGATGTAGTTGTAACCCTATCACACCTGGGTTATGCCAAGTATCAACCGCTTAGCGATTACCAGGCACAGCGCCGTGGTGGTAAGGGTAAGGCGGCGACTAAGGTCAAAGACGAAGATTTCGTCGAAAAACTGCTAGTTGCTAACACTCATGACACCATCTTGTGTTTCTCTGACTTTGGTAAGATGTATTGGTTGAAAGTGTATCAACTGCCGCTGGCAAGCCGTCAAGCGCGTGGTCGTCCAATCATTAACCTGCTACCGCTCGCTGAAGGCGAACGTATTACCGCTATTTTGCCGGTCCGCGATTATGACGCCGATAAGTATGTGATCATGGCGACCTCTCACGGCACTGTGAAGAAGACATCCCTTGAGCAGTACTCTCGTCCAAGAGCAAACGGTATTATTGCCGTTAACCTTAAAGATGGTGATCAGCTGATCGGTGTTGATATCACCAACGGTGATAATGAAGTCATGCTCTTCTCTAACGAAGGCAAGGTGGTTCGCTTTAGTGAAGATCAGGTTCGTGGCATGGGCCGTACGGCAACAGGTGTCCGCGGTATCAAGCTCGAAGATGGTCAGACAGTGGTATCACTCATTGTGCCTAAGAACGATGGCGATATTCTTACCGTGACTGAAAATGGTTATGGTAAGCGTACTGAGCTATCTGAATACCCAGCGAAGAGTCGTGCAACTAAGGGCGTTGTCTCTATCAAGGTCAGTGAACGTAACGGCGCCGTAGTTGGTGCTGTACAAGTTCAGGAAAACGATGAGATCATGCTGATCAGCGACAAAGGTACTCTGGTTCGAACTCCGGCAACGGGCGTATCGAGCATTGGTCGTAACACCCAAGGGGTGACCATTATCCGTACCTCGGCCGATGAAACTGTAGTTGGTTTGCAGCGTATCGATGAGATCCAAGACGACACCGAATACGACGAAGAGGGTAATCCTATCCTTGACGAGACGGTCGATGAAACACAGGCTCCTGGCGATACGCCAGAGGCTGAGCCTACCGAATAAGGTTTAGGTATATAAACGGGCGTCCTTTTGGACGCTCGTTTTGTTTTAGCAAGTAAAACACCAACAAATGATAAAACATTAAGTGGCACCTTATCTGACGCAATGCCGTTGACAATAAACGCAAAGGAGAAAGAAGTGAGCGCGACATATAATTTCTGTGCAGGGCCGGCCATGTTGCCGCAACCCGTGATGCAAAAGGCACAAAAGGAGTTATTAGATTGGAATGGGCAGGGCGTCTCCGTGATGGAGATCAGTCATCGCAGTAAGGAGTTTATCGCGCTTACCGAGCAGGCCGAGGCTGACATCAGAGAACTGATGAATATTCCGAGTAACTACCATGTGCTCTTTATGCATGGTGGGGGGCGTGGTCAGTTTGCTGCTGTTGTGAATAACTTTTTAGGTGAAGCCGGGCGAGCCCTTTACTTAGTTGATGGGAGCTGGTCATCGGCAGCTGTCGATGAAGCCAGAAAGTTAGCCGGTGATGAACAGATAGACACCCTGAATATCGTTGAAAAAGACAATAATATCAGTAGGATTGTATTGCCTAATTTAGAAGGAATAGAGCAAGACTATCGCTACCTGCACTACTGTCCGAATGAGACGGTAGATGGCATCGAAATTTTTGATGAGATTAACTCGCCTTGGCCGATTGTTGCCGATATGTCGTCGAATATTATGTCTCGTGAGATTGACGTTAGCCGCTATGGATTGATCTATGCTGGCGCACAGAAAAACATCGGCCCATCAGGGCTTAGCATAGTGATAGTACGTGATGATCTACTGGCCTATCCGCAGCTCAATCAGGCCTCTATTATGGATTATCGCCTAGCGGTAAAACATGACTCCATGTTTAATACACCGCCGACTTTTGCCTGGTACCTTGCCGCCGAAGTCTTTAAGTGGCTGAAATCCCAGGGCGGCGTAAGCAAGATGTCTGAAGTAAATCAGCTTAAGGCTAAGACTCTATATGATTTTATCGACAGCTGTGATCTCTATGAGAATCGTGTTGCTGAGCAAAACCGCTCGCAAATGAATGTCACTTTTTACTTAAAAGATGAGTCATTAAACGAGGCATTTCTAGCCGAAGCGAAAGCGGCAGGATTAGTTGCCTTAAAAGGACACCGCAGCGTCGGTGGTATGCGCGCCAGTCTTTATAATGCGATGCCACTTGCCGGTGTTGAGGCCTTGGTAAGCTTTATGCGCGCGTTTGCAAAGAAGCATTCAGCCTAACGTAAGCCGGTTAACTTTATCTGTGAGTAAAACAAAAAGGGGACCCCAAGGTCCCCTTTATTTATGCAACTAATTCAATAAGCCCATGATTATGGTCATTACAGTACTTTTGCGATAGATTCCGCAAGGTAATCCACGTTACCTGTGCCTATACCTGCGATGCTGATACGGCTTGAGTCGACCATGTAGATGCTATGATCACTCTGTAGCTTGGCCACTTGCTCAGGGGTGATCCCCAAGAATGAGAACATGCCTTTCTGCTCGGCTATGAAGCTGAAATCGCGTGTGACCCCTTTCTCGATCAGTTTATTGACTAGCATGGCGCGATTACCATTGATGCGATCGCGCATCTCCTTCAACTCTTCAAGCCATTGCTGCTTTAACTCCGCCGAGCCGAGAATCGTTTCGACTATGGCTGCGCCGTGTGCAGGTGGCATTGAGTAGATGCAGCGAACTACATACAAGAGTACCGAATAGGCGACATTAGCGGCTTGGCTGTCTTTCGCCACTAAAGAGCAGGCCCCGATCCGCTCGCGGTACAGGCCAAAGTTTTTAGAGCATGAGGTGCACAGGATCATATCATCGACCTGAGCCGCCATCTGACGCACACCGTAAGCATCTTCGTCTACGCCATCACCAAAGCCTTGGTAAGCCATGTCTATGAGTGGTGTAAAGCCCTGTTGCTTAGTTAAAGTAATCACCTTATCCCATTGTTCATTGGTGAGATCCATGCCGCTTGGGTTATGGCAGCAAGCATGAAATAGCACAACATCGTCTGAGCCTATGTTGGCTAGGGTAGCCATCATCTCGTCGAATTTTAAGGTCTTGTTTTCATGATCGTAGTAAGGGTAGGTCTTTACCTGAATGCCCGCCGCTTCAAATAAACCTGTGTGGTTAGCCCAGGTCGGGTCGCTGACCCAGATAACACTATTTGGGTTAATACGCTTGATGAAATCAGCGGCCACTCTGAGCGCGCCTGTGCCACCCGGTGTTGATACGGTGCGAATGCGATCGGCAAGTAGCGCAGGGTTATCTTGGCCAAATGCCAGTTCACCGATGAGTTGGTTAAAGGTAGGGGAGCCTGTGGGACCTATGTAAACTTTTGTTTCCTCAGTGTCGATACGGTGCTGCTCAGCACGTTTAACACAGGCCAAAATAGGGGTGTTACCCGCTTCATCTTTAAATACACCCACACCAAGATCGACCTTATTGGCCTGAGGATCTTCGCGGTATTTAGCCATAAGCCCAAGAATAGGATCGGCGGGCATAGGGGAAAGTTTCTCGAACATAGTTCCAACTACCTTTATCTATTGTTATAGGCCGTAAATGGCCGGCGCTTTGCGTAGGCTAAGGATAAACTAAATTCATGACTAAATTACAGCGCTAATACAGATTTTATAATCTACCGCAGTTGGCAAATATTCATGCCAGCTACGTTAAATCGAGGGGACGGGCACCCTGATTTTGGAACATTTATAGGGGTTAGAAAGAAAATTACTCATTAAGCGCCTTAAAATGCAAAAAAGGGTTGAATAGTGGGCCTCAATCAGTAATTTTATAACCACGAGGCTCAGGTCGATTGAGCAGACGGCCATTTTGTCGTGATGGCAACACCAAGTATCAATAATTCGCAGCCAAAGATGGGTTGCTATCAATGAAGATGTGATTAATGAAACAACTACGACTCGATCCCATAACTAAGGTTCAAGGTACCGTTAATATTCCTGGTTCCAAGAGCATCTCAAACCGTGCCCTGTTATTGGCGACCTTAGCCGAAGGTAAAACCCGGCTGACCAATCTGCTCGATTCTGATGATATCCGCCATATGCTGACGTCACTGAAACAACTGGGCGTAAAGTTTCAGTTATCAGACAATAATACAGTCTGTGAGCTTGAAGGCCTAAGCGGTCCAATCAGCAGTGATCAAGCGCAAAGCCTGTTCTTGGGTAATGCTGGCACGGCAATGCGTCCACTGTGCGCTGCTTTAACCTTAGGCCAAGGGGAATTTACCTTAACGGGTGAGCCTCGTATGGAAGAACGTCCTATTGGCGACCTGGTTGATGCCTTGAGCGCCCTAGGGGCCGATATACAATACCTTAAACAACCCGGTTTCCCGCCGTTAACGGTCAATGCCACTGGGCTAAATGGTGGTGATGTTGAGATCGCAGGTGATTTGTCGAGTCAGTTTTTAACGGCACTGCTCATGGTTGCACCACTGGCGAAAGAGCAGGTCAATATTAAGATTAAAGGTGAGTTAGTTTCTAAACCTTATATCGACATTACCGTTGCCCTGATGGCCCAGTTTGGGGTTAAGGTGATCAACCATGACTATGAACGCTTTGAGATCCCGGCTGGTCAACACTATGTTTCACCAGGTACTGTGTTAGTTGAAGGTGATGCCTCATCAGCCTCTTACTTCCTTGCCGCGGGTGCCATCCAAGGTGGTGAAGTCAAAGTCACTGGCGTAGGACTAAAAAGTATCCAGGGCGACGTAAAGTTTGCCGATGTGCTTGAAAAAATGGGCGCAGAAATAGAGTGGGGCGACGATTATATCATTGCCAGAAGTGCTGCACTCAATGCCGTTGATCTGGATATGAATCATATCCCAGATGCTGCCATGACCATAGCGACAGCCGCGCTATTTGCTAAAGGCACAACCACTTTAAGAAACATCTATAACTGGCGTATCAAGGAAACTGACCGTTTAGCTGCCATGGCCACCGAACTGCGTAAAGTCGGCGCCATTGTCGAAGAAGGCCACGACTACATTAGCGTGACACCGCCGGCTAAGTTAAATACTGCCGATATCGACACTTATAACGATCACCGCATGGCTATGTGTTTTTCACTGTTAGCCTTTGCCGATTGTGGGATCACAATCAACGACCCCGATTGCACATCAAAAACCTTCCCAAGTTATTTTGAGCAGTTTGCAGCCTTAGCCCAGTAAGTTGCCACTGACAGCGGGCTGAATCCTTTGGCCCGCTTTGCCCCATGCTCCAATTGTGTTAATTCGTAACTTTTTGCCGCTTTCTAAACGCTTTTAGTTTATAATGCGCGCGCAGTTTTTTCGTGGACGACATTCAAGATCTTTAGGGACGATAGATTTAAATTGGAGAATCATATGTCACAACGGGCTCCCATCGTCACAATTGACGGCCCAAGCGGTGCAGGTAAAGGCACTATTAGTCAAATACTTGCTTCGCGTTTAGGATGGAAGCTGCTTGATAGCGGTGCCATATATCGTGTGTTGGCCCTGGCGGCAATTCACCACAACGTAGAGCTGGACAACGAAGCATCACTGGCGCTTTTAGCCGCACATCTGGATGTGCAATTCATTACGGCTAAAGCAAACGGCATTAAAGTTGTCTTAGAAGGTGAAGACGTCTCTCATGAGATTCGTAGCCAAGAGTGCTCAAATGCCGCCTCCAAAGTAGCCGCATTTCCTAGCGTTCGCGAGGCTTTACTGCGTCGCCAACGAGCGTTTGCAGAGGCACCTGGTCTTATCGCCGACGGTCGCGATATGGGCACTGTCGTCTTTCCGACAACACCCGCTAAACTTTATTTAACGGCATCGGCTGAGGAAAGGGCCCAAAGGCGCTATAATCAGTTGCAGGACAAGGGCTTCGATGTTAATATCGACCGTCTTTTAGCCGAGGTCATTGAGCGTGATGAACGTGATATGAATCGTCCCGTAGCCCCTCTGGTTCCAGCCGAGGATGCATTGGTGATCGATACTACGGCTATCGGCATTGATGAAGTGGTTGAGCTTGCGCTCGCACACATCAAGCAAAAATTACCTGACCTTGCCCTCTAAGAGACAAGGTTTTTATGATTTGTCACAAGGATGGGACAAATGATTAATCTGACTCCACGTCTAGGATGGGCTGTGGTTTATTACTTAAAGTAAATTAACATGACTGAATCTTTTGCTGATCTATTTGAACAATCCCTTCAACAACTTGAGTTCCGTCCAGGTTCTATCGTTCGTGGTACTGTCGTATCAATCCAGAACGGTATGGTACTGGTTGACGCAGGTCTTAAGTCTGAAAGCCCAATCCCAGCTGAGCAATTCAAAAACGCTCAAGGCGTTCTAGAAATCGCAGTTGGCGACGAAGTTGACGTAGCCCTAGACTCGGTTGAAGACGGTTTCGGTGAAACTCAACTTTCTCGTGAGAAAGCTAAGCGTCACGAAGCTTGGATCGTTCTAGAAAAAGCTTACGAAGATGCTGAAACTGTAATCGGTGTCATCAATGGTAAGGTTAAAGGCGGTTTCACCGTTGAACTAAACGGTATCCGTGCGTTCCTACCAGGTTCTCTAGTTGACGTTCGCCCAGTTCGCGACACTGCTCACCTAGAAAACAAAGAACTAGAATTCAAGGTTATCAAGCTAGACCAGAAGCGTAACAACGTTGTTGTTTCTCGTCGTGCTGTTATCGAATCAGAAAGCAGTGCAGAGCGTGATGCGCTACTTGAAAACCTACAAGAAGGTCAAGCCGTTAAGGGTATCGTTAAGAACCTGACTGACTACGGTGCATTCGTTGACCTAGGTGGCGTAGACGGTCTTCTACATATCACAGATATGGCTTGGAAGCGCGTTAAGCACCCATCTGAAATCGTCAACGTTGGTGACGAAATCAACGTTAAAGTACTTAAGTACGATCGTGAGCGCACTCGCGTTTCACTAGGTCTTAAGCAACTTGGCGAAGATCCATGGTTAGAAATCAGCAAGCGCTACCCAGAAAACACTAAGTTAACTGGTCGCGTCACTAACCTAACTGACTACGGCTGCTTCGTTGAAATCGAAGAAGGCGTTGAAGGTCTAGTACACGTTTCTGAAATGGATTGGACTAACAAGAACATCCACCCATCTAAGGTTGTTAACCTAGGTGACGAAGTTGAAGTTCTAGTGTTAGACATCGATGAAGAGCGTCGTCGTATTTCTCTAGGTCTTAAGCAGTGTAAGACTAACCCATGGGATGACTTCGCAGAGCGTTATGCTAAAGGCGACAAAGTTACTGGTAAGATCAAGTCAATCACTGACTTCGGTATCTTCATCGGTCTTGACGGTGGCATCGACGGTCTAGTTCACCTATCTGATATCTCTTGGAACGGTACTGGCGAAGAAGCTGTATCTGACTACAAGAAGGGCGACGAAATCAGTGCAGTTGTACTGTCAGTTGACCCAGAGCGTGAGCGTATCAGCCTAGGTGTTAAGCAGACTGAAGACGATCCTTTCAATGCATATCTTGCAGATAAGAAGAAAGGTGCTATCGTAACTGGTACTGTTACAGCAGTAGACGCGAAAGGCGTAACTATTGAGTTGGCTGACACCGTAGAAGGTTACCTACGTGTTTCTGACATCTCTCGTGAGCGCATCGAAGATGCATCTACTGTATACTCAGTAGGTGACACTGTTGAATCTAAGTTCATGGGTGTTGATCGCAAGAACCGTTCAATCAGCCTGTCTATCAAAGCGAAAGACGAAGCTGATGAGAAGGAAGCGATGGCTAACTTGAACAAGCAAGATGACGTTGCTATGAGCAATGCCATGGCTGAAGCGTTCAAAGCGGCTCGCAAATAATTCGCCTGAAGTTCGGGGATGGCAACATCCCCGCTAGGTGACTGTGTTTGGCTTGATTATAGAGGGTACAGGATGACTAAATCCGAACTGATCGAAAAACTTGCCAGTAGGCAGTCGCAGCTGTCGGCAAAAGAAGTAGAAAGCGCTATTAAAGAGATGTTGGAGCAGATGGCAACAACATTAGAAGGCGGTGACCGTATCGAGATCCGTGGCTTTGGTAGTTTTTCCCTTCATTATCGTGCACCACGTACAGGTCGTAATCCTAAGACTGGGACTTCAGTTGAACTGGAAGGCAAGTATGTACCGCACTTTAAGCCTGGCAAAGAACTGCGTGAGCGCGTTGATGCTATCAACTCGTAAATGACATTGTTTTAAAAGCCTCCGAAAGGAGGTTTTTTTATGTCTAAACTCCAGGTATGGCTAGCTAGTTCGTTAAAATTCTTGGATAATCAATCCATCACCACGGGTTTATGGAGAGTAACGTGAAGTCATTTATCGCGACTGTACTTGTCGCCCTATTTTTCGTCTTGGCTTTATTGTTTGGTGCACGCAACGAGCAACTGGTGACCATCAGTTATTTTGTGGCTCAAGGCGAATATCGTTTACCTGTCGTGCTTGGTGTGGTGTTTTTAGCAGGCTTCTTAGTCAGTTGGTTATTTGCCATCTACCATATCACCAAAGTCAGATTACAACTGCGTCGCGCCAATAAGAAAATTGATCAGTTAGAAGCTAAACTTCCCGCTGAAGCGCTACCACCATCTTCTCAAATTGAACATCAAGCGAAGGAAGTAAACGCTTAATATGTTAGAGATTCTGTTTCTGTTGTTACCTATTGCCGCCGGTTATGGTTGGTATATGGGTCGCCGTAGTATCAGGCATAAGCAGAATAGTAAGCGTAAACAGTTAAGCCGTGATTACTTTACCGGCCTAAACTTTCTTCTGTCGAACGAGTCAGATAAGGCTGTCGATCTCTTTATCTCCATGCTGGATGTGGATGATGACACTATTGATACCCACCTATCTCTTGGTTCCCTGTTTCGTAAAAGGGGGGAGGTTGATCGCTCCATCCGAATTCACCAAAACCTAATCGCCCGTCCGACGCTGACCACTGAGCAGCGCGATATTGCTATGATGGAGCTAGGTAAAGATTATTTGGCTGCCGGTTTCTACGACAGAGCCGAAGAGATCTTTCTCAATTTGGTCCGCCAAGAGGATCACAGCGAAGAAGCTGAAGATCAACTTATTGCCATCTATCAGGTGACCAAAGATTGGCAAAAAGCAATCGATATCATCAAGAGTTTGAAGCGTAAACGCCAGCAATCTCTAAAACACCTACAAGCACACCTCTATTGTGAATTGGCTGATGAAGCCTCCGACAGCGAGTTAAAACTAAAGCATTTGATGCAGGCCATCAAGCAGGATCCCAAGTGTGGGCGCGCTATGCTAAACGCTGCCAAGCTCTATCTGAATCAGCAAGATTATGGTCGCAGCAAAGAGATGCTAAACCGATTGAAAGAAGCCGATATCGAGATCTTCCCCGAAGCACTCGCCATCGCTAAAGAGGTCTATCAATCAACGGACGATCTCAGTGCCTACCGCGAGCTACTGCGTGAAGCGTTAGAGCAGGGGGCTGGTGCTAGCGTTGCGATCACCCTTGCACAGCAGATGATTACCCAAGGTGAGCAGCAAGATGCTGAAAAGCTGATACTTGATGGTCTCTATCGTCATCCGACCATGAAAAGTTTCCAACATCTGATGAAAATGCAGATCCAGCACGCCGAAGATGGTCAAGCAAAACAGAGCCTGAACATGTTAGCCGAGCTGGTTGAGCAACAGATAAAATTCCGTCCTAGTTACCGCTGTATCGAGTGTGGATTCCCGTCACATACTCTCTATTGGCATTGCCCCTCTTGCAAGAGCTGGGGCACCATCAAGCGGATCCGTGGACTCGACGGGGAGTAATGAAAGAATAATATGCAAAGCAACAGGAGAGCATAATGAGCAACAAACCTATTATAGTCGCGTTAGATTACGATAATAAATCCGAAGCTTTGCAGCTCATAGACCAGTTAGATCCCAATATGTGTCGTCTTAAGGTTGGCAAGGAGATGTTTACTCTCTTCGGCCCCGATCTGGTGAAAGAGATCCATAGTCGTGATTTTGACCTGTTCCTGGATCTTAAATTCCATGACATCCCCAACACAGTGGCTAAAGCGGTGACGGCGGCTGCAGAGCTGGGCGTTTGGATGACGAATGTCCATGCCAGCGGTGGATTGGCTATGATGCAAGCCGCGCAAAAGGCACTGGAACCTTATGGCGCTCAAGCACCGCTGCTGATCGCGGTCACCGTATTGACCTCGATGAGCGATGACGAGCTTGCGCTGCTTGGGATTAATGTTCCAGCCGCTGAACAGGTTAAACGCTTGGCTTCGTTGACAAAGCAAGCCGGCCTTCACGGTATTGTGTGCTCAGCGCAGGAAGCCAGTATGCTAAAGGCAGAGTTTGGTCCAGAGTTCAAGCTAGTGACGCCAGGTATAAGACCGGCTGGTAGCGACAAGGGCGATCAGCACCGAGTGATGACGCCAACCGAGGCGCTGGCAGCGGGTTCTGACTACCTGGTGATCGGCAGACCTATTACTAAAGCGGCCGACCCACTTGCGGCACTGACGGCGATTCACGCGTCGCTGAAATAGCTTGACCTTAAGGTGACAGGCTCCTAACTTAGCCCCTTACAAGCGCACATCAGGATGGAGTGACTATGTTTGATTATCAAGGGAAAAATGTCTTTGTTGTCGGTGGAACCAGCGGCATCAACCTAGGCATTGCTAAAGCCTTCGCTAGCGCAGGGGCCAATGTGGCGGTCGCCAGTCGTCGTCAAGAAAAGGTGGACGCCGCAGTAAAGTCTCTGCAAGCAATTAACCCCAAGGGTAAGATGCTCGGTGTGAGTTTTGATGTGCGAGATCTCGATGCATTAAAGGCTGGTTTTAAGCATATCGCCGAGCAATATGAAACACTGGATGTCTTGGTGAGCGGCGCAGCCGGAAACTTTCCCGCCGCTGCGGCAGATCTATCTGAAAATGGCTTTAAATCCGTTATGGACATCGATCTGCTTGGCAGCTTTCATGTATTGAAGCAGGCTTACCCCTTGATGTGTAGACCTGGTGGCGCAATAGTGCAGATCTCTGCGCCTCAGGCGTACATTGCCATGCCAATGCAGTCACATGTTAGCGCCGCTAAGGCGGGCGTTGATATGTTGACTAAGAGTCTGGCGCTGGAATGGGGCAGAGAGGGGATTCGGGTCAATTCATTAGTCCCTGGTCCCATTGCCGATACAGAAGGGTTTAACCGATTAGCGCCAAGTGACGCCCTACAACAGGCCGTAGCCCATAGTGTCCCATTGCAACGTAATGGGCAATGCGAAGATGTTGCCAATGCCGCGCTGTTTATTGCATCGCCGCTGGCGAGTTACATCACAGGCACTATACTGCCGGTTGATGGCGGCTGGTCACTTGGCGGCGCCAGTATGGCCATGAGCGAATTGGGTAAGTTAGCCCAACGTAAAGAGTGAAATCGACAGTGTTAAATGCGCTGTCATATGAGTGAGAAGATTAATGGCAAATCCATTTCAAGAGCAATTATTAAAAGCTGGTCTCGTTAGTAAACAAAAAGTACGAGATGCCAAGACACAAAAACGCCGGGACAGAAAGGCTAAGGTCGATGATGGTTCCGAAGCATTAAAACAGGAGATCGCCGCGAAGAAGCAGGCGCAGATCGACAAAGATAAGGCGCTCAACGAGCAGCGTTTTGCCCAGGCGATGGAAAAGGGGCAGGTGAGAGGCCTTATCACTGAATTTAAGCGCTGTGCCATCGATTTGCCAAAAGATGGTGAACTTAAATTTAACTATACCTTGGGCACTAAGATCTATTCGGTATACGTCAACGAAAAGCTTCAGGGACAACTGTTAAATGGTCAGCTGGGTATCGTGCGCCACGAAGACGTGAGTTATTTGGTGCCCCATAAACTTGCCGAACGGGTCAATTTACTGGTACCTGAGTGGTGTGGCTATCTCTGGCAACAAGATGATAATACCCAGCAGGCCGAGGAGGACGACCCTTACGCCGATTATGTCATCCCAGATGATCTGATGTGGTAACAGATGATGCCTTAAAAAGCCTCGCACAAAATGCGGGGCTTTTTATTGCCTACGATAAGACAATTTTCATGTAAAAGGCTTTATTCTCGAAGATAAGTAAGATAGATTAAAACAACTGTTTAAATCCTTCGTTTGAGAGAGTCAAAATGAATCCATACCAGGCACCGTTAGCCGACATGAAATTTTTGTTAGAGCGCGTATTTGATGCGCCGCAAACTTGGGCCGAGTTACCGTCGGTTGCTGAGGTCGTCGATATGGATACGGCTCTGGCTATCCTAGATGAGGCAGACAAGATCGCACGAGATCTTATCCATCCTATTAATCGTCCTGGTGATGAGCAAGGTGTTCGCTTCGAAGATGCCAAAGTGATCACACCCGATGGCTATAAGGCGGTATATGACCAGTATGCCGAGGGGGGATGGGTAGGCCTATGCGGCGACCCTGAATTTGGCGGCATGGGCATGCCTAAGATGCTTGGGGTATTAGTTGATGAGATGGCCTACGGCGGCTGTAACGCCTTTACGCTTTACGGCTCGCTGACCGCTGGCGCCGCGCTGTGTATTAATGCCCATGGCAGCGAAGACTTAAAAGAAAAATATCTACCTAATCTCTATTCGGGGCAATGGGCCGGTGCGATGGACATGACTGAGCCTCAGGCTGGCTCTGATCTGCGTAATATCCGCACTAAGGCTGTGCCTCAAGAGGATGGCAGTTATCTGATTTCAGGCAGTAAAATCTTCATTACCGGTGGTGACCACGACCTTACCGAGAATGTCATTCACCTAGTGCTGGCTAAACTGCCGGATAGTAACGGCATCTCACTCTTTTTAGTGCCTAAGATTAAAGTGGATGACGATGGTAATTTAGGTGAAGCCAATGGCGTTAGCGTAGGTTCAATCGAACACAAAATGGGCCTCAAAGGCTCTGCCACTTGTGTGATGAATTACGATGAAGCGCAGGGATATCTCATTGGTAAGGCAAATCGCGGTTTAGTTTGTATGTTTACCATGATGAACTATGAGCGTTTAGCGATCGGCATACAAGGGCTGGGTACCTCACAGGCTGCATATCAGATGGCTAGTGAATATGCCAAAGAGCGTTTGCAGGGGCAAGCCGCAGGCGGCTCTGATGCGATTAGCGACCCGATATTAGTACACGGTGATGTACGCCGTATGCTGTTAAATATCCGTTGCTACACAGAAGCTGGCCGAGCCTTGTCCGTCTTTACGGGACAGCAGTTGGATATTGCTAAGTTTGGGGAAGGTGAGGCGCAACAAAAGGCGGCGCGCTATGTTGGCCTGTTAACCCCAGTGGCTAAGGCATTCCTAAGCGATCGTGGTTTAGATGCCGCAGTGATGGCGCAGCAGGTCTTTGGTGGTCACGGCTATATTCGCGAAACTGGCATAGAGCAGCTGGTGCGTGATACCCGTATCGCCCAGATCTATGAAGGGACCAATGGTATTCAGGCCATCGACTTTTTGGGCAGAAAAACGACCGGAGACGATCTGCGTACCCTGAAAGAGTTCATACAGGAAGCCAATAACGCCTTATCAGATCTGACTCATGTATCAGCCGATGATAAAGCGTTGGTATCAAGCCGTTTCGACGCTTTGTTAGCCACGGCGCATTTCATTAATGAGCACAAGTTGACAAGTCCAGCATTGATCAACGCCAGCGCTGTTGATTTCCTCGATGCCTTTGGTCACCTGATCTATGGTTATTTCTGGTTGTTAATGGCCGATAAAGCTGCGGATCACCATGATGTACAATTTGCCCAAACGAAACAGCAACTGGCGAACTTCTATCTTGCGAAACTACTGCCAAAGGTTGATTATCACCTTGCTCAGGTGAACGCTGGAGACACCAGTATCATGGCGATGGAAGCTGAGCAGTTTTAAAGGCTAACCCGCTTTAGCTAATAAAAACGCCTGAGGTGACGCATCATCTCGGGCGTTTTCTATTTTGAGCCTTCAACCGCAGCGCTTTCTTCGAGGTTAGTCGCTTTACTGCCTACTTGCTGCTTGGTATCAAAAAGACTCTGTAAAAATAGCGCGCTGAAGGGGGCTAGACTCTCCTTTTTGCTTTTGCTGCTCTGGCCGTTTTCCAGTACGACAAATAGGAGTTGCTGTTTATCATAGGTATTGAGGAAACCCGCTAAGTTGTCGACGCCTTGCATCGAACCCGTTTTAGCGGCGACTCTCGTTTTTAGAGGTGCCTGCCGATAACCTCGTTTGTAGGTCAAGGTGCCACTTACGCCAGCGACTGGAAGGAGGCCTATCAGTTCGTCAAATCGCTCATCTTTAGCGACCACAGTCAATACCTGCGCCAGTTGCTGGGCTGAAAGCAGATTATATCTGGATAGGCCCGAACCATCGATGATCTGTGCGTGGCTTAAGTCTATGCCTAAAGCCCCCAAAATAGCCTTAACGGCTTTCGCGCCGACAACAAAATTACCTGCCTGACGATAGTAGCTCGCGCCAATGGCTTTAAACAGGCTGTCGGCAATGAGATTGTCCGAGTCTTGTAGCATTACCTCTAAAAGCGCTGGCAAAGGTTTAGAATCATGGCTGGCTAATGTCGACAGCCCGGCGGGCAGGTGACTGGCCACAGCCAACTCACCTTTGAATTTGATGTTCGCTGTCTTTAATAGCTGCGCCATTGTCTGCTTAGCAAATAGGGCAGGGTCATCAACTGCAATGGCAAGGTTAAGCGGCTTATCGCCTGGGTAGCAACCACTCAGGTGGAAATGGTTATCAGGTAAGCGTGCCAGTCGAAGTTCGCAAAACGGCTCTTGCTGGGTTTTATCAAATTTAGCCGTGGTCGATACCTTGATGGGCTGGTAACGAGGAAACTTGAGTATGCTATCGTTACTCGCCAGTTTTGGTTTAAGTTGACCTTGCACGCAATTTTGATTAATGACGAAGCTAGAGACGGGCGCTGCGTAACAGATCCCCAGGTCGTCCCAGACCCATCCTGGTGCACGTGTCTGTTCATCCGATTCACCGGCAAGTAATAGATTGCCTTCAATTTGGCGTACTCCTTTATCGGCAAGCGCCTTGAGCAAGTCTCTCAGATTTTCTGTGGTTAAAGTGGGATCGCCGCTAAAGAGAAGATAGAGATCGCCTTTGAGAGTGCCCTGAATTACTTTTGCCTTGGATTGAAAACGCGTCGTAAAACGAAATTCATCACCTAATTGGGCTTTGGCCGCAAGTGCGGTAAGCAACTTCTGAGTGCTGGCGGGTAAGAGTAGCGTGTCTGCGTTATGTTGATAGATAAGTGTATCGCTAGCAAGATCTTTGGCGATTACGGCAACTTGGGAATGAGGTGGCGCAATCACTAACATGAGATTATCGTAATAGCCATCACCTTCGCTTGGGGCAGCACTGAGCGAGGGCATAAAGAGTAGTGCGCCTAAAACAGCGCCAGGTATCCCGATTTTCTTAAACATCGATGTCATTAACGTCCTTGTATAGTTGTCGAGGCTAAGTTGTCGCGGCTAGTCATCTTGCTGAGGCTCATCTTTTTCCATGAGTCGATAGAGACGCAAGGTGACATAGAGCACCAGAATGATAAACAGTGGCAGGACGAAAAACCCAAGCTGCGCTTTAAAGTGAAATATCCCCCACGCGGCTAGTAGCGTCACGGCCAGGGTTAATAAAATCTTTTTATTCATGTTGAGACCTTATATTTTCTGAGCCTGGCATTATATCGTGTTTTGCGATGCGTCGACGTGACTTAAATAAGAATTAAGCTTTAGGCGCCTAACAACCACGCATTTATCATCATTCTGTTTAATTTTAACGCGCTTTTGGGCTTAGACATTAGCCTGAAACAGAAAAGCCTTGCTCCAAACCACTTAAATCGGTAATTTCTACCCCTTAAGATTTGGGACGGGGCCAGTATGCCACACATTCGTATGCGCGGTTTACCGCAAGAAGCGGTATGCACTATGAGTAATACTTTACTCGATACACTCGCCGAAACATGTCAGCTAAAGCCTGAGAGCTTTACCTTAGATTGGGTACCTAGCATTAGTTATCGAGGCGGCGCACAAGACAATCATTTTGTGCAGGTCGAAGTGCTTTGGTTCGCCAAAGATCCCAATACACGTCATACAGTAGAGCAGAACATTCGTCAGGCCATATTCGCTGTACATTCGCCTGTTAAACATATCTCAATCATGTTTCAGGCATTAACGCCTGACTGCTACTACCGTGATGGTCACCATTTTTAAAGGAGGATACCTTGCTGGATAAGCTAGGTGGCATAGCGTTACCGACCGATGCAATTCGTTGGTTGCTGACGCCTTCGGCGCTAAAAGCCGAATTACTCTCACAGATCGCTAAGGCTAAGAAAGCCATCACTATTGCTGCGCTTTATCTAGAAGATGATGAGGCAGGCAGAGAGGTGTTAGGCGCGCTTATGGCCGCAAAAGCAGCGCGCCCTGAACTCGATATCACGGTATTGGTGGATTTTCACCGAGCGCGACGCGGACTGATCGGCCATAAAGGCGATAGCGGTAATTACCTCATGTATCAAGAGGTGGTGAACAGTGCTGAGCATCCCATTAGTATTTTGGGGGTACCGGTAAAGTCGAGAGAGTTTATGGGGGTTCTCCATCTCAAAGGATTTATCATTGACGATACCGTGATCTATAGCGGCGCGAGTTTGAATAACATCTACCTGCATCAGGGGGATCGTTATCGTTTCGATCGTTACCACGTGATTGAGTCGGCTGAGTTAGCCAGTTCAATGCGAGAGATGGTCTTTGAGTATATCGTTAAAGATAAAGCGGTCACTTCGCTTACTCAGGACAGAGCAAACGAACAGTTGCCAGAGAAAAATGATGTCCGCAGTCTAAAGCAGCGATTGGCAAAAGCTAAGTATCGCTATCATTCGACTAAGACCGGTAATCGCATCACACCTGTTGTTGGCCTTGGGCGTAAGAAAAATAAGCTGAACAAATTGGTTATCGATCTGGTATCTCAATCTCAACGTTCGCTATTTATCTGCACACCTTACTTTAACCCGCCTTATATTCTTTCCAGGGCCTTAGCCAAACATCTACGTAAAGGAAAGCGGATAGATATTGTGGTTGGCGATAAAACCGCAAATGATTTTTATATTCCACCGGAAGAGAAATTTTCAACCATAGGGGCGTTGCCCTATATGTATGAACAGTCGCTGCGCAAGTTTGCCAAGCGCCAGCAGTGGGCCATCGACGAGGGCCTGCTGAATATCCACCTGTGGAAACATGGGCGAAATAGCTATCACCTGAAAGGGATTAGCGCAGATGATCAGTGCCACCTGATCACCGGCTCAAACTTGAATCCGCGAGCCTGGGCGTTAGATCTTGAAAACGGCTTGTTGCTTCAAGATGAAACCAACGCTTGGACAGAGCAGTTTAAGCAGGAGCAGGCACACATACTCGAGCATACAGAGCGTTTATACCATTACAGTCAGATAGATACCTTACACAGCTATCCTAAGCCGGTTCGCAAAATCATGAACCGTATTAGGCGCCTTAGAGCCGACTTTCTGTTACGTCGCATTCTGTAATGGTGTGACTCGGGTAAAAAAGGCGAACAACAAGGTTCGCCTTTTCGCTTTCTGTCTGACTCCCCGGCGGTCTACAATTACCTATCGTCGATTAACTTAGTTGTTAGTGATTTTATAAATTTTCCAGGTGAACACATGGCGTTTTTGCCCCACGCAGTACATCAGCGTTATCAATATCGAAAAGCGATTTCGACTCGGCCCTATAATGCACGAGGTAAAAATCTCGACCGATGTGAAGCTTGTTTACTCGCAAAAACCTACTGCACCTGCGATGAAAGGCAAATGCTCGACTCAAACTTAAGCTTTTTGCTGATCATGTATGATGATGAGGTATTAAAGCCGAGCAACTCAGGCAGGTTGATCGCCGATATGATCCCAGATACCCACGCCTTTATTTGGAATCGGACTCTAACCAACAATAAAATGTTAAAGCTGCTGGAAACCGATGAATATCAGCCTTATCTGGTGTTTCCAAGTGAATATGCCATGCCCGGACAAAGCGTGGTACGTGATACTCATCTGCCACAACACATACAGCAACATCAAAAACGGCCTCTGTTCGTGCTGCTGGACGGAAGTTGGCGTGAGGCGATTAAGATGTTCAATAAGAGCACTTACCTGCATCATCTGCCGATATTATCCTTCGCACCCGATGCAGCCGCTCGCTATGGGCTGCGTAAGGGCAGTCGAGATTTTCAACTAGGCACAGCGGAAGTCGCCAGCTTAGTATTAAGCGCCGCAGGAGAGGAGCGCAATGCCAATAGCCTATCGGCTTGGTTTTCGCTCTTTATCGAGTCCTCTCTTTACAGCCGCAGCCGCAAGAGTACCCAAGACTTAACGCCGCTCGACACTCTAAAACAAGCTTTTCGAGACTCTTTAGCGACAATGAAATAGTCGGCGCAGGTTTTGCGCAGGCAGCAATAGTTTCTTATAGTTAACAGATAGCCTCTTTAGATGAGGGGCGTTACCTCTCAGACTAAGGAGTTGCTATGTTTCGACTTTTACTCGTATGCAGCTTATTAGCGCTACTGCTCACCCCCTCAAATTTTGATCTTCGTTATGGCCATCTCATCGAGTTAGAGCCCACAGAACTCAGCTATAACCGGTATCAGGCAATCTACTTTTGTAAACAAAATCGATGGGCATTTTGTCAAAGCTGGGGCGATTTAGCGGTGACCAGGCTCGCCTGATAACTCTTTGCTAGGCGCCATCTGCAGATAGTCATATGTATAAAATCATATACAACAAGTGCTTAACATGGCTTAATGGACATACTGCTTTAAAACTGTCGTTATAAAGGTTGCCCTTGTCTTCTTTATCACAAGCCCAGGATTATCTTGCTAAAGGCGAATATCTGGCCGCGAGCAGACTCTTTAATGAAGCGCTCAAACAACCGCTTTCCGAACACGAGAAGGGCTTGACCTACCTTGGACTCGGTGAGCTGGCCTTGCTCCAAGGCGATGCTAGAGACGCCGAGCAGCTGATCAATAAAGCCTGTGGCTACTTGTCAGGCGAAACCATACCACTTGAACTACTGGCTAGAGCCTACAATCTGCTTGGCGACCACGAAGATGCGCTAATGGTGCTCAATTATGCTAATCAGATAGCGCCAGACTCTGCCGAACTTAGGTATCAACTTGGTGTGCAACAGGTACTGATGGGGGAGCCCATTCAGGCCAAGAGTCATTTTCTATTAGCCTTAAACGACCTGCTCACAGATGTGGCTAAACAGGGCTCGAACGAGACGGCTACCCAATCCCCTGTGGTCATAATGGAGACTGAAGTAGTTGCTCTCGGCTTAGATTGCCTGCTGGCATTGGCGCGCCTTGGTCACCTGGTCACAGATAGACGCGATGAACTAATAGGCCTGCTGACTTACCTAAAACGCGCGAATACTCTAACCGACGCTTGTTCATTGTCTATGAAAGTGAAGCTTTCCTACGCCGAAGCGCAGTTGCAAAGCATATATAACCAGCAAGATGCGACACCTTACTTTGAGTCAGCCAATAAACTTCAGCACAGCTTCACGCCTCGTAGCACAGAAGAGCAGATCCTTGTCAGCCAATCGGTGAGGGGGTTTATCTCGCCAGACAGCTTAGTGCTGCAAGCAAATGCTAATCAATTTAGTCCAATATTTGTCATCGCTTTGCCATTAGGTGGCTTTCAAATACTCACGAAAACATTGTTATCCATGGGTAATTGTCATGTTTATCAAGAGGCGTCATCCGCAACACAAACAGTGTTAGACGAGGCCTATAGATTGACGGCTAAACATTATCCGCGCTGCGTCCTAGATCTTAATCAAGTTCAATTGAATGAGCTTGCCGAGCGCTATTTTGTAAAGCTCTCCCAGATGCAAAGTAGTGAAGGTAGGTTAGCCCTAGATAATATGGGAGATGAAGAGTCGGTAGGACCTTTTATTAAACTTAGCGCAGCCGACGTGCAAGTCCTACCGCTATTGATGAAGTTATTTCCGCAAGCCAGGGTAATACACCTTAATCGAGAGTTAGCTCCTCATACCCAAGAGGTGATGCAGCACTATTTCGCAAACAGTCCAGCTTATCTGTGTGACGCTAAAGAGTTTGCCGCCTTTCGGGACGAATACCTTGAGCTTGTCGGTTGTTGGAAGGCGCTGATGCCCGACAGTTTTTTAACACTGAACGTCGAGGATCTCGCTTTGTCGCCTAAGGAAAGTCAGGATCTGCTTTTCGAATTTTGTAACAAGAGCAAAGAGGGATGAGGGCAGGAATATGACGCCCTCATCAAAAGTTATCCTTTATCTATGACGCCTTCTTTCATTGGGAAAATGCTGTTGGTCCCTTAGGCGCAGGCCGGATAGAGGTAGGCATTTAACTGTCACGCTTTTGCTGTGCAAAAACCTCTTTCCAGAACTTTGCACCGAGCTCACTGATCACTCGCGACTCGCCGTTAAGTAGCATTGCCATACCTAAATCAAGTTCAGGTGAATATGCCACTTCAGCAACATATCCCGCCACCCAGCCAGCATGATAAATCAGCTTATGACCGTTAAATTGATAAATTCGCCAACCTTTACCGTAATGGGCATCGTCAAGGTAAGGAGTCCAGTCACGCCGGCGTAGCTCTTTGCTGGTTCGCACACCCGGTGTGGTGACATCTTCAAGTACGCGCGGTGAGATCACCTCTGGTTTGTGGCCCATGTTGGCGACCAACCATTTTGCAATATCCTTGATACTGGCATTCACGCCAGCGGCAGGAGCCAGTTGGTAGTAATTAGGTTTGACCTGAACCTGTTTAAAACCATATCGCGTTTTGATATGAGGCTCGGCGCGATTAGGCGTCTGAGTAAAAGCGTCATATCCAATTGATGCCGTATCCATGGCTAGCGGTGTAAACAGTCTATTTTTAAGCAAAGACTCGTAGCTTTTACCGCTTTCGCGTTCAATTGCTTGTTCAATAAACGAAAAGGCTACGTTTTGATAGCTATAACAGATACCGGGGGCGCAGATGGGGGAGAGTTCGCTAAATTTGGGGATGATCTTATCTAGCGCCACGTTTGCGTTAACCAAGTTGTCGTAGCTATTTGGCATCAGACCCGTACTTTGGCCTATGATGTGCCCCAGGGTGATCGCCTTACTCTGAGCAGGCTCCGCTAAAGAAAACTCTGGTAGATACTGATTAATCGGTTGCTGCCAACTGAGTTGATGTTCATGCACCAACTGACTGGCCAATGTGCCCGCAAAGGTTTTTGATACAGACGCAAGTCGAAATACAGTATCGGCATCAATTTTCTTATTTCTGCCTTGCTGACGTTTACCATAGGTGCCAAGTTTGACAATGTTGGTACCTTGAACGATCACAAAGGCGCCACCAGGCACCTTTTCTTGCTTTAGGCTCTGTTTGAACTGTTTTGCGAAACGCTCACTCAAGGTGTTGGCAGAGAGTGATTGGGCCAAAGATGTTTGAATAAAAAAGAGAGAACTGGCAAATACTAGACTTGTTAAGAGCGGCTTAGGAGACATGAAAATTTAAATATCCGTTATTATAATTGCGGTTTTGCTCAAGCTTTGAAAATGAAGGCTCGCTGCCATCACATCATAGTAACTGCGTCTCTCTAAAGATGTAAGGTTTCGCTTGTAGTTTTGATGCTCATAACGACTAAATTTAGAGTAACCTTTTAATAATCATAGGGATACTTTTATGCACTCAGCAATCAATCGATTAACTCTTGTGCAGCGCCGTTAAATAGGCCAACTCAGCAACGTTACTCACTTGCATTTTTTGCATCACTTTTTGACGGTGAAGCTCGACGGTTCGCTGGGCCACATTCAGTTCTGCGGCAATGACTTTATTAAGCTTGCCAGCTAACACATAGTTCATGACTTGCTGCTCCCGCGGGCTTAACAGTGCAAGACGTTGAGCGATACAGAGTTTCAACGCCTGACGTTCAAAAGCGTGCTGGGTCGCTTGCTTAGCCTTTATCAATAAATCGAGTAATTTATCTCCGTCAGCTGGTTTTTCTAAAAAATCTAACGCGCCTTGTTGTATCGCCTGAACCGCCATCGAAATCGTACCGTGACCCGTTAACATGATCACGCTCAGTGGGCTGCCTTGCTGGCCAATATGTTGTAGCAGTTCGATACCATCCATACCGGGCATCTGAATATCCAAGATGGCAACACCTGGTTGTTGCAGGTCGACCTTTGCGAGGAAACTATCTGCGTTTAAAAAGGTCTCAGGGCTATAGCCCATCCCCTCAAGCATCCAATGTAGGGAGTCCAAAACGTCTTGATCATCATCGACTAAATAGAGCTTACACATCGAGCCTCCTTAAGGGGCAGTGTGACGACTATGGTTAGGCCAGTGTCGAAATGAGGAAATTGCTTTCCAAAATCTTGCACTAGCGGTTCTTTGTTTACTACGGTGTGGTTATTAAAGGCGCGGATCTTACCGCCATGCTCCTCTATGATGCGCTTGCAGACTACCATTCCCAACCCCAGGCCATTAGCCTTAGATGTTTCAAAGGGAAAAAACAAGCGCTTTAATGCCGCGTCACTTAGGCCTGTGCCTGCGTCACTGACGGTAATGATGGCATTGTCAGCATCATTAGTAATCGCGATGGCAAGTTGTGGCTCGGGACACTCTTCCATGGCATCTAATGAGTTACGTAGCAAATTGACAAAGACCTGCTGCATTAGACTGGCATCGACATTAACCGTCAGTGGCCATAAGAAAAGCTGAGGTTTGAGGCTTATCCGATTAAAGTCAGGTTGCATTAAATTGAGTGTATCTTCGATAAGCTCTTTAAGATCATTATCTTGGTAAACACTCGGTTGCTGGCAAAACTGCCGAAAGCGCTTTATGGTATTTTGCGCTCGGTCTACCTGTTGTAACATCTTGCTCAGCGCATGCTTTAGGTCGGTCTGCGTATCGGTCAATCGGTAGATACTTCCTTGGGCCAAATAGCGAATGCCTGCCAGAGGTTGATTGAGCTCATGAGCAATCCCTGAGGCCATTTCACCGGTTAATAGAATGCGTTGAGCTCTGTAAAACTGTTTTTGTTGTTCAAAGAGGGCCTTTTGGGTGTTTTCATGTTGGGTCATTTCATCACTAAGTGCCTGAGTTCGTTTTATTACCAATCTTTTTACCCTAAGGTGATGAAAGTAACCAAGCAGCAAGATGATAGCGACCACCAGGACCCACGGAATCGCCTTTTCTACCAGTCGCTGCCAGTTTGTGACGAATGGCCAACGCTCTAGGCGTTTTAAAAGGCTAAATACCTGACTATCCTCAACGGGAACAGACCAGTTAAGATAACGCCCGATCTTAGCCTCTTGATCGTCTTGATTGATATCGAGTAGTGCACGTACTATTTGGCGTGCAATTTGATGTTCGGTATTACCTAACTTTGAGAAGGCATAACCCGGGTAGAGGGAGCCCGAAGTTTGGCAGTTAAATCCTTGGTGAAATTGCGGCAACAGCACATGAAACTCTTCCTCTGTAACCTTTTTCTGAGAGACTAACGATTCGAGCACGCAACTGGGCAAAATGGCCACATCGGCACTGCCGTCTTGCAAATAATTGACTAATTTCTCTTGAGGAAATCCGACAAATTTGAGGTTTTTAAGATCCTTATAAGGGTTGATGCCTTGATCGATCAGTTCACCGGCAAAGATTTGAAAGCCACCAAATGCATTGGGATCCGAAGATACAAGCTTCAGCCGCTTGAGATCCTGTAACGTATCGATATTAAGTGAGCGCTTAGCAATCAACGCAGTTCCAACGGCTTGCTCAGGATTAGCATGCTTGAGGGGCACAAGCGTTAGTAGATGACTGACACCATAGTCTTTTTTTAAAGCCACTGTGATAAGTGCGTTACCTATGATGAAATCAAGGGCATTATTTGACACTCTTTCAACCAGCTGATCAGGTCTAAGGGGGATCAATATCAGGTCGATACCGGTTTGCGCTGACACTCTGGCTAAAGAGGGGGCCCATCGCTGATAAACGATATCAGGATCGGCAAAAGCAAGTGCCCCTACGGTATATGTTTGCCCCTTGTTGCTAGCATCTGTAGGTGTGACGCCATTAGCCATAACGACATTAACCTGGCTAGCCAGCAAGAAGAGCAGTAAACCTACGCCCCCAATGTTACGCAATCTAGCATTCAGGTACTTGATGGCTAGGATTTTTCCGAATCGACACCCACGGCGACTTTGAGTATCGTTGAAAATGCTGCTATATGACCACGGGTATTTCATAGGCTTATCTAGATGCGAAACAATAGGCTAATTATGACTGATTATTTTGCAATGTTTTAATCTATTGAGTTTCTATGGTGATCTTGTTCACAACAGCTATAAGTTTGCGGAAAACCACTATAGCTATTTAATAAAATAAACCTTGCTTTTAATTTTGATCTTATTCAAGTTTATATTTATTAAAGTCAGATGAGGTTATTTTGTCGCCTTCTTTATTTAAATACCAAACTGCCTCAATCCAGGGCTGGCTATTGACATATTTTAAACCTTGCTCAATCGGCATTAGAAACAACATGGTAGAAATAACATCGGCATATATATGTTCGCTCGATAGTATGACAGTCACCGCAACACCTTCTTTTTCTGGATAAAGGGTGTTGGGATCAATAATGTGATGATACTGCTTACCATTAACCTCGAAATATCTCAAATAGTTACCGCTACTTACCACGGTGAGATTCTGGCCACTGATTATTTCATGGTAGCGCCCTTGCTGGGTTTGGCATTTTTGTAGGGTAAATTCACTCTGTTTGCAAACAGGGTCTTCGATGGCCGTGATAAAGTCGCGACCGCTGGGATGTTGTCCGTAGTGTCGAATGTTGCCACCTGCATTGATCACGAATCGAGTCGCGCCGTCACGCCTCAGCTGATCAAACAGTTTTTCTACCATCCAACCTTTGGCAATACCACCAAGATCGAGGCTCATCCCCGCTGCCAGCGTAACAGTGTTGGCCTGCTTGTCTAAGGAGATGTTATTGATATCGATATATTGCGCAGCATTTTTCAAAGACTGCTCGCTCGGCAGTTCGCACGCATCAGGGCTTTTCAGGCACTTAAAACGTTTCTCTCGCCAAAGATCGATAACGGGCGATAGAGCGACATTAAAATAGCCCTGGCTCTTGCGATGCCACTCAATGGCGGTTGCTATTAAATCAACGAGTTGAGCGTCAATGTGGTGCGTGGCCGTAGGAGATTCATTTATAGTCTTTATGTTGGTTAAATGGGGGTAGGTAGCATAATTGGATGCCAAATAGTGATAGTCCTGTATGACGGATAAGGCGTTGCACAGTGTGGCCTCGGTAAGCTCTGTGGCGGCTTGGTAGAGGGTAACACTGATGGAGGTACCAAAATAGTTCAACGTCGTTAGTGTGGCGCGATCTTCTTCCATATCAATGAGTGCATTACCATGGCATTGATAAAACTTTTCCAATACCTGTGGCGAATATTTTTCTTTGGCTAAAACAACGGCAGTTCCGTCTATTTCAGCTGTATAACCCATTGCTGAGAAAAGTATGGTTATAACGAAATTAATTAACAAAAATATATTTTTCATTCGTCAAAATAATAAGTGTGCGATGACTGATTATTAGCATGAGGTGAGTTTTATTAAAAAACAACTGCGTTATTTTGTTACCTGGTTCAAAGTTATTAACGTTGCTGTCTTAAACTACGGTTTTCCGCAGTTGCCGCCAATTATTTAAGGCTTACCCTGATAAATAACTTTAAGCAGTACAGGTAATAATAAAATGGCAATGTCCAAGAAGTTTAAAAAAAGTCTTATTGTTTCAACTATTGGTTTGGCAACACTATCTGCCCTAGGGTGCGCCTCACAAGCCACTCAGGGGAAGTATGTTGATGGTGTTCATCAGGTACAGGCAAAAGGAAAGAAAAGCCAGATTGTTTTAGAAGTAAAAGTGGAACACGGTGAGATAGTCGATATCAAAACTAAGTCCCACAAAGAAACCGAGTCACTTTATCTTAATGCTGAACGCCTGCTTCCTAAGATCGTTAAAAACAATGGTCATGAAGGTATAGATGCAGTGTCCGGCGCAACCTATTCTTCTAACGGTATCTTAAGAGCTGTTAACGACTTACCGCGCAGCAGTGGCATTCAACCTAAGTACGTTACTGTGGGTTCAAAAGAGGAGCAGGGCGGCGACGATTTTAAACTAAAGTGGTCGATACAACCTAAATTGGGCTTGCTCGTTGGTGACTATTATTACGAGGAGGCACGATTCAGACAGGGCCACATGGGCAGTATGACCATAGTGACCAATAGCCAGGATAAAGATGATGTGATCTTGGCTGAATTTAATGAAAGCGGTCGTCCAAATTACTATACCCGCCTGTATCAAGACGTACCTAAACGCATGTCTGAGTATAACTTCACCATGGGCAAGAAGAAAGGAACGGCATGGGTACAGTCTGCATTAACCATGGAAAAACTCATGGTTGAGCAGAATAAATTGACCTTTGAGCCAAACCCTAATCATGATCCCAAGTTGGCCAATAAGTTAAAGGAACCTAATCGACTCAGATACTTAGGCATAGATATTGTTGCTGGTGCTTCCAACAGTATTCAACAATCTATGATCCCGCTAACGGCAAAGATCCATCATCGTATTCAAGGTGAAGGCAGCACTCTTAAGTTTTATCAGTTGGCCGAGAAAGTGCTTGATGAAAAGGGGCAGTGGACTGGCGTCACAGCCATGTTACGCCTAGTGGTAGATCCAGCTTCCAAGCAGATTGTTAAAGCGCATTTTGACGAGATCTTTGCCGACGAAAAGGCTCAGATACAGGATGCTTCGCTGAAAAAATTCTATCGCCAATCCAAGTATGACTCAATTAACTATTCAGAGCCGGCGCGCATAGGTTTCAACGTGATGATCGATGCCCTTAACACGCATCTGCAGGCTGGCGGCTCACTGTTCGATATCAATGACTTGCCAGCAACCGGTGATACAGGTAACTACGCCGCCACCGGTTTTACTAAACGTTCTAGCTCTTGGGATCTCTATCTAGATCAAGCGGAAAAACTTTATAACAAGATGCGTCTAGATGGTGTGATAGCCGAGCATAAGCATCCTGCATCTAAATAACAACACTTAGTCCAAAAGAGATGATGATCATGAAAACTTTCACATTAACATTGTTAGCCACTAGCCTGTTTGTCGCCCCTCAGGTCATAGCCGAAGAACTTGTCGATTTTTATGGCCGACTCGATTACTCGGTGACTCATTCCGATAGTGGTAGTGCGACTCATACCGGTAAAAACGGTACTATTCTTGAAAATAACTTCAGCCGTATAGGGATTAAAGGACAGACTGCGCTGGTCGCAGACTGGTCACTATTTTACAAAGTTGAAGTTGGGGTGAATGGTGCATCCCAAGATAAAGGTAACAACCCTTTTTCTGCCCGTCCGACTTTTATTGGCTTTAAACATCCTAAGGCGGGGCAGTTAGCAATCGGCCGCATCGATCCTGTGTTTAAAATGAGTAAAGGTTTTGCCGATGCGTTTGACAACTATAGTCTAAAGCATGATCGGCTAATGCCTGGTGATAAGCGTCACGGTGACTCGTTAGAATACAAGAGTCCTAAGTGGAACAAGCTGCAATTAGGTGTTAGCTACCTGATGGAAGACAATTACTTTAACGACTCTGATCTGCGTAAAGATAACGGTAACTATCAAATTGCGGTGACCTATGCAGATAAGTTCTTTAAAACCAGTAATTTTTACTTGGGCGTCGCCTATTCAGACGGTATCGAAGACATTAAAGCAACCCGTTTAGTGGGTCATGTTAAGCTCAATAAATTAAAGCTAGGCACCATTATTCAACAAACTGAACTTGTTAACCCAACTAAAACACATTATCAAGAGCGTGATGGCGTCGGTTATATCGTAAGCGCAACCTATCAGATTGAACAACTATTGTTGAAGGCTCAATATGGTAGCGATGATTCGGGTACAGGTAAAATTGCGGGTCGCGTATATAGTGCACTTGGCGAGTCAACAGCTGTCGTACCTGAAGTGTCTCAATGGGCAGTTGGTGCTGAGTACCGTTTATCTAACTCTGCTCGTATCCATACAGAGATAGGTCAATTTGATGTGAAGCAATACGAAGACTTTGATGACACTGTTGTGAGCTTAGGTTTACGTTACGACTTCTAGTTTTACCACCATCTAAAATTCTCCCCCGGCGCATGGAAGCGCCATTATCGCTCCCTCTCGTTTGTTGTCCCTTCATTGCTCTGCGTCCTTGCTGGTGTTTATCAAAAGTGGCTATCATAACCCGCTGACTAAAATGAAAAGCACTAATCATAACAAGGAGTCCTATGCACATTGAAAACAGCAAGCGTTTGCGCTTTGAGCTAGTCACGCAAGAAGATGCACAGTTACTGTTTAATCTTAACCAAGACCCTGAGGTGATGCGTTATATTAGCGGCGGCAAGCCATCGACCATGGCAGAAATCCAAGATTATTTTATGCCCCGAATCCATGGCTTCACAAATAGCGACACTGGTTGGGGGTTATGGAAAGTCTTTACCCTTGATGGCCAATTAGCGCCTAACGACTGCTTTATTGGTTGGATTTTAGTAAGACCCATGGATTTTTATAGCGACAGTCCCAAAACAAACGATCTTGAGATCGGTTGGCGCTTTATGCAGTCTGCCTGGGGCAAGGGGTATGCAACCGAGGCAGCGAAAGCCGTGTGTCAGGCACTGGTTGAACAAGCCTCTGTCATCGGTCAGCCTATCAGCCATTTTAGCGCTATCACCGATCCTGCTAACAGCGGTTCGATAAACATCATGACCAAGCTTGGTATGGAATATATTAAAAACGATAGGGTCGAGACGCCTGACGGTGAGGTTGAGGTGGTCGAATATCGTATGCCAGCCTAAAAAACTGTGCCTTAAATGGGATGAGAAATAGTATGAACCGCCGTATTAGACGAGCGTCTAATTAATTAAAGGCAGGGGAGTAATGTAAATTGATTTTCATTTTGGTAAAATGCCGCAAAATTTAATGTGAGAGTTAACTATGCCAATGTACGTTGTGGGACATAAGATCCCTGATTCAGATTCAATTTGTGGTGCGATTGCGCTGGCTTATCTAAAAAACCAGATCGGTGAAGAAGCAATTGCCGCAAGACTTGGTGAGCCTTCACCTGAAACCGCCTTTATCCTGGATCGCTTTGGTTTCGAAGCACCGCTATATAAAGAGCACTACGCCGGAGAGCAGGTTTATATCGTTGACCACTCTGAGCTGACTCAGGCACCAGATGATATTGCACAAGCTACTATTGTCGGTATCGTCGATCACCACAAGCTGGGCGATTTAACCACCTCTACACCTCTTGAGTGTTGGATCCGTCCAGTAGGTTGCAGTAACACAGTTATCAAGATGATGTACGATTTCTACAACGTCGAGATCCCAAAAGATATCGCCGGTATCATGATGTGCGCCATCTTAAGTGATACGGTTATCTTTAAGTCTCCTACTTGCACCACAGCCGATATCAAGTGTGTCGAAGCCTTAGCAGAAATTGCCGGAATCGAAGATTACAAAGCGCTGGGAATGGAGATGTTCAAGGTTAAGTCGGCCGTTGAAGGCACGCCTGCACGTGATCTTGTGATGCGCGACTTTAAAGACTTCAACATGAACGGAAACCTTGTTGGTATCGGTCAGCTTGAGGTGATTGACCTGTCTGTTTTTGACAGCGTCAAGGCAGAACTTGAAGCCGATATCGCCGCGCTTAAGGCAGAAGGTAATCGTCACAGCGTTCTATTGCTGCTGACAGATATCATGAAAGAAGGCTCTGAAGTGCTTGTGGTTTCAGACGATGCCGATCTTACTGAGCGTGCTTACGGTAAAGCCAGTGAGAATGGCCGCGTTTGGCTAGATGGTGTGTTAAGTCGTAAGAAGCAGGTGGTGCCACCACTGCAAGACGCTTTCGCTTAATGCTATAAAAAAAGGTTCATCGCGGCTTTCCGGGGAA